>NZ_JAXDPY010000243.1:0-3626 GCF_034668105.1 Paraburkholderia sp. | reverse complement strand
CGGCAGTGCGACCGGGTTGGAGCGGCTGATGCGGCTTGGATAATTGATGCGCGATCGCGGTCTACTGTCGGAGATTAACGGGAAACGACTGATGGGCGGGAGGAACGTCGCCGTTCCTGACGCCATTCGCCAGGATGCGGGTCGCCTGCGCGGCGGCATCCTGCGTGCTGGTCGAGGCGTCAATACGATCCGAGCGGAAGAGCCCGTCGACCGCATAGCCCGAGACGCTGGACGCCGCAGCTTGTGCCGCGCCGCCGGCAGCGGTCGATGCAACGCGAACACCGCCGCCTACGATCGATGATGCCGCCGCCGCCAGGAGAAGGGTCCCGAGGATGGTCGCGAGCGCCCATGACAAGAAGCCATGAGCCGTATCGCGGAAGAAGACCTCATGCGTGTGAAGACCGGTCCATTTAGTGCGGAGGCGCCCCGTAACGAAACCACCGAGGGCCGAAGATAACCACTGCACCACGATAAGGCCGATGCCCGCACTGATCGTGAAGGTTGTGGCCGAAGCACCCGCGTTGGGCCATGCCGACACCGAGGTGAGGCCAAGACCAGCCCCGAGCGACGTGAGAACAATGGCAAGAGCGATGGCGGCGACGGTGCCCGCGACAATCGCTGCCCAGCTAACGGCGGACAACGACGATTCATTGCCGCCGACGGGACTTCGGTCGAGGACCGTTTGCGATGAAATGGCCATGGTCAATGCCAGATCAGCGCGAGAAGGATGATGATCGGGATAGGCACACCGATAAGCCAAAGTAGGATTCCGCGACCCATATTCGTTTCCTCCAGTTGTTGACCGCCCCTAGCGGCGATGCCTCCGCAACCGGAAGTTGGTCGCGAGGTCTTACCTGCGTGGGCCTTAACGGAACTAGGTGCGTAAGAGTTTCATACGTTTGTAAGCCGGTCTCAGTCTGCAGCGCGATAAAGCCATGACCGCGCGGTGATCCCCATAGATGCTCGGAAGAAGCTTGCCGGAATCGGCCCGACGGGCAGACAGGAACGCTAGCGTGCGGGCGGTGCGAGTTTCTCCCCGTGGGAGCTTGGCACGGAAGCGGGCGGCGGCTTACTCGCGGCCTGCGCGCGCGCCTCTTCCAACAGCTTGCTGCATCGAGCGTCCTCCGCCTCGGACGTGCCGAACTGTACTGTCGGCAAGATCGCCAACGGCGCAAACAAAGCGGCCAGACCGGCGGCCGCTCCGGCCCGCCTGCGCGCCGCTAGCTAGTACCTCGTCACAGTGATTATGACTCTTTGGTGGTGTCGGGATAGGCTCGGGCCAGCTTGTCGCGCGCCTTCTGGGTCGTGAACTTCCACGTGATGCGTGCGCCGGACGCATTGCGCTGCCTCTGCCAAGCTTGGACTTCGGCATGAAGCAGTTCGCGATCAGCGATGCGCCGATCCAGGCACTGCCCGCGCAACACGCCGATCTCGATTTCCACCATGTTCAACCAACTGGCGTGCTTGGGTGTGTAGTGGAACTCCAGGCGCTGAAGGATGCGATGGGCTTCTTGTGCCGGGAATGTCTCGTAAAGCGCCCCAGCGGTGTGGGTTGAAAGATTGTCCATCACGACGCGGATCTGCTCCGCATCCGGATAGTGGATATCGGACAAATCGCGCATGCAGGCAGCAAAATCTTGCGCCGTTCGCTGATCCGTCACCTTCACATGGCGCCAGGACCTGTGCGCATCGAGAAACACGAACAGATTGGCCGTGCCATTACGGCAGTATTCATAGTCGTAACGCTCCGGCTGACCCGCCTCGGCCGGGATCGGGTCACGCACCTCGCCGATCAACTGCGTCGGGCTTTCGTCGAAGCACACCACCGGACGCTTCGGATCAGCCTCTTCGGCGTAGAGATCGAGCACGTCCTCCATCCGTGCGACATAGGTGCCGTCGATCTGCGGAATGCACCACATGTCCCGTCGCCACGGCTTCAGATCGTCCTCGGCGAGGCGTCGGCGCACTGTCTCGCGCGACAGATCCTCATGCGCCGTCAGCCGGACCATTGCGTCGGCCAGAAGGTCCAGCGTCCAGCGCTTGCGTCCCTCGGGCGGGTCGGAGCAGGCCGTGGCAATCAGCAACGCCGTTTCCTTGCCAGATAGCTTGCGCGCCGCCCCAGGGCGGGCCTCCTCGCTGAGCGCCAGCTCCAGGTTGCCTTGGACGAAGCGCCGCTTGGTTCGGTAGACCGTCGATCCGCCAACCGAAAGGCTGCTGGCGATCACGTCGTCGCTGACACCAGCGTCGGCCGCCAGCAGGATTTGGGCACGCTTGATTTTGCGCGCCGCATGTTTGCCGCCGTTGAGCAATGCCGTGAGTTGCGCCCGCTCCGTTTCGCTCAGATCGACCCGGTAGCGTATGTTCATCGTTGATCCCCCGTTGTCGAGAACCAAGATGAATCGAGCCGCTGATTCGCGACCAGATTTCACCCATAGGCAGGGCCAGTATCTGGCGTTCATTCACGCCTATACGCTGGTGAACGGGTGCCCCCCAGCGGAAGCAGACATGATGCGGTTCTTCCGCGTTACGCCACCGACCGTTCATCAGATGGTGCTCAGCCTCGAGAGGGCGGGGTTGATTTCACGCCAGCCAGGGGTCCCGCGGAGCATCGCAGTCCTGCTCGAACGCTCCGCCTTACCCGAGCTAAATCGGCCCCATACTCAACCGGTCAAAACCACTGGGACGAGGTACTAGTACCCACTATCACTGAACCATGAGTCGGGACTAACAGGGCTGAAGCGCTGCCGTCGGCCGATGAGCCGACGCTACCTGTGTGTCGCGCTCCAGCGATTCTGGGTACTAGGGCCTGCTACAACCCGCCTGCCGTCACGTTCGGGTCTGATCGAGATCTCACTGCCCGATGGCAGCCGTGTTCGCGTCGGCAGCGACGTCAATCTGGCCGCTCTGCGCCGGGTTGTGGTCGAGGCTAGGCCATTCGGCTTCGCCCTCACGGATCCGGGCAGGCGGCTTTCCCGCACCCGGCTCTTCCCGGAAGTCACCCGCATTGTGCCGCTCGTGGTGCCCATGGGTGAGTGATCCGGGGTGGCGGCAAGGGCAAGCGCGCGGTCAGAGCCTCGAACCAGTCCCAGCCCATGCGTCGGTTCTTCTGGCTCCGCCGCTTGAGGCAGTTGAACCAGATTCGCCGGACTTCCTGAAGGAACCCGTTCAGTGAGTGTCACGCTGCACTTAACGCTGAGACTATGGGGCATTGTATTTGAATGCCTTAGACTTAGCCCGAGACAGGAACTGCGGTTAGACTTGAGACAAATCTTCGTTTTATTGCACGATGCGTGAGACAGCGAATCATGCAACGTTACGGCAATATTGGTGGCGCGGCGGTCGGCCGCAATCAGACTTTATTGTCTGAAAACAGAGAGCTACCATAGCCAGTCACAATTGCTGCATTTGTGAAATTTCGTATGGCAAGTATCTCAGGTTTACTAAAGCGCCAAGTGAGACTCTTGGCAATTCTCAGCGTTAAGCGCAGCCAAACACTCGCGTTTTTCTGGGCCTCCCGATGCAAAGCGGAGACGGCTGTCTCGGGGCATGCCATGAACGCGCTGCCCATCTGGACTCCGGCGGCGGCGAGGGCGAAGGCGGCTACGATGCGGATTCCGCTGATCCTG
>NZ_JAXDPY010000242.1:0-13750 GCF_034668105.1 Paraburkholderia sp. | reverse complement strand
TTGCTGCAACTCGAACTCGCCGGTCAGGTAACGGCGCTGCCCGGCGGCCGCTTCATGCGAGCGACCCACAGCTGAACCCGCGTCGACCAGGGGTTGGCCACGATTTGCAATCCGCCATGCTACATTCGCGCCAAAGCACCTGACAAAAGTACGCAAGGAACCGACATGCCCGCGCTGAATCTCGACACCGACCAAGACCGGATCGCCGAGCGCGTCAACGAACCCGACACGCTGTTCGTTGCGTGCCTGTGCGCGGAATGGTGCGGGACCTGCCGTGACTATCGGGAAGCCTTCAATCGGCTGGCGGACAAGCATCCGGATATCTGTTTCGCATGGATCGACATCGAAACCCATGCGGACCGCTTCGACGATCTGGATGTCGAAAATTTCCCGACTATCCTGATCGAAGACTCGGTAACAACACGTTTTTTCGGCACGGTTTTGCCGCAGGCGGCGATCGTGGAGCGGATGTTGTCCGACCTGACCGCGGTGCCCGGCGTCAGCGGCGCGCCCAAACTGCGCCCCGCGCTGACCGTGGCGTGAATGTGGCAGCGCCCGCTAAACCTTGCGGCATGGGCGTTGCAAGCGGAGCGCGGTGCGTTTGCAACAGCTTGCTCAGTTACTGAGGGCGCAATTATCATGGCGCGCTTTTTATGGCACTTGACACGCCGCTCTTGCGGCGTGTGCTATAAAGCGGTCGTCATTGGGTCGCAAAGGTCGCAAACGAGGGTCGCGCTAATTTAAGCGCACTCACGGCCATCAACCCGGATCTACCAACCTCACATCGAGTCATGTCCAAAGCACTGATCATCGCCGAAAAGCCTTCCGTCGCGAACGACATCGCGAAGGCTTTGGGCGGCTTT
This sequence comes from Paraburkholderia sp., assembly GCF_034668105.1. Lineage (GTDB taxonomy): Bacteria > Pseudomonadota > Gammaproteobacteria > Burkholderiales > Burkholderiaceae > Paraburkholderia. The sequence goes on along the minus strand of NZ_JAXDPY010000242.1, from coordinate 12,887 downwards.
ACCAAGCATGACGAGTACTACGAAAGCGACGACTACGTGCTTTCCTCGGCAGTCGGCCATCTGCTGGAAATCGCTGCGCCCGAAGACTATGAAGTCAAGCGCGGCAAGTGGAGTTTCGCCAATCTGCCCGTCATCCCCCCGCATTTCGACCTCAATCCGATTGCCAAGAGCGAGTCGCGCCTGAAGGTGCTGACCAAGCTGCTCAAGCGCAAAGATGTCGACCGGCTGATCAATGCATGTGACGCGGGGCGCGAGGGCGAGCTGATTTTCCGCCTGATCGCGCAGCACGCGAAAGCCAGGCAACCGGTGCAGCGCCTGTGGCTGCAATCCATGACAGCCGGCTCGATCCGCGACGGCTTTGCCCGTCTGCGTAGCGACGAGGAAATGCAGCCGCTCGCCGATGCGGCGCGCTGCCGCTCGGAAGCGGACTGGCTGGTCGGCATTAACGGCACGCGCGCCATGACCGCGTTCAACAGCAAAGGCGGCGGCTTCTTCCTGACCACGGTCGGGCGGGTGCAGACGCCGACGCTGTCGATCGTCGTCGAACGTGAAGAAAAAATCCGCCGCTTCGTGCCGCGTGATTACTGGGAAGTGAAGGCGGAGTTCGTCTGTTCGGCCGGTTTCTACGAAGGCCGCTGGTTCGATCCGAAATTCAAACGCGACGAGTTCGATCCGGAAAAGCGTGACTCGCGTCTATGGGCGCTGCCCGCGGCTGAGACGATCGTCGCGGCTTGCCGTGGCCAGATCGGCACAGTAACGGAAGAGTCGAAGCCGTCCACGCAACTGTCGCCGGCGCTGTTCGACCTGACCAGCCTGCAGCGTGAAGCCAACGGCCGCTTCGGCTTCTCGGCCAAGAACACGCTCGGCCTCGCTCAGGCGCTGTATGAAAAACACAAGGTGCTGACCTATCCCCGTACCGACGCGCGCGCGTTGCCGGAAGACTATATGGATACGGTCAAGGAAACGCTGGGCATGCTCAAGGAGAGCAACAACTATCTCCCGTATGCCAAGCAGGTGCTGGACAAGGGCTGGGTCAAGCCGAACAAGCGCATCTTCGACAACTCGAAGATCAGCGACCACTTCGCAATCATCCCAACAGCGCAGGCGCCGAAGAATCTGTCCGAGCCGGAACAGAAGCTGTACGACCTGGTGGTGAAGCGTTTCCTCGCGGTGTTCTTCCCGGCCGCCGAATACAAGCTGACCACGCGGATCACGGAGGTGGTCGGCCATCACTTCAAGACCGAAGGCAAGGTGCTGGTCGAACCGGGCTGGCTGCAAGTCTATGGCCGCGAAATCAGCGGTGAAGACGCCAACCTCGTGCCGGTGCAGAAGGACGAGAAGGTCAAGACCGACAAGATCGCCGCCCAGCAACTGGTGACGAAACCGCCCGCACGCTACAACGAAGCAACCTTGCTGTCGGCCATGGAAGGCGCGGGCAAGCTGGTCGAAGACGACGAGTTGCGAGAAGCGATGGCAGCCAAGGGTCTCGGCACACCGGCCACGCGCGCCGCCATTATCGAAGGGCTGCTCGGCGAAAAATATCTGATCCGTGAAGGCCGCGATCTGATTCCAACCGCCAAGGCATTCCAGCTCATGACGCTGCTGCGCGGCCTCGGTGTGAAGGAGTTGACCGCACCGGAATTGACCGGCGAGTGGGAATACAAGCTTTCGCAGATGGAGCGCGGCAACCTGCCACGTGACGCGTTCATGCAGGAAATCGCCCGCATGACGCAGACCATCGTCAAGCGCGCGAAGGAATACGATTCCGACACGATCCCGGGCGACTACGCGACGTTGCAGACGCCGTGTCCGAATTGCGGCGGTCAGGTGAAGGAAAACTACCGGCGCTTCGCGTGCTCGAAGTGCGAGTTCTCGATTTCGAAGATTCCGGGCGGCCGTCAGTTCGAAATTCCGGAAGTCGAAGAGCTGTTGCAGAACAAAACGATCGGACCGCTCTCGGGTTTCCGCAGCAAGATGGGCCGCCCGTTCTCCGCGATCCTGAAGCTCTCGCTCGACGACGAGATCAAGAACTACAAGCTCGAGTTCGATTTCGGTCAGGATTCGGGCGGTGAAGACGGCGAACCGCCTGATTTCTCCGATCAACAAGCGGTTGGCGCGTGCCCGAAATGCAAGGGCCGCGTGTTCGAGCACGGCATGAGCTATGTCTGCGAGAACTCGGTTGCGAATCCGAAGACTTGCGACTTCCGCTCGGGCAAGGTGATTCTGCAGCAGGAAATCGCGCGTGAGCAGATGGCGAAATTGCTCGAAGAAGGGCGCACCGATCTGCTGACGAACTTCAAGTCGTCGCGCACCGGCCGCAACTTCAAGGCCTTCCTCGTCAAGCAGAACGACGGCAAGATCGGCTTCGAATTCGAGAAGAAAGAGCCGTCGGCCAAGACAGCAGCGAAGACCGCGGCGGCAAAGACAGCCGCCAAGGCAGCGCCGGAGTCGGATGACGAGGATACAGCGGTTGCCGTGAAGGCAGTCCCAGCTGCCAAAAAAGTAGCCGCTAAGAAAGCACCCGCGACCAAGACAGCGGCTACAAAGACAGCAGCGGCCAAGAAAGCCCCGGCCAGGAAGACGGCCGCACGCAAGACCGGTTCGTAATTCGGGCAGGTGGCCGGAAGAGCATTCAGCTTTTCGGCCGGCTTCGAGCCTTGCATGAGAAAAGGCGCAGTCACTTACGTGATTGCGCCTTTTTATTTGCCGGCCAGACTGCGCTTATCTCAAGCGCAGCCGTGCCATGCGTCGCCTCAACAGTTACAGCGGCGACAGAGCGGTAGGCCGTGGACGATTCGTCTTTGCCAACGTCTTCGGTACCGGCGACAACTCGCTATCCAGCAGCCGTGACAGCGGCTCAGCGCCATCGAAAGCTTCCGGCGGCATGTGATCCGCTGCGTCGAGCGCGGCGGACGTGGCGGGCCGTTCCAGACCGTCCTTGATCCACTGCTCGCCGAGCAGGCTATTCGGCGTCTGGCTGAAATGCTCGACCAGGTGATCGATGAACGTACGCACCTTGGCCGGCAAGTGACGGCGGCTCGGGTATGCGATATTGATCTCGACCTGCGGCAAGCGGAAATCGCCCAGCAGACGCACGAGCCTGCCGCGCGTCATGTCGCGGCCTATCAGATAGCTCGGCAAAATCGCGATGCCCATGCCGAGCAACGCGAACTGCCGCAGCATTTCCGTATAGTTCGCAACGATGACGTTGGACGGACGCACCCGCACCTCGCCTTCCGAACCCGTGAATACGCGCTCGTCGCCCCAATACTCGGACGGCAAGCTCAGGCACGGATGCTCGAGCAGATGCTCGGGACGCGTGGGCATGCCGTGCTTTTCCAGATACGCGGGCGTGGCGCACACCGTCATGCAGCCCGTGGTCAAACGCCGCGTGACAATGCTTGCGCTGCGCATCTGCCGTGTGACCACGACGCCCACGTCGAAACCTTCTTCGACCAGATCGACTTGACGGTCGACCAGCGTGACATCGGGAATGACTTTCGGATAGCGCTCCGCGTACGTCTGCAGGACGGGCGCGAGGTTATGCAACCCGAACACGACCGGTGCGACTATTCGCAACGTGCCGACGGGTTCGTGATTGCGCGCGACCACCATCTGCTCGACGTCTTCCAGTTCGTCGAGAATCTGGCGCGCGCGCTCGAGATACACCTGGCCGGATTCGGTCAGAGACAAGCTGCGGGTTGTGCGATTGAGCAGCCGCGTACCAAGACGGCCTTCGAGATCGGCAACGTGGCGGGTGGCAACTGCGTTGGAAATATCCATCGCGCTCGCAGCGCGGGCAAAACTGCCGAGATCCGCCACTTTGACGAAAACTCGCATCGACTGCAAATGATCCATAAGACAACTCCTGCCGTGTTACAGCTTCCTGACAATTAGTGAAAACCAGTGAAGCGAACTTGGAATTCTCCTACGACTCGCGAAATCGTGCAGAAGTTGCCCGCGATAGCGGAAATATTGTCGATATTTGTTCGACTGTGCTCCGGAGTGCGGTGCGCGACTCCCGATTGTTCCAATCGAAGAAACAATCTGCTGCACCGCAGCTTGCATCGACTTTTTGTTCGAACAGACGCAAAGATCACCCCAGCATTCTGAAATCAGCGAAGTCTGTAGTGCGGGGTCGGACCGGCCAAGAAAAAACCGCCCGAAGGCGGCTTTTCATGCGAAGTGAATGCTCACCTGATCAGGCGGCAAGCTTTCCTTCGAGCGCGAGTTTGGTCTGCGCCAACGCCGGCGGCAGGCCTTGCTGCAATGTGTCAAACAGCTCGGTATGTAGCGCGAGTTCGGCGCGCCAGGCCGCATCGTCCACGGAAATCACCTGCTGGAATTGCTCGCGGCTGAAATCCAGGCCACTCCAGTCGATGTCTTCGTAATGCGGCGATAGGCCGAACGCGTGCTCTTCACCTTGCGCCTTACCTTCAACGCGCCCGACCATCCAGCTCAGCACACGCATGTTCTCGCCGAAGCCCGGCCAGACGAACTTGCCGTCCGCGCCCTTGCGGAACCAGTTGACGCAGAAGATTTTTGGCAGCTTCGCGTTCAATTGTGCGAGGCGCTCGCCTGTTTTCAGCCAGTGGCCGAAGTAGTCGCTCATGTTGTAGCCGCAAAACGGCAGCATGGCGAACGGATCGCGGCGCACCACGCCCTGCTGTCCGGCAGCCGCCGCGGTTGTTTCCGAGCCCATGGTCGCGGCCATGTAGACGCCTTCAACCCAGTTGCGCGCTTCGGTGACGAGCGGCACGGTGGTCGAACGGCGGCCGCCGAAAATGAACGCGTCGATCGCGACGCCCGCCGGGTTCTCCCAGTCGGCATCGATCGACGGGCATTGCGAGGCCGGCGCCGTGAAGCGCGCGTTCGGGTGCGCGGCTTTCCGGCCGCTCCCCTTCGCGCTCGCCGGCGTCCAGTCCTTGCCTTGCCAGTCGATCAGGTGAGCCGGCGGCTCGTCGGTCATGCCCTCCCACCAGACGTCGCCGTCGTCTGTCAGAGCGACGTTCGTGAAGATGACGTTTTCCTTCAACGTGGCCATGGCATTGAAGTTGGTTTTTTCGCTCGTGCCCGGCGCGACGCCGAAGTAACCCGCCTCCGGGTTGATCGCGTACAGGCGGCCGTCCTTGCCCGGCTTGATCCACGCAATATCGTCGCCGATCGTGGAGATTTTCCAGCCGTTCAAGCCTTCCGGCGGAATCAGCATCGCGAAATTGGTCTTGCCGCACGCCGACGGGAACGCCGCCGCCACGTGATGCTTGCGCCCTTCCGGCGACGTCACGCCGAGAATCAGCATGTGCTCGGCGAGCCAGCCTTCGTCGCGACCCATCGTCGAAGCGATACGCAGCGCGAAGCACTTCTTGCCGAGCAGCGCATTGCCGCCGTAGCCCGAGCCGTAGCTCCAGATTTCGCGCGATTCCGGGAAATGGACGATGTATTTGGTCTCGTTGCACGGCCACGGCACGTCTTTCTCGCCGGCGGCGAGCGGCGCACCGACCGAATGCACGCACGGCACGAACTCGCCGTCTTCGCCCAGCACCTCGTACACCTTGCGGCCCATGCGCGTCATGATGCGCATGTTGGTCACCACGTACGGGCTGTCGCTCAACTCGACGCCGATATGCGCAATCGGCGAACCCAGCGGCCCCATCGAAAACGGCACGACGTACAGGGTGCGGCCGCGCATGGCGCCGTCGAACAGACCGTCGAGCGTCGCGCGCATCTCGGCCGGTTCGATCCAGTTATTGGTTGGCCCGGCGTCTTCACGACGCTGCGAGCAGATGTAGGTGCGGTCTTCGACACGCGCCACGTCCGACGGATCGGACCATGCCAGATAGGAATTGGGACGCTTGGCGGGATTGAGCTTCTTGAGGGTGCCGGCTTCGACCATCTGCGCGCATAGACGGTCGTATTCTTCCTGTGAACCGTCGCACCAGACGATTCGATCGGGCTTGGTCATGGCGGCAACCCGCTGGACCCAGTCGATCAGTTTTCGGTGCTTGACCCACGCGGGCGCCCCTGTGGACGCCTCATTGGTGGGCTGTCCTTCGAATGAGGGATGATTCATCGACCTGTCTCCGTTTTGAAAGCAATAGAAAAACGGTACAAGCCCACCGACGCTGCATGCGAGAGGCGTTCAATTCATCACGTCGACATTCCTGCAAGCCGGCGCGCAAAATGTGCAGGTCATATGGGCTACACAGCCCGTTGCGCGGAGGTTTTTGCCGACGGCTGTCTGCAACCGTCTGTAAAGCGGCTTGCCTCAACACGCAACAAACTGTTAAAAACGATGTCAATCGGCCTTGCCGTGGCGCCGCCGTTCTAAAGCGGCAGCTTCTACAGTAAGGCATTCAGCCAGACCGGCATGTGACCTGGGTCACATGGTGGGACAGTCAGCATAACACTCCGTTCCGCACCGATACGGTGCGTCGCAAGACACATACCATGAAGATTGCCATCCTCGACGATTACCAGGACGCTGTCCGCAAGCTCGACTGCTTTCAACTGCTGGCCGACCATGAGGTCAAGGTTTTCAACAACACCGTCCGCGGTCTCGGCCAACTGGCAAGCCGTCTTTCCGAAGTCGACGCCCTCGTCCTGATTCGCGAACGCACCCGCATCAGCTCGCAACTGCTCGACAAACTGCCGCGTTTGCGCATGATCAGCCAGACGGGCAAGGTTTCGAGCCATATCGATCTGGCGGCCTGTACCGAGCGCGGCATCGCCGTGCTGGAAGGCAGCGGCTCACCGATCGCACCCGCCGAACTGACGTGGGCTCTCATCATGGCGGCTCAGCGGCGGATTCCGCAATACGTAGCAAACCTTAAGCAAGGCGCCTGGCAGCAGTCGGGTTTGAAGACGTCGGCGCTGCCGCCGAACTTCGGTTTGGGCCAGGTGTTGCGCGGTCAGACGCTTGGAATCTGGGGTTACGGCAAGATCGGCCGGCTGCTTGCCGGATACGGCAAGGCCTTTGGCATGAACGTGCTGATCTGGGGTCGCGAGCATTCGCGTGAAGCGGCGCGCGCGGACGGCTATAGCGTGGCCGAAAGCCGTGAGGCACTGTTCGAGCAGAGCGACGTGCTGTCATTGCACCTGCGCCTGCACGACGACACACGCGGCATCGTCACACAGGAAGACCTGATGCGGATGAAGCCGACCGCGCTGCTCGTCAACACCAGCCGGGCCGAATTGCTCGAAGAAAACGCGCTGGTGACCGCGCTGTCGCACAACCGTCCCGGAATGGTCGCCATCGATGTCTACGAGAGCGAGCCGATTCTGCAGGGCTACAGCCTGCTGCGCATGGAGAATGTGATCTGCACGCCGCACATTGGCTACGTGGAGCGCGAGAGCTACGAGTTGTATTTCACCGCGGCATTCCAGAACATTCTGGCTTTCGACGCCGGCGATACAGCCAGCGTAGCGAATCCGGAAGCGTTGCAGGGCGGACGCCGGCGTTAATCCCTCAGCTCGCGCGTTTCGTGCGCGCCGGCTTCCAGCAGTTCGGGCACGCGGTTCAGAAAGACTTCTCCGTCGGCACGGCCGAGGTTGTACGCGTGCACCATCTGCGACGGACTCGTGTAGTCCCAACCCGAAATCGGCACCTTGCGCGACGGCTGCACGTAGAGCCGTTGCTGCACGCCGTGCGGCACGACGAACATTTGCGGCCGCGGATAAAGACGCGTCACCATCACCAGCACATTGCCCGGTGCGTCGGCATCGAGCGCGCCGACCGGCACGTTGTCGACCATCCCGCCGTCCAGCACCGGCCGGCCGTTGCGCCGCAGAACCGGTGTGAAGGGCGGCGTACTCGACGATTGCAGAATCAGATCGGCGAGGTCCTCGACCGTCGCGCAATCCTGCACACGCACGAATTCCGGATGAAAACCGAGCGTCTGACCGAGCGTCGGATGCAGCGTCTTACGCACATATTTCTCGATGTTGTACGCAATCAGCCCAGCGGCGACCGCGCTGCGCGCGCCGAGCCAACGAGGCAGATGCGACACGCCGATGCGGATCTCAGGCGCTTGCGCCAAGGTAGAAAACTTGGGGCCATAAATGTCGAGCAGTGCCTGCCGGTAGATCCGGTAATGCGGAAATACCGATTCGCCGCGCAGCAGATTGCCCCAGTACGCGTTGCGCGTGTTGTGGCGCAGCGCGTCTTCGTAATAGCGCATGACCCAGTCGGAATCGCGCGTATATAGCATGCACGCGGTGGCGGCACCGGCCGAAATGGCAGTGATGACGCGCGGACGAATAGCCAGCTCCGGCTGCACGACGTCCCAGAATCCCGCCTGCCACCAGCAGCGATTGCCGCCGCCGGCGAATACGACCTGATCGAACATCTTGGTTTTTCCCCTCTAATGCGATGTGCGAACCCGTTTTTCAGGCTTCGGGTCTCGGGTCTCAGTCGAGCAGCGCGTACGTGGTGGTGGCGTGGACAGCCATGTTGCCGGCTTCGTCGAATAACTCCACTTCGCCGAACACGAGATTGCGGCCCATGCGCAGCACGCGCGCGGTGATCAGCACATCGCCCTTGCGGACCGCGCGCATGAAATTGATGTTGAGCGACACCGTGCTCATGGGCTTGAAGCCGCCGAGCGCCGCGGAAATAGCGACGATCATGGCCGTGTCGGCGGCCGCCATGAAGACCTGCCCGCAGATCACGCCGCCGGCATGGCGCAGGCCGCCGGAAAACGGCAGACGCAGCGTTGCACTTTCTTCGTCGACCTTGACCGGGGTCAGCGTGAGCGCTCGAACCCACGGCGCGAGGATGCGGTCGAGCAACGCGATAATCTCTTTGTCATCCATGGCGGTCCCCGGTCGAAAGCCGCACGAGGCTTCGGGCGGCAAGTGTTCGCGACATAATACCGGGACGGCGAACCGCGCGCCCTTCCGGCGCTTGACTGCTCTCAGCGCGGATGCGAGGCCGCTGCACTTCCCAGATTTTTTCAGAAATCTGCTAAAGGGGGTTGGCAATCTCGGAAAGATTCGGCATAATTTCGCTTCTGTTTGGGGCGTTAGCTCAGTTGGTAGAGCAGCGGACTCTTAATCCGTAGGTCGAGTGTTCGAGTCACTCACGCCCCACCAAGTATTACGAAGCCCGGTTAGCGAAAGCTGACCGGGCTTTTTGCTTCCGCAGGTGCATTTCGATCAGTCTTTGGGAATCAGGCTTCTCCACATACCTTGAGCACGTTCATCAATGGCTTCGAAGGTGAGGGCCATCACTTCCAGCAACGCGGCGAGATGATCGTCCAGGTCCGCTGGTTCCATCAGCGCCCGTGGTATCAACACGCGGTGCCCTACGGGGCAGATGACTTCGGCGTGGAGTTCATGCTGGAAGGCAAGGTAATTTCGCTGGGCAAGGCTACCGTGGTTGGCGGTAAGGGCTCGGTTGATTCGGCAGATCTTGCGCGAGACATCGGCGCGCGCATGGCGGTGGAACTGGGGTTCACTCTCGGTATGGGCGTGAAGCCAACGTATCTCGATACGACCAACAACCTGGGTAAGGGCCTGGTGGGTACCCTTCCCACAGTGAACACCGCCATCGGCAGCGTTCTGGGCGCCGACGATGTGCGCCCGCGTGTTGAGCCTGCCACAGACGCCAACAACAACCTGCTACCGGCTATCGACGGTATCCAGCCCAATGAAATCCAGCCGATTACCGAGTCGCGTTTCATCGACTCAATGATGTTCTAAGGAAGATGCTGGGGTGTGTGGGCAAACCGACTCCGCATTCCCCGATAGACTACCAGGTTCCACGAATTGCAGTGCCGGAGCCTTGCTATGTCCAAATCAAAACTCAAGCCCGCCGACCTGGCCTCTCCTCTCTCCGAAAAAGAGTTCGACGAACTCGATGAATTTCTGATTTCCGACCTGACGTCGGAGGAGACCCTGACGATCATGGGCCTGGACGGATATCTAACCGCGATGGCTATCGGGCCGACCACCGTAGCGCCCAGTTACTGGCTACCGGGTGTGTGGGGACCCAGCGAGGATGACACGCCTGCGTTCGAATCAACGGAGCAGGCGCAGCACATTCTCGGGCTGATCTTGCGGCACATGAACGGCATCATTGCCGATCTGGAATCCGACCCGGATGGGTTCGTGCCGGTGTTTGGTGTCCACCGCATCGACGAAAGCGGCAGCGAATACATCGACGGCGAAGCGTGGGCAATGGGCTTCATGCAAGGCCTCATGCTCATCAGGCAGGACTGGCAAGCGCTGTTCGATAGCGAGCAGGGCCGGGAATGGCTGGAGCCGATTCGTCTGATGGGCGCACTGGATCTCACGCTGGAAGACGAAGAATTGATCGGCACGCCGGAACAGGACGAAGCCCTCACCAAACAGATCCCCGCCAGCGTCGCCGCGATCTATCGTTTCTGGCTTCCCCACCGCCAGGCCGTCTTCGAGCGCACCCTAGCCGCTATGGCCCAGCGCACCGAACCCAAAGTCGGCCGCAACGATCCGTGCCCTTGCGGCAGTGGCAAGAAATTCAAGAAATGCTGCGGCGCTGCGGCGACGCTTCATTGAAATTTCCTGAGCGTCGCCGCACAACATGGGCTCGCCGCGTACAGTCAGCAGGTTACTTCGCCGAGACGTCGATATTGCCGAGATACTTCGCGGCCAGTGTCTTCACCGTACCGTCGGCCTGGACCTTCGCGATCGCCGCGTTCAGCTGATCACGCAACGCGGTGTCGCCCTTGCGAATCCCATAAGCAATACCGCTGCCGAGAATCTTGTCATCGCGCACCGGCTGGCCGACGAACGCGTAGTCCTTGCCGCCAGGCTTGGACAGAAAACCCGTCTGCCCCGCCGGCGCAAGAACGAGCGTCGCATCGAGCCGACCCGCCACGAGATCCGTGTACACCTGGTTCTGATCCTGATACGGCACGACGGTGACGCCAGCCGGTTCCCAATGCGTCTTCGCAAAGGTTTCCTGAATCGAGGCCTGCAACACGCCAACGCGTTTGCCCTTCAACGATGCCGACGTCGGCAGCAAACCGCTGTCGCGCTTCGCGATCAACTGCGACGGCACGCGATACACGACGGTGGTGAAATCGATCGCCTGACGGCGCTGTTCGGTGGCGTTCATCGCCGAATTGATCGCGTCGAACTTGCGGCCCTGCAGTGCGGGAATCAAACCGTCGAACGACGTTTCGACCCATTTGCACGTCATATGCGCGGCGACGCATACGGCATTGCCGACGTCGATATCGAGACCTTGCAGTTCACCGTTCGGCCCTTTCGATTCGAACGGCGGATATTGCGCCTCGAGTCCGAAACGCAGCGTCGTGGCATCGGCGGCAATCGCGGCCGACGATGCGGCAATCGACGTGAATGCGCAGGCCAGCGCCAGCAGAGGCTTGAGCAATTTCATAACGTGTCCCTTTTCCTTCGATATTGTTGTAACGCAGCATGCAACGCGCTGATGCTTAACGAAACGACGCCACGGCGCGATGATCATACTGCGGTCAAAAATCCTGCCGGTTCGTGCTTGCGGCGAGCGAGAGCGGCCTTCTGCAATCGAGCCAGCTCTTCACGCGCTCGCCGCGAAAACCTCGCACAACCAGCCAATCAGATTTCGCACAAGCGCCGCGCGCCTTCGATCAAGGTCGCGTCGTCTTTCGAGAAGCTCAGGCGGATCAAGCCGGAATCCGTACCGTCGGTATAAAACGCCGACAGCGGGATCGTCGCGACACGCGCATCGCGAATCAGGCGCAGCACGAAATCGCTATCGCTTTCCTCGGAGAAACCGCGAAACCGCGCGAGCATGAAGAAGCTGCCTTCGCTCGGCAACAACTCGAAGCGCGAATCGCGCAGTGCATGCGCGAGCAGATCGCGCTTCTTCTGATAGAACGCGGACAGGCCGAGATAGCTCTCGCGATTGGCCAACGCATCGACGAACGCGTACTGCATCGGTGTATCGGCAGAAAACACCATGAACTGATGGACTTTGCGAATCTCGTCCATCAGCGCGGCGGGCGCGAGGCAATAGCCGACGCGCCAACCGGTCACGTGATACGACTTGCCGAACGACGACACGATCACGCTGCGCTCCGCAAGCTCGGCGTCGCAGGCCATGCTCTGATGTTTGGCGCCGTCGAACACCACGTGTTCGTAGACTTCGTCGGCAAGGATCACGATGTCGGTGTTGCGCGTCACAGCTTTCAGACGCGCGATGTCGGCTTCGCTGAACACGGTCGCGGTCGGATTGTGCGGGGTGTTGATGATGATCATGCGCGTCTTCGGCGTGATCGCGGCGGCGACCTCGTCCCAGTTCACGCGGAAATCGCTCAGCGACAGTTTGATCGGGATCGGCGTCGCGCCTTGCAGGCGAACGATCGGGCCATAGCTATCGAATGACGGCTCGAAATAAATCACTTCATCGCCCGGATGCACCAGAGCGCTGATCGTCGAATACAGACCTTCGCTGGCGCTCGCGATCACGGTGACTTCGCTCGACGGATCGTAGTGCACGCCGTATAGCGTCTCGACCTTGTCGGCGAGCGCTTCGCGCAGCGTAGCGATGCCGGCCATCGGCGCGTACTGGTTATGACCGGCGCGCATGGCTTGCGCGACACCGTCGACCAGTTTCGCGTCCGGCGCGAAATTCGGCGCGCCTTGCGACAGATTCAGCGCATCGTGTTGCGCGGCCAGTTGGCCGATCACGGTAAAAATCGTCGTGCCTACGTCAGGCAGTTTCGAGCGGGCTTGCGTGGCGCTCTGCATAAGACCTTCTCCCTTTCTCCATCCGGCAGCGGATTCGCGGATCGCCATCGGCGCGGCGGTCCCATCCGGTTCGATGATTAGGCATCAGCCAAAGAACGGTCACAATCGAAACTTTGTCATGCGCGGCATGCGTTTACGTCATGGCTTGCGCAATG
>NZ_JAXDPY010000241.1:0-17447 GCF_034668105.1 Paraburkholderia sp. | reverse complement strand
ACGGATTGCCGCAACTGGTCGGTGGAGAACTCCGCTAGCGCTTTTCGAAACCTTGCGTGAAGTTCGCCATTCAGCGTTGCCCCGCGGCGGAAAAACATAGGAACGATGACGTCGATCATCGGTTCGGGAATCCTGCCGATCGATTCGATTACGTTCAACATTTGGAAATATTGGTCGCGCGTCGCTTCCGGCTCGGCGCCCCGGTCCGTATCCATCATGACGAGACACTTGACCCGGGCTGGTTCACGCAAGGCGAGCTCAGCCCCCCACATTCCGCCGACCGACAAGCCGACTATCGCGCACTGTCTGACACCTAGGGCATCCAGAAGGTGGCTCGCGTGAGTGGCCAAATCGCCGAGCGTTTGCGTATTCTCAGGGAGGCGCCCGGACTGTCCGTGGCCCCAAAGGTCTGGAGCGATGACCTGATAGTGGCGAGACAATGCGTCGATTTGCGGTGCCCACATTGACGAGTCCCACAAGTAGCTGTGTCCCAGCAGTACTGGAAATCCCGTGCCGTGAGTCTGGTAGTGCAACAGCTGTCCTTCAATTTCGAGAAATGGCATTTTCGATCAGGTTAAAGGTGTTCAGTTCAGTACGGCATCCGCGTGGTGAGCTCCCCGCCCGCAGTTCGCACTGCCTCATTCCCGAGAGACTACCCGCTGATTGGCAAATCAGCTGTGACCAAAGGTTACGATCATCGTTGCCAACTGAACCAGGTCGCATTGAAACGCTCAATGATCTTTGGAGCGAATGGGTTAAGTGGCGCAAGCGTCCGAAAAGGCGATGAATCGGATTCTATCGTTGCAATTTGAATGGCCGCTTGCTGCGACGAAGCCGCCGCGCGAGCGGCCGGAGACTGGTACCGACGAATGCCCCTTTATGGCCGGTCACGGTCGGAAGTCACTGCGTAGGCCCGGTAACCTGTGAGCCTGATCGGTCGACCTCAACATTCATTAAGGCACGGACATGCGCCACCGTGCCAGTGGCCAGGGCCTCCAGGCTATAACCCCCTTCCAGAATCGAAACGATGCGCCCCTCGCACGTCGCATCGGCAATACGCATCAACTCACTGGTAATCCAACGAAAATCGCTGTCCTCGAGGTTCAGGCTTGCGAGCGGGTCCAGGCGATGCGCATCGAAGCCTGCCGAAATGACGATAAGTTGGGGGCTGAACTGGCGTACCGCCGGCAACATGTCGGACTCGATCCGTGCACGGAAGAGTGCCGAATCACATCCACCGGGCAACGGGACGTTGACAATGTTGTGATTCACGCCGGTCTCGGATGCGGCGCCCGTACCGGGATACAAAGGCGACTGGTGGCTGGAGGTGTAAAACAGCTCCGGGCGGTTGAAAAATGCTGCCTGGGTGCCGTTGCCGTGATGGACGTCGAAGTCGACGACCGCGACGCGTTCGAGCTTGTACGCTTCATGAGCGTAAGCCGCAGCGATTGCAGCCTGATTGAAAATGCAAAAACCCATTGCCCTCGCTGGCTCGGCGTGATGACCACACGGACGCGTGGCGCAAAACGCGTTGCGCGCCTGCGCCTTCATCACCGCATCGACGGCGGCACAAGCCGCGCCGACGCAGCGCATCACGGCTTCCCACGAGCCCGGCGACATCACCGTGTCGCCCGCATCAAGCGGCACATAACCCCGCTGCGGGGCGATCTCCGCGACCTCATCGACGAAGGCCTGGTCGTGGATCAATTGCACCTGATCGAGTGTGCCCATCGGCGCATCGCGCCATTCCAGCGCCGCAAATTCCGGCGACTGCAACGCGCGCAACACGGCCTTCAGACGTTCCGGCGATTCCGGATGGTCAAGGCCCGGGCGATGATCCAGACACGCAGCATGGGAAAAAATAATGGTGGTCGTCATTTACATTGACACGCGGCGCAGACCGCGTCGTCTCCTTATTGCCAGTGCACTCGCAGCGCTGCCAGAGTGCATAACGCGGTAGTGGCGCGACTCATCAACCCCGCCCCAAACCTTCTGACTGCGCTAAGCAAGCATAGGGCCGCACGTACTTTCACGATAATTAGACATTGCTTGCGACATCATAGACGTTCGCTTATGGATCACCCTGTGCCCGAGCGCAATCGGTTTTTCCGAGGCCGCGGCCTACTCTGGAGCAGAGCAACGGGCGTTAATGGCCGAGGTCGCAAGTGCTGATCTGGCTGGGCTCCGCGGTCGTCGGCCTGCAGCGATTTCCGCACTCGGTCAGTTAGCTGCCGTTTGGCTGTCGAGGTCATGGGCTGCAGACGTGGGGCGAAAGTATGCATTCGTCAAAGTCGATAGCAATCATTTGTCGTTGCCGTCGGCGAATGGCCGCTCTGAAATGGTGAGCGGGCATATCGGCGTCGATGTGCGAACGACCGCTATGGCCGACAAGCTGCCTGTTCCTGTTCTGACGGCGGTGGCACGACGTGACAGAGGCGTCACTGGAACCAGCAACACCCCGTACCTAGCCACTAAATCTCATGTAAAGCCTAGCTTCCCGACAAGAGGCTAAAATCCTAGATATGCAATGAAGGCCGCGCCAGAGGACCGGCGAAGAAACAACACCAAATCTTAGTCAGAAAAATCCATAACTGAAATTTTTAGTCGGTTAAACACGAAACCCCGGCGAAGTAGGCCTCCCGGGCGACGAAAAAATCCGTATCTTTAGGAATTTGAAGTCTGTTACGCTGCGCCCTTTGCTACCGCTTCATTGAACTCGATGGAAACCCCTTTCAACGATCGTGGCGTGTCAGTCACGCGTAACGCACTCTCGTCCGCCGGCCAGGTTTTTCCGCTGCGCGATATCGTCGACGTGCAAGTCGTCACTGTGCAGAAGAACAAAGTCTTGCCGCGCGCAATCTCGCTCGTCGGCCTCATCGGCGCGATTGTCGGCGGGATATTCCGCTCGCCGGCCGGCATGGTGTGCGGCACGATGCTGGTGGTGGTCGGCTGGCTCACGTGGGCGACCCAGGACGTCACGCATCGCCTGATGGTGCAGACCGCCAATGGCGTGCGCGAAGCGCTCATGAGCACCGATCGCGAGTTCGTCGAGCGCGTGGCCGCCGCGGTGCACGAGGCGAAGGCAGCGCCCGCGGCGCCCCGGGCTTGAGCGGGCGCGGTGTGCACATGCGCGGCGTCGCCCGTTAACACAAAATTGATTCGCGACGCGGCAGCTTTTGCGCGTTGTTAAGGCCCGCGCCGCTAGAGTGGCTGGGTGTCAACAACGCGCGCCGCCTCGCCGAATCGGCGCAATCATGATGCTCACGTTCGTAGCAAGTTCTGAAACCCCCGCCCCGCGCACACGCCGCGAATCCCGCCTTCCCCGCCGCACGCATGTCGTCGTTCCCCTCGTCATCATCGATGTCACCGTGCCCGGCACGTCGTCGGCAAATGGACGGCGCGCGTTGCATGCCGCCCTCGGCGACGATCTGCGTCTTTACGTCGTCACCGTCGACCAGCAACACGAACGCGTCACCTTTCGTGTCGAAGTCACCTCGCGCTCGCTCGACGAAGTGATCGGTCTCCTGGCGGCCACCCTGGACTGTGCCACGCTCGGCCGCGCGCAAACCACCGTGATCCGCCGCCCGCGCGACTATTGACATAGATCAATGCTTGCACGGGCAAGTAACGATCCGCACCCAAACCTTGACACTTCTTTGCAATTGCCCGCGGGTGGCCGTGTAGAGTCGCCGCTCCTGTTATCGCGTGTTCCCTCCCGCAGGCCCCCAAGCGTCCCGGTTTCCCCGCCCGCGCCGCGGCAATCCAGTGAGATTGCCGCCAGTGCTGTCCTGACTGTCCAATTTGCAGCTCACGATGCATCGCCTTCGCCAGGGACCCGCCTTTTTGCAAAGCGTGATCTTATGTTCCTGTCGTCTTTCGATGCCGCTTGCCGGCGTTTTCAACATGGTGTTCGTCATTCGGCCACGGCCGCCTTGTTTGCAACCGGCGCGCTCGTTGCGCTGACCGGCTGCTCCACCACCTTCCCCACTCCCACGCCGCCGGCGCCCAATGCCGCGCTGATCAACGGCGGCAACGACGGCTTGCTGATTCCGCTGCACGTGGAACGTGCCGACGAAGATCATGCACGCCTTGGCCTGCCGGTCCAGCTCGACGGCAAGGCGGTTTACATGGCGCTCGACACGGGCACGCAAGGCGCGCGGGTATTGAAGTCCGTGCTGCCGGGTTCGGACTATGCAAGCGCCGGTGGCGTGACGTCGTTGTCATTCGCGAACGGGGTGGAGATTCTCGGCTCAGCCGTCAAGGTGCCGCTTAGCCTCGCCGGCACCACGCCAACGCCGGTCGCCGCGCAAGCGGTGGACGTCGTGCGTTGCCTGCCGAACGCGCGGCACTGTGTAGGGATGGATGGCTATACCGGTGAATTCGGCTGGGCGTTCTCCGGCATTTTCGGTGTCGGCGCCGGACGGCCGGACGACAACGCCTACACCCAACCCCTGCGCGCGTTGCCCGGCAACATCGGCCAACGCTATCTGGTCCACTCGAACTTCGCGAAGCCGTACATGGTGCTGAGCCCCTCGAGCGCCATCACGAAAGACTACACCATGGTGCCGATGACGGTGTCGAAAGACGGCACGGCGCAATGGCCGCGGGGCTGCGTGAATGTCGGCAACAAGATGACCTTCTGCGCGCCGCTGGAGTTCGCGACCGGCAGCACCGGCATGATCCGCATCGAAACGGACAAAGCCCCCAACTGGACCGGTGACGGCGATGTCGGCAACGTACTCGATCAGGGCAATTATGAGGCAGCGATCGGCACGGGGCCGTGGGTGCATCGTTACGAGACCGCTCAGGTGACGATCGTCAAGGCCAGGCCGGACGCCAACCGTATCGTGGTCGGTTTGATGGCGATGCAGAACATCGACATCCTGTTCGACTTCCCGCGCGGGCAATTCGGTTTGCATGCGGCGAAAGAGAGCGAACGATTCGCTCCTTGACGTTCACCTCTCGATAGAAAAGGCCGTGCGAATCAATCCCGCACGGCCTTTTTAATTGCGCAGGCGCTCTACGCGAACCCGCCTGCGTCAGTCCATGCTGAGCGGATTCACGTGCCAGATGTTGCGTGCATATTCGCCGATGGTGCGGTCCGAAGAAAACTGCCCCATGCCCGCGACGTTCTCGATCGCACTCTCGGCCCACGCGCGCTGGTCGACGAAACGCACGTCCACCTCCGCCTGCGCTTTTGCAAACGCGGCGAAATCGGCGAGCACCATGTAGTGATCGCCCCAATCCACCAGCGTATGGAAAATGTCGGAGAAACGCAGCGGATCGTCAGGCGAGAAGAAGCCCGTGCGAATCTGGTCGAGCGCCATGCGCAGTTCCGCATTCTCCTCGTACACCTGGCGCGGCCGGTAGCCGGTGGCGCGCAAGCTGTCCACTTCGTCGGCGGTATGACCGAAGATGAAGATGTTCTCGCGCCCCACTGCGTCGCAGATCTCGATGTTCGCGCCGTCCATCGTGCCGATCGTCAACGCGCCGTTCAACGCGAGCTTCATGTTGCCGGTGCCTGATGCTTCGGTGCCGGCCATCGAAATCTGCTCGGACAGATCGGCGGCCGGAATGATCAACTCGGCCACGCTCACGCCATAGTTCGGCACGAACACCACCTTGAGGCGATCGCCCACCAACGGGTCGTGATTGACTTTCTCGCTGACATCGCCGATCAGCTTGATGATCGTCTTCGCCATACGATATGCGGACGCGGCCTTGCCGGCGAACATCACCACACGCGGCACCCAGTCACGCTCCGGATTCGCGCGAATCTGGTTGTAGCGCACGATCACGTGCAGCACGTTCAGCAACTGCCGCTTGTATTCGTGAATGCGCTTGACCTGCAGGTCGAACAACGCGTTGGGATCAAAATGCAGTTTCGTGTGATGCGCGAGCCGCTGCGCAAGGCGCAGTTTGTTCTGCCGCTTCGCTTCGCGGAACGCGTCGATGAACCCGCTGTCGTTGCGCAGACTGCGCAGTTGTTCCAGCTCGAGCAGATTGCTGCGCCAATGTTTGCCGATCTGCTGATCGATCAGCGACGACAGTGACGGATTCGCCTGCGCCAGCCAGCGCCGCGGCGTAATGCCGTTGGTCACGTTGGTGAAGCGATCCGGATAGATGCGCGCGAAGTCGGCGAAGATATCGCGCACCATCAATTGCGAGTGAAGCTTGGATACGCCATTCACCTTGTGACTCGCGACGATCGCCAGATACGCCATCCGCACCCGCCGCTGGCCGTATTCGTCGACGAGCGAAATGCGGCGGATCATCTCGGCGTCATGGCCCGATTGCTCGCTGACATGCTTGAGAAAGCCGGCGTTGATCTCGAAGATGATCTCCAGATGCCGCGGCAGCAGGCGCGCGAGCATCTCGACGTCCCACGTTTCGAGGGCTTCGGGCATCAACGTGTGGTTCGTGTACGAGAAGATCTTCGTGACGTGCTGCCAGGCCTTGTCCCATGGTTGATGATGCACGTCCACCAGCAAACGCATCAGCTCCGGAATCGCCAGCACCGGGTGCGTATCGTTCAGATGCACCGCGACCTTTTCGGAGAAGCGTCCGAACGTACTGTGCGTGCGCTGATAGCGGCGAATCAGATCCTGCATCGTCGCCGAAACAAAGAAGTATTCCTGGCGCAGCCGCAACTCGCGGCCGGCCGGCGTCGAATCATCCGGATACAGCAGCCGCGACACGTTCTCCGACATGTTCTTGGTGTCGACCGCGTTGCGGTAATCGCCGCGGTTGAACGCGCCGAGGTCGAGTTCTTCGGTGGCGCGCGCGGACCACAGGCGCAGCGTGTTCGTCGCACTGGTCGCGTAACCCGGAATCACCGTGTCGTAGGCCGTGGCGTTGACATGCTGGGTGTCGATCCAGTCGACGTGCTCGCCACGCTGCACCGTGCGGCCGCCGAAATGCACCATGTACTTGATCTCGGGTCGCGGAAACTCCCACGGATTGCCCGCGCGCAGCCAGTAGTCCGGCGCTTCGACCTGCTCGCCGTCGACGATCTCCTGGCGAAACATGCCATATTCATAACGGATCCCGTAGCCGAAGCCCGGAATGCCGAGCGTCGCCATCGAATCGAGAAAACAGGCCGCGAGCCGGCCGAGGCCGCCGTTGCCAAGCGCGGCATCCGGCTCGATATTGACCAGCATCTCCATGTCGACGCCGAGACTCGCGAGCGCTTCCTTCATCTGATCGTGAATGCCGAGCGCAAGCAAGGCGTTCGTAAACGTGCGGCCGATCAGGAACTCCATCGACAGGTAGTAGACGCGTTTGACGTCCTGTTCGTACTGCAGGCGCGTGGTCTTCATCCAGCGCGCGACCAGCCGGTCGCGCACGGCGAGTGCCGCGGCGTGCAGCCAGTCATGCGGGTGAGCGGTGACGGCGTCCTTGCCGACGCCGTACATCATGCGATTGGAAATTGAGCGCCGTAGCGCGTCGACGGTACTGTTGAGCTGGTCGAATTCCAGATCGACGGCTGTCATCGAAGCCTCCGGGGAAAAAACGACGCGACATACGCAAACCGCATAGAGGACGGACGGGAGGCGCGTGCCGGTCAGGCGGGTGAACAAACAGAGTACGACATTTTACGGTCCGCGGACACTCGCGGGCACGAGCGGGTGCTCACGCACATGCCATGCCCGCCGATCCACGGCGCCTGACGGGTTTCGCGCACGTACGCGGTGCAAGCGGCGGGTGCGCGGCACTGTGCGCGTGCATCGGCTCGCCAAACCGGCAAACGATGGCGAGTGATGAAAGCTGTCTGCATGGAAAAGGCAGCTCGATTATTTTTCCGGCGTGTGACTTGCCGATGACTGCGTCGACAGGTTCGATGCGTGATCAAATCGAAGTGCCTCGTCTGCGGGACCGTTATGCCTAAGTGGTCTGTGCCGACGCGGCCGCGCCAGTTCGAAGATGCCGGGCGGGCTTGACCGTTAGTTGCATTAGAGCGTTTAGCCCGGCGCCCTCGCCCTGTTCCCCGCCCAGCAGGATTTCCGGGTCTCTGTAACAATCGCACCATTCGCCGCGCGAGCCACCCTGACCGCCGGGCTCAGGCCGCGCCCGTTTCACGCCACGCAACCCTGCCGCTTGCACGCCGCGCCGACTCTGCGACGCGTCCGGTGCTTCGGCATGCATAACCGACGAACCCGCCTTGTCCGACAAACCCAGCGCCACCTCCACCTTTCCCGCGGACGGCCCGATGTCCGCCGCCAACCGTCGCGCGATGATCGCGATCATGCTGGCGGTTGCGCTCGCCACGATCGATACCGCGATCGCCAACACCGCCCTACCTTCGATGGCGGCGGATCTGCATGCCGCGCCGGCGGCGTCGGTGTGGATCATCAACGCCTACCAGCTCTCGATGGTCGCGACGCTGCTGCCGCTGGCCGCGCTCGGCGACATCGTTGGGCATCGCAGGATTTATATCAGCGGGATTGCGCTGTTCACGCTGGCCTCGCTCGCCTGCGCGCTCGCGCCGACGCTGCCGGTGCTCACCGCCGCGCGCGCGGTGCAAGGCCTCGGGGCGGCCGGGATCATGAGCGTCAACACCGCGCTGATCCGCTATCTGCATCCGCCGCACCGGCTCGGACGAGCCCTCGGCATCAACGCACTCGTTGTCGGCGTATCGTTCGCGATCGGGCCGACGGCGGCGTCGCTGATCCTGTCCGTTGGCACATGGCCCTGGCTGTTCGCGGTCAACGTGCCGCTCGGTCTGCTGGCGCTGACCTTCGCGTGGCCCGCGCTGCCGCATACCGAACGCGGCCGGCACAACTTCGACCCGGTTGCAGCGCTTCTCAATGTGATCACCTTTGCCGCGCTGGTTTTCGCGCTCGGCGAAGCGGCCCAGCGCGCTTCGGCGCAACTCGTGCTGAGCGCGGCGGCGATTGCCGTGGTGTTCGGGCTGTTGCTGATTCGCCGCGAAGCGGGTCATCCGGCGCCGATGCTGCCCATCGATCTGTTCAAGCGGCCGGTGTTTGCGTTGTCGGCGGTGACTGCCGTGTGCTCGTTCGCCGCGCAAGGGCTGGCGTTCGTGTCGCTGCCGTTTTACTTCGAAGATGTGCTGCATCGCAGCCAGGTCGAGACCGGTTTTCTGATGACGCCGTGGCCCGTGGTCGTCGCGCTGGCCGCGCCGCTGGCGGGCACGCTGTCCGACCACTATCCGCCGGGCCTGCTCGGTGCGATCGGCCTTGCTGTGTTGTCGGCGGGGATGGCGTCGCTGGCGTTGTTGCCGGCGCACCCGCATGTGCTCGACATCGGCATCCGGATGGCGGTGTGCGGCGCCGGCTTCGGCTTCTTTCAGTCGCCCAACCTGAAGGCATTGATGGCGAGCGCGCCGCCCGAGCGCAGCGGCGGCGCGAGCGGTATCGTTGCGACGGCCCGGCTAATCGGGCAGACCACCGGCGCCGCACTGGTCGCGCTGAGCTTCGGCATCGCCGGCCGGCATGGACCGACGCTCGCGCTCGGCGCCGGCGCCTTCTTTGCGGGCGCGGCGAGCCTCGCGAGCGGACTGCGGCTGTTCGCGCCGTCGCATCGCGCGGGCGCGCAAGCGGAAGCGTCGGCGAAATAAATAAAGCGGGCGCACTGCTGTGGCAGTGCGCCCGCTTTTTTATCCCGGCTGTTCAAACCACTTTTTTACCTCAGCGGTTTAAGTCAGCCTTCCAGCGTTGCCATTCCGCCCGATCAACGCGCGGCGAAATATCCCTTCACCGCGGCGATAAACGTATCGATATCCGCACGTGACACATCCTTGTGCGTGACGAAGCGCGACGCGTACAGCATCTGCGTGAGGATGCCACGCTCCTTGAGCCACGCTTCGAGCGCCGCGCAATCCTGCTGCGGAAACTGCGCGAACACCATGTTGGTCGCGATCGACTGCACCCTGACCTGATCGATCGACTCCAGACCGGCCGCCAGATGCGCGGCGTGCGCGTGGTCGTCGGCGAGACGGTCGACGTTGTGATCCAACGCGTACAGGCAAGCCGCCGCCAGCACGCCGGCCTGGCGCATCCCGCCGCCCAGCACCTTGCGCCAGCGATGCGCCACATCGATCAGCGCCTGGCTGCCCACCAGTACCGAACCGACCGGCGCGCCCAGGCCCTTCGAAAAACAGATCGAGACCGAATCGAACGGCGCGCACAGCGCGGCCACCGGCTTGCCCGAGGCCACCGCCGCGTTATAGACGCGCGCGCCGTCGAGGTGAGCGGATAAGCCGCGCTGACGCGCCAGCTGCACGGCCTCCTCGACGTACCCCGCCGGCAATACCTTGCCGCCGATGGTGTTTTCCAGCGCCAGCAGCCGCGTGCGCGCGAAGTGGTCGTCGATCGGTTTGATTGCCGCGGCGATCTTCTCGAGCGGGATCGAACCGTCGGCGGCATTTTCGAGCGGCTGCGGCTGGATGCTGCCGAGCACCGCCGCGCCGCCGCCTTCGTACTTATAGGTGTGCGCCAACTGGCCGACGATGTATTCGTCGCCGCGCGCGCAGTGCGCCATCAATGCCGCCAGATTGCTCTGCGTGCCGCTTGGGAAGAACAGGCCGGCTTCCTTGCCGGCGCGCTCCGCGACCGTTGCTTGCAGACGCAGCACGGTTGGGTCGTCGCCCCAGACGTCGTCGCCGACTTCGGCGGCCGACATTGCCGCGAGCATGGCGGGGGTCGGACGGGTTACGGTATCGCTGCGCAAATCGATCATGGTGAGAGCCTTTGTGTCCCTGTTGTGACAATGCATGACAGCCTGTGGCAACCGGTTCGCGTGCCGCTTCATCTGCTTCGATGGACGGTGTGCGCTCCGGCTGATGAGCCCCACATTTTGCGGTGTGCTCCGGGCTTTGTCATTGGTGCGATGCAGCATCCTGCCCCGCTGACGCTCCATCCATTCAGCGATTCTTCGATCGTCATTCAATTGAGACGAGGCCGGAACGCGGTCTTCGACAGCGGGCGACATAGAGTAGAACGCCATAAATGCGAGGCATAGCGGGTGCGGGGAATTGCCGCGCCTTTCCTGCCCTGCCACGGGTACTTATCTTGCTGCTGCACTCACGACTCACACGCGCCTCCCAAGCCATGTTTCCGGTGGCTACGCGTGACGTTTGCGTGATGTTTCAACCGCGGCGAAAAGCGATCGAACGCCGGCATGAGCGGCCTATCGCCACTCAGCGATTTCAGGAGCGCAACATTACCTACCGTCACGACAGTGTTCCAGGTCAAACCGCCGCACACTCCTGGGCGGCCGATATTGGGCCGGGCGTGATCTCCACCGCAGCCGACAACGACCCAAGCGGTATCGCCACCTATTCGCTTGCGGGAGCGCAGTTCGGTTACGACCTGCTGTGGACGTGCGTGCTGTCCTATCCGTTGATCGTCGCCTTGCAGCTCGTATCAGCGCGGATCGCGCGTCTGACCGGCAAGGGATTGACGACCAACATGCGAGAGCATTACTCGCGCCTCTGGTTCTTCCTCGCGGTTGCACGCTTCCTGATCGCCAACACCTTCAATATCGCCGCCGATGTCGTCGCGATGGGTGTGGCCGCTCAACTGCTGTGGCACGGCTCGGTGCCGGCCTTCGCAGCGGTGTTCCTGGTGCTCTCCGCTGTACTTCAGTGGTTCGTTCCGTATCCGAAGTACGCGCGCGTGCTGCGATGGCTGGCGCTGTCGCTATTCGCTTACGTCGTCGTCGACATCGCGCTGCGTCTTCCCTGGTCGACGATCGCGATCAAAACGCTGATACCTCACGTAACCTGGTCCGTGCATTATCTGGAGATGCTGCTCGCGGTACTCGGCACGACCATCAGCCCATACCTGCTCTACTCACAGGCCGAACAGCAGGTGGAAGCGCAGCGCCCTGAACAACGGACCCAGGTCAATCGCTCAGCAAACGGGTCGCGTCACGAGCGGTTCCAAAGCTTGCGCGCCGACACATTGATTCGAACGGCTATGTCCAACGCCGTTGCGTTATCCATCATGATCGCCGCGGCAGCGAGCCTCCATGCGGGAGGCGAGGCCGTCGACACGCCCGTTTCCCTCGCGGGCGCGCTTGCGCCGATCGCGGGCCCGTTCGCTTCGCACGTGTTGGGACTGGCATTGCTCAGCAGCGCGTTGCTGGCGTTACCGCCACTTGCCGGTTCCGCGGCACACGCGGTCGCGAGTGGCTTTAACTGGCATAACGACGCCTCGAATGACCGGCGCATCGCCTATACGCACATTGCGGTCGTAGCACTAGGCGGCGCCGTCGGCGTCGCGCTGGCGGCAATGCGATTCGACCCGCTGCGCATTCTGTACTGGAGCGCGGTGCTCAATGGGACGACCGCGACGCCCGTGATGGTGCTGCTGGTGCTGCTCAGCACGAAGCACTCGTCGGTGGGCGATCTGAGTTCGCACTGGACGTTGCGCGTGCTGGCCTGGCTGGCAACCGTCGGCATGGGCGCCGCCGTTGCCGCCCGCTATGCGTGTGGATGGCTCAGTTGACGCTCAATGCGTTGCCGCGGCACGACGAGAAGCTGAATGAAGGAAAACTGCATAAAGGCTCATGCAGCGTCTTTTACTGTCGCAACACGCTAGAGATTCGTCAACACTTGCGCGGCACCCGCGTTGGCCTGCCCGACGCAAACCTCGCCGCGGACATGTGCGTCGAACGCGTCCTCATTCTCCGGTGCACTGATCGGCGACTTCACCAACGGCAGACGCACGATGAATTCCGACCCGGTCCCAGGGCCTGCGGAGAAGGCCTCGACCGTGCCCCCGCAACCGGCAACGATTTCACGAACCACCGACAAGCCAAGCCCCCGACCTTCGACACCCAGCGCACGACCTTCGAGACCGCGCGTATAAGGCTCGAAGATCGTTTTCAGCTCGCGCGGCGCGATTCCGATGCCGTTGTCGCGCACGCTGATATAGCAGAAGCATCCCGCCCGAGCCGCCGTCACCGAGACCGTATCCGTCGGGGAAGAATATTTGAGCGCGTTCACCATGACGTTGACGAACACCTGCGTCAGCTTACAGAAGTCGCCGAGCACGAAAAGCGGCGCAGCGCTTCTCGCCAGATCGATCGGCAAATGTCCTGGGACACCCGCTTGCGCTACCTGAATGCAATGCGCGAGCAGGTCGTCGACGTCGACGTGCCCCGCTTGCGCCGGCCGCGCGTCCACTTCGGGGTCGCCCCCCGCTTCCAGCGAGCCCGAACATCGAATATGAGCCGGTGCCATCAATTGCTGAGCCAACTGGCCCAGCAGGTTGGCTTGCCGTGATAGCACCAGCGCATACCGCGTGAGCTGTTCGTCGTGCCTATATTGGGTGTTCAGCAAACGTGCAAGCAGGCTGAGCGGCGTAATCGCATTGCGAATCTCATGGCCGATCATCGGCCCGACGGCGAACTGATGTGCGGCCTCGATGGAGGACTCACTGAGCGCCGCGCCCGGTTGCGTTTCACTGCTAACCTGCCGCGGTTCAACCGAGGGTATCGCCAGCCGTCCAACTTTGGGCGCGGGCCGGGCCACCAATTCAGCAGGTGACGGCGCCACCGTCGCATCATGCAGACGTCCGATCTCGCGGGTCTGGGCGGCGCGCAACCCCTGTACGCAGTAGGTGCACAAACCGACGATCGGACTCGCGGCGAGCTTGTGCTTCAGCGTGGCTTCATAGTCGAGCAGTGCCGCCCAATCGGTGTTCTCGTTGCACACAGCGTCGCCCGCGACCCGTAGACCTTCGAAGCCGCGTCCGAGCGCATCGTTGACTGCAGCCGACCATACGCCCACCGTGGCACTGCCGTTGAAGCCGGTGCGCGACGGCGCATAGAGCTGGGCGCCATCGAGAATCTGCAACTGCCCGGCGTCGATATATTCGGTGAGTGCGGGCATTGCCCGCGTCAGCATATGACGGGCTTTGTCCGGACCCAGCAATGCGGGCGCGACCCATACGCCGACTTCCCGCTGCGCGAGTCCGGCCTGAAGGAAATTCGCTGTCACGCTGAGTAATTCGTTGCGCGTCTCGTAGAAGTGACAAAGATGGGTGCCCCAGGAAATGGGTCCAAGTGAAGCAATTCCGCTTTTACGATTTCCGGTGGTCATCGTTTCCCTAAAAATACGTGGGCCAAAAACCACTGCAGCGCTGCTCGACGGAATCGACAGCGCGTTCAAAAATAAAAAATGTTTCCCCTGCTGGCGCGCATGTCCGGCAGTCCTGACTGAAATCAGGAAGCAGAATCGTCACGCCGGATCGGTGATACGAGAGTCACGAGGAAAATAAAGTAAGTGACGGGCACTTTTGAAAGAATAGTCGTTTTCCCTAGCCGATTCTTCAGCGTTGCAGCAGCACATTCGTCATACGCATGTCGCAATGGGCATGGTCTGGCTGAGTGCTGAGGGGTCGCCAGCGCGCTTGAACTGCGCGTTCAGCCCAGGGGCGCGAAAGCGCGATGTCGGCGTTGACGGTTACAGCTTGTAATATCGCGGAACGGGATTTGCGCGACACGTCGGATGTGTGCAACCGGCGGCGCGAGATGGCAAGACCAAATCGCTCCGGCCGTTGCCGCTTAAATCGCACTCAAGGAGAGAGCATGTCCGATACCGTTGGCGACTTCATCATCGAGCGGCTTCACGCCTGGGGCGTGCGCCGCATTTACGGCTATCCCGGCGACGGTATCAATGGGGTCTTCGGCGCCCTCAACCGTGCCCAGACCAAGGCGCGGAAAGAGCAGAAAGACCAGGATCATCCCACCCATCCCATCGAATTCGTCCAGGTCCGTCACGAGGAAATGGCCGCCTTCATGGCCGCTGCCCATGCCAAATTCACCGGCGAACTCGGGGTTTGCATCGCCACCTCGGGCCCTGGCGCGTCGCATCTGATCACCGGCCTTTACGACGCGCGAATGGATCACATGCCGGTTCTCGCGATCGCGGGGCAGCAGGCCCGAGCGGCGCTCGGCGGCCACTATCAGCAGGAACTCGACCTGGTCTCCCTGTTCAAGGACGTCGCCGGTGCTTTCGTCGAGCAGGCCAGTGTGCCGGCTCAAGTCCGCCATCTGATCGACCGTGCGGTTCGTACCGCGCTCGCCGAGCGCAAGGTTACCGCGATCATCCTGCCTAACGACCTGCAGGACCTGCCCTATGAAGCGCCCGGCCGCAAACACGGCACGTTGCACTCTGGCGTCGGCTATCGCGCGCCGCGTCTCGTGCCGTATCCCGACGATCTTCAGCAGGCCGCCAACGTCCTCAATGCCGGCAAGAAAGTCGCGATCCTCGTTGGGGCGGGCGCTTTGCACGCCACTGACGACGTGATCGCCGTCGCCGAAAAGCTCGGTGCCGGGGTCGCCAAAGCACTGCTCGGCAAAGCCGTGCTGCCCGACGATTTGCCTTGGGTCACGGGGTCGATCGGCCTGCTCGGCACCAAACCCAGTTACGACCTGATGAGCGAGTGCGACACGCTGCTGATGATCGGCTCGGGCTTTCCTTATGCGGAATTCTTGCCGAAGGAAGGCGCGGCGCGCGGCGTGCAGATCGACATCAAGGCCGACATGCTGAGCCTGCGTTATCCGATGGAAGTGAATCTGGTCGGCGACAGCGTCGAAACCTTGCGCGCGCTGCTGCCGCTCCTGGAAGAAAAAAAGGACCGTGCCTGGCGCAAGAAGATCGAAGGCTGGACCGCGGACTGGTGGAAAACGCTCGACAAGCGCGCGCACGAAGCCGGCAAGGACGCGGTCAATCCGCAGCGCACGGTATGGGAATTGTCCAAGCGCATTCCCGCCAACGCGATCGTGACGAGCGACTCCGGCTCGGTCGCGAACTGGTACGCGCGCGATCTGAAGGTGCAACGCGGCATGATGTGTTCGCTATCGGGCGGTCTCGCGTCGATGGGCGCGGCCGTGCCTTATGCGATCGCGGCGAAATTCGCCTACCCCGAGCGGCCCGTGATCGCGCTGGTCGGCGATGGCGCGATGCAAATGAACAACATGGCCGAACTGATCACGGTCTCGAAGTACTGGCAAGGCTGGGCCGATCCGCGCTGGATCTGCATGGTGCTGAACAACGGCGACCTCAACCAGGTGACATGGGAACAGCGCGCGATGGAAGGCGATCCGAAGTTCGAGGCCTCGCAGGACATTCCGTCGGTGCCGTATCACAAGTTCGCGGAAATGATCGGCCTGAAAGGCATTTACGTCGACGACGCCGAACAGATGGGCGCCGCCTGGGACGAAGCCTTCGCCGCGGATCGGCCCGTGGTCATCGAAGTCAAGGCCGATCCGAATATCGCGCCCTTGCCGCCGCATTTCACGCTCGCGCAGGCCAAGGCCTTTGCGTCGACGCTGATGAAGGGCGATCCGGATCAAGGCAATGTCATCGTCGAAACGGCCAAACAGGTGCTCGGCGCGGTACTGCCGGGCCATCACGATAAATAGAGCGCGTTACGGCGCCTGGCGCCAGCCTCAGTGGAGGACAGGGATGAACGCGATGGCACTGCCAGGCGTGATGGCCGATCTCATCGGCACGGAGGGTCTCGCAATAACCTGATCGACCGATGGATGACGGTTCGATTCGAACCGTCATCAAGTCACGATCACCTGGAATCACCCACCCGACTTGGGCAGCCACGTGAGCGGATCGACCGGCTGGCCGTTCTGGCGAACTTCGAACTGGATCGATGCGACGCCCCGGCTATCCACGCCGACTTCGCCGATAGTCTGCCCTTGCGCAACAGCATCGCCTTCCTTGACCAGCAGCGTGCTGTTCTGCCCGTAGGCGGTGATCAGAGAGTCGTCGTGCTTGATGATGATGAGCGGACCGTACGCCTCGATACCCGTGCCCGCATAGACCACCCGGCCGGTGGCGGCAGCCTTGACCGGCTCGCCAGGATGGCCGCCGATCACGATGCCGTTCGACTTGCCGGGCGCAAAGGCTTTCAGCACGGGACCGCGCAGCGGCCACAACAGCACGCCTTGCTGCGCAACACCGGCCGTGCCGGTCGCCCCAGGCGTCGAGAGCGAACCATTCTGACCGGCAACATTGACCGGCGGCGTCACCACACTACCCGACGCCATCGGCGGCGCCACCCGCAGCACCTGCCCCGGATTGACCGCTGAATTCGCCGCGAGGCCGTTCCACGCCGCGATCTCCTGCGGCCTACGGCCATACGCCGACGCGATGCCCGCCAGCGTGTCGCCCTGATTGGCACGGTAGTAGCCGGCCGGCACGGGGACCGTGGTGAGGGTGGTCGGCTGGGACGGCGCGCCGCTATAGAACGGCGTGCTTTCCCATGGCATCGACGTACAGCCGCTCACCAACACGCCGAAGGTGGCCGCGATCAGCAACCGGCTCGCCGTGAATTGCCATTGTCTTGTCATGTGATTTTCCTCGACACTTTGATTCGATCGGTTTCAACCAGCCCCCAAGCATTTGCCGTGCCGCTTGACTCGACTCGGCTCTCGTGACGCGACACGCTCACCGCAGCGCG
>NZ_JAXDPY010000240.1:0-9150 GCF_034668105.1 Paraburkholderia sp. | reverse complement strand
GGAAGTACGGATCGAGCAGCAGATTGGCGATGGCCTTGTCTTTCGTATAGGCGTCCGTGATCTTCTGCAGGAAGCGGGCGCGGATGATACAGCCGGCGCGGAAAATCTTCGCGATCGTGCCGTAGTCCAGATCCCACTTGTATTCTTCCGACGCCGCGCGCAGCTGCGCGAAACCTTGCGCGTACGAAATCACCTTGCTGAAGTACAGCGCACGGCGCACCGACTCGATGAACGCATCACGCTCGGCGCCAAGCGGCTTGGCGGCCGGCCCTTCGAGCACCTTGCTGGCGGCCACGCGCTGCGTTTTCAGCGACGACAGCACGCGCGCGAACACCGCTTCCGTGATCAGCGGCAGCGGCGCGCCGAGGTCGAGCGCGTTCTGGCTGGTCCACTTGCCCGTGCCCTTCTGCGCGGCGCGATCGAGGATCACGTCGACCAGGTCCTTGCCGGTTTCCTCGTCTTTCTTGCCGAAAATCTTCGAGGTGATTTCGATCAGATAGCTGTCGAGTTCACCTTGATTCCACTCGGTGTAGACCTTGCCCAATTCTTCGTTCGACAGGCCGACGACCTGCTTGAGCACCGCGTAGCTCTCGGCGATCAGCTGCATGTCGCCGTATTCGATGCCGTTGTGCACCATCTTCACGAAGTGGCCCGCGCCGTCCGGGCCCATGTACGCCACGCACGGTTCACCGTCCGGCGCCTTGGCGGCGATTTCGGTGAGGATCGGCGCGACCAGGTCGTAGGCGTCGCGCTGGCCGCCCGGCATGATCGACGGTCCTTTCAGCGCGCCTTCTTCGCCGCCCGACACGCCCGTGCCGATGAAGTGCAGACCGGACTTCGCGAGATCCTGATTGCGGCGGATGGTGTCGGTGAAATGGGTGTTGCCGCCGTCGATCAGAATGTCGCCCTTTTCCAGCAGCGGTTTCAACTGGTTGATCGTGGCGTCGGTGCCTTCGCCCGCCTTCACCATCAACAGAATGCGGCGCGGCTTTTCCAGCGACTCCACGAACTCTTCCAGCGTGAACGCCGGCACCAGCTTCTTGTCCGGATATTCGGCGATGAGTTCGTCGGTTTTCTCACGGCTACGGTTGTACACCGACACCGCGTGGCCGCGGCTTTCGATGTTGAGCGCCAGATTGCGGCCCATGACCGCTAGCCCCACCACGCCGATTGCCTGTTTGCCCATGTGAATTCTCCAGAGTCCAAAAAAAGTCGAGACGTCACGCCGGAAAGAAAGAACGTCGGCGGGACGTCGAGGGTGAAAGGATAAAAGAAATGCCGGCTTGCCGCACCAAAGCGCACACGGGTCAGCCGCGCGCCGCCTGCGGGTGTTTCCTGAAAACCAGACTGAAATTGTTGGCCGGCATCGCGATCGGCTCGTCGCACACGAGTCCGACCGATGCGCCCAACGCTACCACGGCTTCCATGTCGCGCACGCCCCATGCGGGGTTGCGGCTGCGCAATTGTTGATCGAACGCATCGTTGCTCGGCGAGGTTTGCGCACCACCGCGTTTATAAGGACCGTACAGATACAGTACACCGCCAACGGCCAGGCGGCGGCTCGCGCCGGCGAACAGCGCCTCGGTCGCGCTCCACGGCGAGATGTGAATCATGTTGATACAGACCACGGCGTCGAGCTGATCCAGCGGTTGTATGCCCCAGTCCGGCTGATGCACGTCGAGCGCAAGCGGTGCGCGCACGTTCGTCAGCCCTTCGTGCGCGATCCAGGCGGCAACCGATGCACGCGCATCCGCATCGGGATCGCTCGGTTGCCAATCGAGCCCACGCAACGCACCGGCAAAGCAGATCGCGTGCTGGCCGGTGCCGCTCGCGATTTCCAGCACGCGGCCGGTGGCGGGCAACACCTCGCGCAATACGGCGAGAATCGGTTCGCGATTGCGTTCGGCGGACGGCGAGTGTTGCCGCAGTACTAGATGAGAGTCGGTCATGTTCACTTTGTTTCGATACAGGGTCGTGTGCAGGCGTTCGGCGAGATCACGGTCGTAGGTCACGGTCGCAGGTCGCGGTCGCAGGTCACGGCATCAATCCAGCGCGAGCCGGGCTGCCAAAGCAGTCAGCGTATCCGCACAGGGCGCGGCGATTTTCAGCGACAGCAGCGCATCGGCACGCGTGCGCCCGAGGTTGATCGCGACGATCGGCTTGCCCAGCTTTTGCGCCCACACGCAGAAACGGTAGCCCGAATAAACCATCAGCGACGAGCCCACCACCAGCACGGCATCCGCTGCATCGAGCGCATGCGAGGCCGCTTCGACCCGCTCACGCGGCACGCTTTCGCCGAAGAACACCACGGCGGGCTTCAACAGACCGCCGCAATTCGTACACGCCGGAATGCGGAACGATTCGATATCGTGCCACTCGAGATGCGCGTCGCCATCGGCGGCGGTTTCGGCGCTGACGTTCAGCAACGCGGGGTTGTCGGCCTGCAGCGTTTGCTGGATCGACGCGCGCGAATGCTGCATGCCGCAGTCCAGACACGTCACACCGCCGATACCGCCATGCAGTTCGATCACCTCGCGGCTGCCCGCCCGCTGATGCAAACCGTCGACGTTCTGGGTGACGAGCGTCGGCACGTGGCCCGCTGCCTCGAGCCGGGCCAAGGCGGTATGCGCGGCGTTCGGCTGCGCGCCGGCCACCACCGGCCAGCCGACCATGCTGCGTGCCCAATAGCGCTGGCGCATCGCGACCGTACCGAGAAATTCCTGCAGCGTGATCGGCGGTGAACGCTTCCATTCGCCGTTGTCGTCGCGATAGCCTGGAATGCCGGAGTCGGTGCTGATGCCCGCGCCGGTCAGCACGAACAGACGCGGATAACGCTGCACGAAGTCATGCAGGTCGTCCAATGTGTGCGATTCGGTGAAGCGTTCGAGGTGCGCGGGCTGAAGGTCGGTCATGACGGAGATGGAGGGACGGCTGCGGCCTTTGACGTAAACCTGAAACGACATTCAGCGGCGCGTGCTCGGTTTGCTTGCCCGCGCGTGCACCGTGGGCGCCGGTGGCATCATGCGCGCCCCTTTCGCACCTTAAGCGCCGCCTGCCGCGCTTGCCACTCGGTGAGCGCGGCCTGATAGCGTTCGAGCGCTTCATCGTAGAGATCGAAGACACACGGAGTGCAGCCACTATGACAACAATCGTCGAGATCGGGTTGCACGGGCGGCACCGGCGGCGGGTTGTCCTTGAGTGTGACGCGGGGCACGGCGAATCGTTTTTCGAAAAGGCGGGAAGCGCCCAGTATAAGTTGATCTCCCGCGACGCGCTCAGCCTCTACCGACGAACGGCATCTTGCTCGCCATGATGGTCATGAACTGCACGTTCGCCGACAGCGGCAACTCCGCCATATGCAGCACCGCGTCGGCAACATGCTGCACGTCCATCAACGGCTCGGCCGCGATTTCGCCGTTCGCCTGCGGCACACCGCGCGCCATCCGCTCGGCCATTTCCGTAGCGGCATTGCCGATGTCGATCTGCCCGCACACGATGTCGTATTTGCGGCCGTCGAGCGACACCGCTTTCGTGATGCCGGTGATCGCGTGCTTGGTCGCCGTGTAGGCAATGCTGTTCGGCCGCGGCGCGTGCGCGGAAATCGAGCCATTGTTGATGATGCGGCCGCCTCGCGGCGTCTGCGTTTTCATCAGACCGAAGGCGGCCCGCGTGCACAGAAACACGCCGGTGAGATTGGTGTCGACCACCGAGCGCCATTCGTCGATGGGGAGTTCGTCGATATCTACAGGCGAGCCGCCGCGGCCCGCGTTATTGAACAGCACGTCGAGCCGGCCGCGGCGCGTGCGGATCGTGTCGAACAGCGCGGCGACGCTGTCGGCGTCCGTCACGTCGCAGGCCACGGCGAGCGCGTCGCCGCCCAGTTGCTGCGCGGCTTCGACCACAGCGTCGAGCGCCGCCTGACGACGGCCGGCGAGCACAACGCTATAGCCATGTTCCAGCAGCTTGAGCGCAGCGGCTCGACCGATGCCGCTGCCCGCGCCTGTCACCAGCGCCACCTTCTTGGTTCCCGTTCCTGTCACTGCGAGCCTCCTGCTCTGTTTACTTGCCCTTAGCACCATACAGCAGCGGATTGCCCATCACAAATATGCAACGTAGCTGCCGCCAAAAAGCGGTCACGTTCTTCACGTTCTTTCAGCGCGCTTTCATTGTTTTCCATTCGTATCAGCGGCCGCGTCGGGGGGTACATCAATGGTATTGTTTGCAGCTCCGCGTCACGAGCGCGATAAAAGGCCTTCCCCGGAAGGAGGAATGAAGACAGGAAGCACGCTTTATGAACGAATTATCTACACGGCCTGCACGGCCGCAATGCGCCGAGGCCGCGCCACAAACGCGCTGGCCGCACACCGGCTATCCGGCGATGCTCACGGCCACCGCCGCATGGCACGCATTCGTGCTGGCCGGATGGCTGCTGACACCCGCTTTATGGCCGTGGTGGCTGGCCGCGATCTTCGCGAATCACGTTGTTTTCACGGTGGCCGGCCTGTTGCCGCGCACCTCGCTGCTGGGCCCGAACTGGACGCGACTGCCCGCGGGCGCGCGCAACGCGGACGCCATCGCACTGACCATCGACGACGGTCCCGATCCGGTCGTCACACCGCAAGTGCTCGATCTGCTCGACGCCTTCAACGTACGCGCCACCTTCTTCTGCATCGGGGCGAAAGCACAGCGTTACCCGGAGCTCGCACGGGAAATCGTCGCCCGCGGCCATGCGCTGGAAAACCATTCGCAGGTTCACGTACATACGTTTTCGCTCACGTTTCCGGCGGCCCTCACGCGCGAGATCGATGCGGCGCAGCAGACCTTCGAGACATTGAGCGGCGAGCGGCCGATGTTCTTCCGCGCCCCTGCGGGTTTGCGCAACATTTTTCTCGAGCCCGTGCTCCGCAAACTCGATCTGCGGCTCGCGGCGTGGACCCGGCGCGGTTACGATACGCGCGAGCGCGATCCGCAGGTGGTCGCGCGCCGTCTGCTCGACGGTCTTGCCGCGCGCGACATTCTGCTGCTGCACGACGGCAATGCCGCGCTCACCGCCGAAGGCAAGCCGCTGATACTCGCGGTTCTGCCGCGCGTGATCGACGCGGCTCGCCGGCAGCACTTGCGCTTCGTTACGCTGCGTGAAGCGCGGATTGTGCATTAGACCCGGCACGGCTCGCCGGCGGCGACAGTAAGCGAGCCGCGCGAACTCTGCCGCAATTACACGCGGAAATCCGCCGCCATGTCTTCGTCCGAACGCGCCTCGAGCTCGCCGCTGCGGCACGCCTTCAGGAACACGTCGTAGTCGCGTTCCACCTGGTCCGCGTAGGTGTTCGCATAGCCCGTGAGCGCTTCCGCGAATTGATCGCCACGGCCGATATACGCGCTGACTTCGATTGCCTGGCCGCTCGCCTTGGCGTGAGCGCGCGCCATGATCCAGCCGCACAGTTGCGCATAGCCTTCCAGCAAGTCGGTATCGAACAATTCGATATTCGCCGACAGTTTCATATCGCGCAGTTGGCGGAAATAGAAATGCCGCCCTTGCGGCCCCGTCGCCCAGCCGAGAAAGATGTCGCTCGCGGCCTGCAACATGCGCTGCCCCTGCACGACACGCTCGCCCTCGTGCTTAGTGCCCGGCGACTTGTAAAACTGCGCGATCACAGACGGCCGGGCCTCCTTGATCTGCAGGAACAGCGGCTTGTCCATGTGATCGACACTCAACACCACCATGCAGCGCGTGCCCACGCTGCCGACGCCCACCACCTTGAACACGATGTCCTGCACGGTGAAATGGCTCAGCAGTTCACGCCGGTCGTGCGACATCGTCTTGAGGTACTCGCCCCACATGCGTTCGAGCAGCTTGCGCCAGTTGGCCGCCTTGAATATTTCGGCCTCTTCCGGTGTGAACAGCGTGTTCGCACCCAGCACG
Organism: Paraburkholderia sp.; assembly: GCF_034668105.1. Classification (GTDB taxonomy): domain Bacteria; phylum Pseudomonadota; class Gammaproteobacteria; order Burkholderiales; family Burkholderiaceae; genus Paraburkholderia. The sequence goes on along the minus strand of NZ_JAXDPY010000240.1, from coordinate 3,227 downwards.
TGGAACAGCGCCGGCGGCGCATCGCGGATCGCCCAATGGTCGCCGTCACGCACCGCCATTTTCTCCAGCAGGTTTTCGTGTGTACGGCTCGCGGCCTTTTCCATGCCGCGCCGCACCGTACGGCGGCGCTCGGGCGTCAACGCGGTTTCCGCCATGCGGTCGAACGTGATGCGGTCATACCAGAGTTCGAGCGCGCTGCATTGCGCATATTGCGCCATGCGATCACGGTATTCGTTGACGGCGGTCGTCACCAGATGCTCGGCTGTCCCGCGGCTCAAGCGCATATGCCGCGCGGCGACTACGAGACTCGCGCTCAGACGTTTCAGGTCCCATTCGAAAGGACCGGTCGCGACTTCGTCGAAGTCATTCAGATCGAATACGAGTTGCCGCTCGGGCGTGGCGAAACCGCCGAAATTCATCAGGTGGCCGTCGCCGCAGATCGGCATGGTGAGACCTGAACCGTGAACCTGGCTCAGATCGTGAGCTTGCAGGATCGCCGTACCGCGAAAAAACGTGAAAGGCGACACGGCCATGCGCCCATAGCGCAGCGGCACCAGATTCGTCACGCGCCCTTCGCTGCTTTGCTTGAGCAACTCGATGGGGTTGCGATTCAACTCCCCTACCGCCCGATGGCTCGAACGTTTCGAATGTTCACGGGCGGCACGGCCACGGGCCTCCCGCTCGGCGATGGTGCTGGCTTTCATGCTCTTCTCCGGTTTTTGTGTGAATTTTTACTCGGTTCCAGAAGACTGCTTCTGCGGGCACGCTCAGGCAGCGCTCATGCTAGCAGACCACCCGGTAAAAATGTTACGTGACGCTTTCTGAATAGCACGGCACGCAGGTATGTCCTCGATCACTCCATGCTTGACGTCCATGAGGGGTTGCAGCCGCAACAACTGGGAGCAATCCGGGCTCGGCTCGCGCGATTTCGTCGCGCCTGCTGCAAAGCAAATGCGGTCTGTATAAAATCGACTCCATGCGCCCCGCCCCTTCCCAGCAACACGAGCCCGAGCTCCCGCTGCACACGCCCAGCGTTTCATCCGTGACGCTGGCGGCAATCATTGCCGTCATCGCGTGGATTTCGATCGTTGCTCAAACCGACCTGACAATCGATCGCACGCTGGCCCGCGGGCTCAGTGTGCTCGATGGCATTGCACGGCTGAGCAGCTATCTCACCAATCTGACGGTATTGGCGTGCGCGATCTGTTTTACCTGCGTGGCGCTACGCGGACGCAGTCCAGCGATCGTGCGTTTTTTCCGGCAGCCTACCGTGGTGACCGCTGTCGTTGTTTATATGGCGTTTGTAGGGATCGCATATAACCTTCTTTTGCGGGGCTTGTGGTCGCCCGCGGCTTACCGGTTGCTGCTCAACGAATCGCTGCACAGCGTACTGCCAATGCTGACGGCACTTTACTGGATGCTATTCGTGCCCCGCTTTCATTTGCGGTTGCGGCACTGTCTGTTATGGCTGGTCTATCCCGTTGCCTATCTTGTCATTACCTTCTGGCGCGGGAGTTTGTCGGATTTTTATCCGTATCCGTTCATTAACGTCGATGTGCTGGGGGTCAGGCATGTTGTCGTCAATTCCGCGCTGTTGTTTGGCGGGTTTCTGATGTTGATGGCGGTGTTCGTGGGGATTAATTTTCGACGTCGACGCTGATGGTTTGCAGGTGCCGCTTTACTGTCCGCTTTGCTGTCTTTTCGCTCTTCGCTGAATGCCGGTGATGCCGGCCGTGATCAGATTCCGTTCCTCGGGCGCGCTTCTTGCGCCCCGTCTGATGGACGTAAGCCGCAAGCAGGAGCGGCCTGCGTGAACCTGGTGTGGCGACGTTGCACGCAACGGCTCACACGTAAATATGACAATGGGAGCAAACGTATGGACACCAACTCAGCAGAAGGCGCAGTGAACGAAGTTGCAGGCAAGGTTGAAGGCGCCGTCGGCGATGTGCTAGGTGATACCGGTACTCAGCTTGCCGGGAAGGCCAAGGAACTCAGCGGCAAGGCTCAACAACTCTGCGCGAGTACAACCAGCCTGGTTCGGGATACGACCGCGGAGAGCCCTTTCACTACCATTGCCGTGGTCGCGCTCGCCGGTTTCGTCGCTGGCGCGCTCTGGTCGCATGGGGCGTCGGGCCGCGATTATCGCCGGTAAGCTTTGACGTCGTAGCGGATCGGGTCATCGGGCGATTGGCAGTAGGCGATCGCCCGGCCAGGTTTGTGTCTCGCTCCTTGTGCCGGCTTGCCTTGCTGAAGTTCTCCTCTCCTCCGCACCTGAGAAGCAACACCTGTTCTTCGACACGAGCGGCGTGCGCTGGCAAGATGCCTAGCCGCTCTTTTTCTTGCGGCGTGACGCGCCCATGTCCAACTCCACCCACGTCGGCGCGTGGTCGCTCGCATGCGGTTCGCCCCGTACCCATCGATCAACCCCCGCATCGCGCAAACGCGGCGCGAGATCCGCGCTCAACAATAGGTGGTCGATGCGCAAACCCGAGTTCGTGTCCCAATGGCGACGGAAATAGTCCCAGAAGGTATACACGCGCTCGTCGCCGAAGTGGGTCCGCAGCGAGTCGGTCCACCCTTGCGCGAGCAGCCGCCGATAACGGTCGCGGCTTTCGGGTTGCAACAGCGCGTCCTTCAACCATGAACGCGTGTTGTAGATGTCTTCGTCGGTCGGCACGACATTGAAGTCACCTGCCAGCACCACCGGATGGCCGCTCTTGAATAGCTTCGCGGCGTGCGCGATCAGATGGTCGAACCACGCGAGCTTGTAGTCGAACTTGGGGCCTGGCTGCGGATTGCCGTTCGGCAGATAGAGACAGGCCACCAGCACACCGCCGACGGCCGCTTCCAGATATCGGCTATGCGTGTCCTCTTCGAAACCAGGCAGGCCGCGCCGGCTTTCCATGGGCGCGTCGCCTTTCGAGAGAATCGCCACACCGTTCCACGCGCTCTGGCCTTGCCAGAGACAGGCGTAGCCCGCGTCGCGCAATTGCTCGACAGGAAATGCGCTGTCTACGGCCTTCAGTTCCTGCAGGCACACAATATCCGGCGCTTCACGCTCGAGCCATTGCAGCAGCGCTGGCAAGCGAGAACGGATACCGTTGATATTGAAGGTTGCAATGCGAAGCTTGGCCACGGCATGGTCTCCCTGGAAAGCATTCTGCTGAAGCACCTACTGGGTCGCCGCGTCGCACCACTCCATTGCCCACGACTTCGCGCATGAAATG
>NZ_JAXDPY010000239.1:0-11884 GCF_034668105.1 Paraburkholderia sp. | reverse complement strand
ACCGCGCCCGGGAGCACCGGGGACGATCGAGGACTCCCAGGTAGACGCGCTCATTGCACGCACGCTTGAGTCCGTGCCCACGGGAGCGACCCACTGCAGCACGCGCACAATGGCCCGCCAGATGGGGCTGTCGCAGACGGCCGTGACGCGGATATGGCGTGCCTTCGGGCTTCAGCCACACCGGCAGGAGACCTTCAAGCTCTCCAGCGATCCATTGTTTGTGGACTAGGCGATATCGCGCACCGCGTTGGCCTGTATCTGGACCCGCCGCTCAAGGCCATGGTGTTGTGCGTGGACGAGAAGAGCCAGATCCAGGCGCTGGGCACGACTATATGCGCCACGGCACAACCACACTGTTCGCGGCGCTGGACATCTCCACGGGCGAAGTCATTGGCGAACTGCATCGACGTCATCGCAGCAGTGAATTCCTGCAGTTCCTGCGCACCATCGAGGCCAACGTGCCACCCCAGCTGGACGTGCATCTGGTGATGGACAACTACGGTACGCACAAGACCTCCTCGATCAATACCTGGCTGGCTCGCCATCCGCGTTTCCATGCGCATTTCACCCCGACCTGTGCTTCGTAAATTAACCAGGTCGAACGGAGCGACGCCTGGACGCGGCACACCAGCATACCCGGAACGGGCTCGTTGTCCGGGTGACGCTCGATGTCCGAGTAAATCCGGGTGCCAGGGATGCGACCAAGGAAGGCCACATGCGGATCCGCGGCGCGCCGTATGAGCAACAACATCGAAACGAGCACCGCCACAATGACGCCGTTCAGGATGCACAGCACCAGCACGGCGGCGAAAGCAACCATTGCTACGCAGAATTCGTAACGGCTTACCCGCCACAAGTGGCGCAGCTCGCGAATGTCGATCAATCCCTTGACGGCAACCAGCACAATGGCCGCAAGCACCACGTTGGGCAGGTTGCCCAGCAAACCAGTCAGGTACATCAGACACAGCCCGATCGTGATCGACCCGAAAACCAGCGCGAGCGGCGTTTTGGCACCGGCCTTGTCGTTCACCGAGGACTGTGACAGGCCGCCGGCAACCGGGTACGCCTGGAAGAGTCCCGCGGCCAGATTCGCCGCGCCCAGACCGAGCAGTTCCTGACGCGGATCAATCTCGTCACCGTGCGCCTGCGCCAGGGCACGCGCTGCGGAAACGCTTTCCACGTACGACAGCAACAGACAGGCGAACGCCATTGGAATCACGCCGTCCACATCGCGCACCCGCAGCCCCGGCAGGCGGAACTCAGGCAACCCTTGCGGCAACGCGCCGACGACCTTGAAGCCGAGCAGTATCGTCTCGCTGATGAAGTTGACGAGGGAACTCAGCGCAGCAGCCATGCCAGCACACACATGCCCCCCTACCAACAGCGCGGTTAGCGCCGCGATGGACGCCCAGCGGACCGTATCACCGCCTGCCATGTCCGCAACCGTGACCCCGACGAGCAACGAGATCGCGGAGGTGGGTCCAATTGCAAGCTGGCGCGACGAGCCAAACAGCGCGTAGAACAGCCCGCCTACCAGATAGCAGTAGATGCCGTACTGCGGCGGCAGCCCGGCGAGCGACGCGTAAGCGAGAGACACCGGAATACCGTAGGCAGCGAGCGTCACCCCGGCTATGGCGTCGTGCGCCAGCCACTGCGGACGATAGGCGGCCAGCCACTGTGCCGGGGGGGAACACCGCGCGCCACCCGCGCACGGAATCACCGCTTGTGACTTTACCGGTGTTGGAGGTACTTCGTTCACGGACTCGCCTCCTTTGTGACAGTCGATGCAACAAGGAAACCGCCGGTCGTGTGAGTGGTGCAGGACGCTACTCCTCAACGAGAGCCGCCAGCCGTCCGGCATGTACCGCCTTCACCAGCGCCGCGTGGTCACGCTCCGTCTGATCTGCATAGGCGAGCGAAAACGCGCCGATGGCCTCGTCAAAGGCATCGCCCTTGCCCAGATAGCCACTGATGGTCGTGGCATCCCCGCACTTGCCGCAAGCGAATGAATGCAGAAGAATCAACGTGGAAACAGGAACCAAACGAAACGAAACGGGCAAATCGCGGCAGCGAAGGCGGTCATCGCACGAACGTACCAAGGCCCGTGACGATTTGATGCGTGCCACGGTACTGAGCATGAACGCGAGTGTGAAAACGCAGCGATCAGTTGTGATGTACCCCTCGGCGCGCGGAGCGCCGCCAGAAATATGACGGCGTTACGAAGAGAAGGAGATGACTGTCACGGGTCCAGAGCGAAGCCGCTGATCCCATCACGCGCGGACGAAACCGTGGGTTCTCGATGAACCCATCACGGCCAGGGAAACCGCCGGTTCTCGGTGAACCCTTCCGCCGAGCACGCTGTGCGAGGCGGGAAGTATGATGGCCTTGTCACCAGGGTTGAATGTGCGAGAACACAGATTCCAGATGCACCACTACCGCGACTGTGCGAGGGACCCACTTATGAGCTGGCGGTGTGAGCCGCTTTCTTTGCTTAGCTTTCTTTGCGGCGGCAAAGAAAGTAAGTGCCGCCCCGCACAGGGGCAACACTAATAGACCAATATCAATTCAAGGAAAGGCCAAAAACCCAGATCAACGAAAGGGCCGACACCAATAGACGAATAAGAAATCAAGAAAACCCCAACGCCGTAGGCACACAGACACAACAAGCGCCGCGCCGGCAACCACTTCAAGAAAACCCCAACGCCGCAGGCAATACAACCAATCACCCCATTCCAACAAGCGGATGCTCCCCCCTCCCCCACGGCGAAGTCAAAAACCACCGAACTCTTTCTGGCCTAACTTCAGCAAGCGTCGCCGGCGCCCACCGACATCTCCGGTCCTTGTCGATCAACTGCGCCCTGACACCCTCGCAAAAATCGCCCTCCTCGATCACCCGCTTGACGATCCCCAACTCCATCCGGAAGCACTCGGCCAAACTCATCTCCCGCCCCCGCAACAACGCCTCGCGCGCAACATACAACATCGTGGGCGAATGACCAACCATCGCATCGTACGTAGCCTGCAGCCACTGCTTAACCTCGCGCGGCGGCTCACGCTCCAGATCATGACGCAACGTCGCCACAATCCGCTCGACACTCGAACGCCAGTCAAAATGCCTCAGGATCAACTGCGTAAAAGGCCCCAACGCAGCATGCGGAATCACATTGCACGGCGGCTCGAACACCCCGCGCAATGCAGCCATCAAGTCTCCCGCGTGCGACATGCGCTGCAGCCGCTCTTCGAAAGAGACAAGCCATTCGGCCGGCACGCACAAATCCGCCAGTTGCAGACGCAGCGCATCAGCGCCGGATAAGCTCACGCCGGTGAGCCCGACATACAGTTCAACCTCAGCCGGCATCACGCTCAGGAAACGCGTCGCGCCAACGTCCGGCAGAAAGCCGATCCGGGTCTCCGGCATCGCGATCTTGCTGCGTTCGGTGACGATGCGCAGCCGCGCCGCCTGACCGAGCCCCATGCCGCCACCCATCGAGATACCGTCGAGCAAGGCGACCACCGGCTTGGGAAACGTGTGCAACGCATAGTCGAGCCGGTATTCCTCGACAAAGAACGCCAGCCACCGGCTGTCGCCATTCTTCGCGAGCCGGTACACCTCGCGCACGTCGCCGCCGGCGCAAAAACCCTTGGTGCCCGCGCCTTTCAGCACAAGCGCAACGATGCCGTCATCGGTACGGCAATGGTCGACCAGCACGGCAAGTTCACGCACCATCGCATGCGATAGCGCATTGAGCACCGCCGGCCGGTTCAGCGTGATGATCGCCACCCGGTTGACGACGCGAAACAGAATCTCGCGCTCCGCTTCGACGCGGGTATCGAGCGCGACGCCTGGCAACGCGCTCATCGACGAATCTCCCGCGCAAGGTTCGCCGTTCAGACGCTCGACAGTCTGCTGTAACTGCAGCAAACCCTCCGGCGTAAACGCGTTCGCGGGCGGCCGCTTGAGCGTCAGCAGTGCGACAGTGCCGTCGTGCGCGTAGTCGAGTTCGATCATCACGCGCCTGCGTCCTTACCGTCCTGGCGATAGAGCCTGATCACCGCCGAGAAGTCCAGACGTCCCGCGCCCTTCGTGCTCATCGTCTGATATAGCTGCTGCGCGAGCGCGCCGAGATACACCGGTTGGCGCGCGGATTTCGCGGCGTCGGTGGCGAGGCCCAGGTCCTTGAGCATCAGATCCGTGCCGAAGCCGCCGGTATAGCCGCGCGTGGACGGCGCGGTTTCGATCACGCCGGGCATCGGGTTATACGTGTCCGAACTCCAGCAGCGACCCGTCGACGTATTGATGATGCCGCCCAACACTTTCGAGTCGATGCCGAGCGCCTCGCCCAGCGACATCGCCTCGGCCACGCCGGCCATCGTGATGCCGAGCACGAGGTTGTTGCAGATTTTTGCGACCTGGCCGGTGCCGGTGTCGCCGCAATGCACGATGTTCTTGCCCATCGACGCCAACACCGGCTTCACCTGCTCATAAGCCGCCGCGCTGCCGCCGACCATGAAAGTCAGCGTGCCCGCCGCCGCGCCGCCGGTGCCGCCCGAGACGGGCGCGTCGACGAAGGTATTGCCGTGCTGTGTGGCCAGTTCGGCGAACGCCTTCACGCTTGCCGGATCGATCGTGCTCGAATCGATGATCGTGACGCCTTTCGCAATGCCGGCGAACACGCCATCGTCCGCTGTCAGCACGCTGCGCACGTGCGCGGCAGCGGGCAGCATCGTCACGACACACTCGACGTCGGTCACTGCCGCTTTCGGCGAGGCCCCCGCTTTGGCGCCGGCGTCGACCAGCGCCCCTACCGCCTGCGCGTTGAGGTCGAATACATTGACCGCATGGCCCGCCTTGAGCAGGTTGAGCGCCATCGGCGCGCCCATGTTGCCGAGTCCGATAAAACCTATTTTCATAGCGCTTACTCCCATTTCACGCAAAGCAATCGACCTTGGTGATCAGCGCAAACTGATCGTCGTGTTGACGCCGTCGTTGACGGTGTCGTCGTCGAACCAGCGCGCAGTGACGGTTTTAGTCTGCGTATAGAACTGCACGACCTGCTTGCCATAGGGTCCGAGGTCGCCGAGTTTCGAGCCACGCGAGCCGGTAAAACTGAAGAACGGCACGGGCACCGGGATCGGAATGTTGATGCCGACCTGGCCGATATCGATCTCGCTCTGGAATTTGCGCGCCGCCGCGCCGCTCTGCGTGAACAGGCCCACGCCGTTACCGAACGGATTGCTGTTGACGAGCGCAATCGCGTCATCGAGCGTCGCGGCATTCAGCACCACCAGCACCGGGCCGAAGATTTCCTGGCGGTAGATTTCCATCCCGGTGGTGACATCGGTAAAGACCGTCGGGCCGATGAAGTTGCCTTGCTCATAGCCCGGCACCGTCACGCCGCGGCCGTCGAGCGCCAGCGTGGCGCCCTCTTTCACGCCCGTTTCGATCAGGCCGAGAATCCGTTGCTTCGCCGCGCGTGAGACCACCGGGCCAATGTCCGTATTCGGCTCGTTACCCGCGTTGACTTTCAGCGTCTTCGCCTTCGCAACCAGGTCGGGCAGCCATTGCTGCGCGGCACCCACCAGCACGACCACCGAGGTCGCCATGCAACGCTGTCCCGCCGCGCCGAAGCCGGCGCCGGCCAGCGCGTTCAAGGTCTGCTCACGATTCGCGTCGGGCAGCACGACCGCGTGATTCTTCGCGCCCATCATCGATTGCACGCGTTTGCCGTGTTCGCTGCCGAGGCGATAGACGTGCGTACCGACCGCCGTCGAGCCGACGAACGAAATCGCCTTCACCAGATCGTGCGTGCAGAGCGCGTCGACCACGTCCTTGCCGCCGTGCACGACGTTCAGCACGCCCTTCGGCACACCGGCTTCGAGCGCCAGTTCGACCAGTTGCATGGTCGACATCGGATCCTGCTCGGACGGCTTCAGCACGAACGTATTGCCGCAGACGATCGCCATCGGAAACATCCACAGCGGAATCATGGCGGGAAAATTGAACGGCGTGATGCCGGCGCAGACGCCGATCGGTTGACGCAACGTGTACGTGTCCACACCGCCAGCCACGTTTTCCGCGAATTCACCCTGCTGCAAGGTGCCGATCGAGCAAGCATGTTCGACCACTTCGAGCCCACGGAAGATGTCGCCTTCCGCGTCGGGAATCGTCTTGCCCTGCTCGGCGCTGAGGGTCTTCGCGATGCGCGGCGAATGCTCGCGAATCAGTGCCTGGAACTTCAGCATGATGCGCATGCGCGCGCCGATCGGCGTGTCCTTCCAGGTCTTGAACGCGGCGTGCGCGCAACGGATCGCTTCGTTCACTTCTTCCGCGGTGGCGAACGGTACGCGGGCCAGCACTTCCTGCGTGGCCGGATTGACGACGTCGCGCCATTCGGTGGTTTTGGACTCGACGAACTCGCCGTTGATCAGCAGTTTGACGGTGGCGGCATGGTTCGAAGCAATTGCGCTCATGCTGGGACTCCTGTGCAGTGGCCGCTCGGCGGCCGAACAGTGACGGGAAACAAAAATAATCAACGCAGGTCCGGGAAATCTTCTTCCCAATACTCGCCGGGCAGGCGCGCGGGCTCGGCCTCGCGCTCCATTTCGCGGCGCCTCAATTCGACGCGGCGAATCTTGCCGGAGATGGTTTTCGGCAACTCGCTGAATTGCAGGCGACGAATCCGCTTATACGGTGCCAGTTTTTCGCGCGAGAACGCGAACACCGCGCGAGCGAGTTCGGGGCTCGCTTCGTAACCCTGACGAACGGTGACGAACGCCTTGGGCACCGACAAACGCACCGCGTCGGCACTCGGCACCACGGCCGCTTCGCCAATCGCCTCGTGTTCGATCAACACGCTTTCGAGCTCGAACGGACTCAGCCGGTAATCGGACGATTTGAAAACGTCATCGGCGCGGCCGACGTAGACGTAGTAGCCGTCCTCACGGCGCATCGCAACGTCGGAGGTGCGGTAGAAACCGTTGCGCATGGCTTGCGCGGTGGCGTTGGGATTGTTCGCGTAGCCGGTCATCAAACCGAGCGGACGTTCGGCTAACGGCAGCGAAATTTCGCCTTCGGTGACGGGTTGATCGTCGGCATCGAGGAGTTCAATTTTATAGCCCGGCAGCGGACGGCCCATCGAGCCCGGCACCACCGGTTGCCCCGGCGGGTTGCCGATCTGGCAGGTCGTTTCGGTCTGGCCGAAACCGTCGCGAATCGTGATACCCCACGCGTGTTTGACGCGTTCGATGATCTCGGGATTCAACGGCTCGCCCGCGCCGACGATCTCGCGCAGCTTCACCGGATAGTCGGTGAGGTGCTCCTGCACCAGCATGCGCCAGACGGTCGGCGGTGCGCATAGCGTGGTGACGTTGAAACGCACCAGGACGTCGAGCGTCTGTTTCGGCACGAAGCGCGGAAAGTTGAAAACGAACACGCAGGCCTGCGCATTCCACGGCGCGTAGAAGCAGCTCCACGCGTGCTTGGCCCAGCCCGGCGAACTGATGTTCCAGTGGATGTCGTTCGGCTGCAGGCCGATCCAGTACATCGTGGATAGATGGCCGACCGGATAGCTCTGGTGCGTATGCTCGACCAGCTTCGGCCTGGACGTCGTGCCCGACGTGAAATACAGCAGCAGCGGATCGGTGGAGTGCGTCACGCCCTCGGGCGTGAATTGGGGCGATGCGTCATAGGCCGCGGCAAGGTCGATCCAGCCGTCGCGCGGCGCGCCGACGCAGATGCGGGTGAGCGGCACGTCGAGTGCATCGAACTTGGCCAGCTCCGCGCTATCCACAACCACGAACGTCGCGCCGCCAATCTGCACGCGGTCGCGCACGTCGTCGGCGGAAAGCTGGGTGGTGGCGGGCAGCACGATCGCGCCGAGCTTCATGGCCGCGAGCATCACGTCCCAGAGTTCGACGCGGTTCGGCAGCATCAGCAGCACTTTGTCGCCGCGCGCCACGCCGACACCGCGCAGGAAGTTCGCCATGCGCGCCGAGCGCTCCGACATCTGCGCGTACGAGAGGCGCAAGCCGTCGCTGGCCGGATCGTCGACGATCCACAGCGCGGGGTTGTCGTTGTTTCGCGCGATCACGTCGAAGTAGTCGAGCGCCCAGTTGAACTCACCCGGCGCCGGCCACGCGAATTCGCGGTACGCGCGCTCGTAGTCGGTTCGATGGCGCAATAACAGATCGCGCGCATCCAGAAAGCCTTTCGCTGCAGTCATTGTCGTCTCCTGTCGATCGGAGTTGGCGTGTCGACCAGAGTTGGTGCTTTAGCACTTACTCTGGTCCCATAGCGCTTACTCCGATCCCATGCAAAGCTGTTGGCGCGGTATGCGCTCTGTTTTTTGCCTCTGCTTTTTACTACCAGCAAGCTATTCTGCACTCAAACGCCACCCAACCTGCATTTAAACGTGGCGTGCAATAACCATCCGCTGCACTTCACTGGTTCCTTCGTAAATCTGGGTGATGCGGGCGTCGCGATAGTGGCGTTCCACCGCGTAGTCCTCGAGATAACCATAGCCGCCGTGAATCTGGATCGCGTTCGAGCAGATTTCCTCGGCCACCTCCGACGCAAACAGCTTGGCCTGCGAAGCCTCCGACAAACATGGCCTGCCCGCCGTGCGCAGCCGCGCCGCGTGATGCACCAGCAGACGCGCGGCGTTCAGGCGGGTCGCCATGTCGGCGAGCATGTTGGCGATGGTCTGGTGATCCTTCAGCGCCTTGCCGAATTGAACGCGCTCGTTCGCATAGAGGCGCGCGGCGTCGAATGCGGCGCGCGCGATGCCCACCGCCTGCGCCGCGATACCGATGCGGCCACCCTCGAGATTCGACAACGCGATCCGCAGACCTTCGCCCGGTTCGCCGAGCAGATTGACCTCGGGCACCGCGCAATCGTCGAGCGAGATCGGGCAGGTGTCCGAGGCGCGAATGCCAAGTTTGTGCTCGGGTTTGCCGACGTTGAAGCCCGGCGTATCGGTCGGCACGATGAAGGCCGACAGGCCGCGCTTGCCACGGTCAGGATCGGTGACGGCAAACACGATCGCGATATGGGCGCGCGCGCCGTTGGTCACGAACTGCTTGTTGCCGTTGAGAATCCATTTGCCGTCGCGCAGCACCGCGCGAGTGCGCAAATTGTTCGCCTCGGAGCCGGCTTGCGGCTCGGTCAGGCAGAACGCGCCGATGCGGCGGCCCGTGGCGAGGTCTTGCAGATAGCGGTCTTTTTGCGCGTCGGTGCCGAAGTTCAGGATCGGGCCGCAGCCGACCGAGTTGTGCACGCTCATCAGCGTGGCGCAGGCGGCGCAGCCCGCGGCGATCTCTTCCAGCGCGAGCGCGTAGGCCACGTAGTCGGTATAGGAGCCGCCCCACTCGGACGGCACGATCATGCCGAGAAAGCCGAGCTCGCCCATTTGCGCGACGACTTGCGCCGGCAGCTTCGCGTCGCGATCCCACTGCCCGGCGTTCGGCGCGAGGCGTTCGGTCGCGAAGTCGCGGGCGGCGTCGCGGATCATCCGTTGTTCGTCGGTGTAGAAGCTGTCCATGGGCTCGGTCCTGTCAGGTGCTGCGAGTCGCGGTGGCGAGGTGCATACGCATCGACTCGCGGTGGCGTGGTCTTATCGTCCGCGCCTCGTTGAGGGGACTTAGTCGACGTCGCTGCGACCTTGCCACGACGTCGCCGTGGGCTCGCCATCTGTCTCCGGGCGATGCTGCCCGCAATCGGTTCGCACCCAGTGTAGGGAAGCTGCCGGCCAGGTTCGATGCTCAGCCCGATCAATCTGGTTGAGCGCATTTGCCATGGAGGTATCATACAAACCCGGTTCGGCCCGCATTTTCAGGGCTTAGCGGATCGTCACAAGGAAAATGTTGAGCGCGTTTGCCAGCCCGCCACGAAGAATATGAAGAATCTCAAGAACGATAAAGGCACGATTTCCGTCAGTCTGGTCGAGGAGACCCTCGCGCTGGCACGTGCGCGCGGCTTCGATGCGCTGCCGCTTGCCGAAGCCGCCGGCATTGCCGGGCCGCTGCTGGCGTCGCCGAAGAGCCGGGTGTCGTCGGCGCAGTACGGCGCGCTGTGGGCCGGCATCGCCCGCGCGCTGGACGACGAGTTCTTCGGCCAGGACTCGCATCGCATGAAGAGCGGCAGCTTCATCGCGATGACCCAAACGGCGCTGACCGCGCGCAACGGCGCGCAGGCGCTCGCACGTGCGGTCCGCTTCATGCGCCTGGTGCTGGACGATCTCAGCGCGCAAATTGAAACGACTGACGGGCGCGTACGCCTCGGATTCGTGGAACGCGAAGGCAGCCGGCCGCCCGCGATGTTCGCCTATGCGACCTACTTCATCCTTGTCTATGGCCTGTTGTGCTGGCTGGTCGGACGGCGCATTCCGTTGCTCGAGGCGCGCTTTCGCTGCGCCGAGCCGCCTGCCGCGCATGAATACCGTCTGATGTTCTGCGACGACATGACCTTCGATCAGGCCGAATCGTATGTCGACCTGTCGCCGGCATTTCTCGAATTGCCGGTGATCCAGACCACCAGGTCGGTCAAGCCGTTCCTGCGCGATGCGCCCGGCAGCTTCATCGTCAAATACCGCAACCCCGGCTCGCTCGCCGCGCGCGTGCGCAAGATGCTGCGCGCGCTGCCGATGGCCGGCTGGCCCGCCGCCGATCAGATGGCGGAGCGCCTGCACGTCGCCGAGGCCACCATGCGACGTCGTCTGAAGCAGGAAGGCTATACGTATCAGTCGATCAAGGACGACTTGCGGCGCGATATCGCGATCGGAGAATTGCAGGACACCGATCGCACCATCGCCGACATCGCCTCCGCCGTGGGTTTCGCCGAGCCGAGCGCGTTTCATCGCGCGTTTCGCAAGTGGACCGGCATGCGGCCGACCGATTACCGGCCGGCGCGTGCGGATTTCACGCGTCGCCCGGAATCGGACTAAGCTGTAAGGAGCAGGCCAGCCTAGGTGGGGTATCGGCCCGCGCCGGCCGATATCCATCGGCGTAGCGCGGCAGCCGTCAGCGATGAGCACGTATCCGCGTCTCCCGTTCCGGCAGTCTGGTCCGCGCCTTGCGCTTATCCGTGGCACAGTCGTGGGCCGGTTGATGCGCGGCATGACCGCGTTCGGCGTACTTTTGGCGCTCGGGTTCGCATTGTGCGAAACCGCGCCGCCTGGTTGGGTCGCCGAGGCTGCTCAGGCCGCCGTCGCGCCGAATAGCGTGGTCGTCATTCCGGTGAACGGCGCGATCGGTCCGGCGAGTGCCGATTTCATCGTACGCAGCCTGCAACGCGCCGCCGAAGAACGCGCGCAACTCGCCGTGCTGCAACTCGATACGCCCGGCGGGCTCGATACGTCGATGCGGCAGATCATCAAGGCGATTCTCGGCTCGGCTGTGCCGGTCGCGACCTTCATCGCCCCGAGCGGTGCGCGTGCGGCGAGCGCCGGCACTTATATCGTCTACGCGAGCCATATCGCGGCGATGGCGCCGGGCACAAACCTCGGCGCGGCGACGCCCATCCAGATGGGAATTGGCGGTGCGGAGCCGCCTGCGGGCGGCGGCATGCCCGGATTGCCCGGCACGGGAACTGGCACTGGCACTGGAACGGGAAGCGGCGCGCAAAAGAGCGGGTCTGGAGCGGCGGCGAACTCTGCGAACTCAGCCAGTTCTGCGAACTCTGCGAACTCTGCGAACTCGTCCGATTCTGCCAGCTCAGCCAGCTCAGCCAGCGCCACCCCCGCCCTGCCACTCGACACCCAGTCCACCGAGCTGCGCAAGCAGGTCCACGACGCGGCCGCCTACATCCGCGGCCTCGCGCAAATGCGCAAACGCAACGCCGACTGGGCCGAACGCGCGGTACGCGAAGCCGTCAGCCTGTCGGCGAGCG
>NZ_JAXDPY010000238.1:0-17882 GCF_034668105.1 Paraburkholderia sp. | reverse complement strand
AAGCGGAGAAGCGGAGAAGCGGAGAAGCGGAGAAGCGGAGAAGCGGAGAAGCGGAGAAGCGGAGAAGCGGAGAAGCGGAGAAGCGGAGAAGCGGAGAAGCGGAGAAGCGGAGAAGCGGAGCAATGATACTTTCATGCACGGCACTACACGGCACCAATTGAAACATGCTGGAGAAAACGCGGCGGATGTTTTTATGAGGTACCGCTTCGGCGCGCGCAGCGCCGCCGGAAGTATGACGGCCTTGTCACCAAAGCTGAATGTGCGAGGGCACGGATTCCAGATGTGCCACTACCGCGACTGTGCGGGGGACCCGCTTATGAGCTGGCGGGTTGAGCCGCTTTCTTTTGCCTACTTTTCTTTGCGGCAGGCAAAGAAAAGTAGGTGCCTGCCCCGCACAGGGGCGACGCTAATAGACCAATAAGAAATCAAGGAAAGGCCAACGCCTCAGGCAGTAAGTGCCGCCCCGCACAGGGGCGACGCTAATAGACCGATAAGAAATCAAGGAAAGGCCAACGCCGGAGGCCAAACAGACAGCAAGCGCCGCGCAGGCAACCAGCACAAAGAAAGGCCAACACCCTAAGCAAAAACAACCCAAAAGCGCCCCGCAAGAAAAACCCTTTATACAGAAACCTGATACCCAAACCGACTAACCGTCTCAATCCGCACCTCAGGCACATCCCCTACAAGCTTGCGCCGCAACCTGGACACAACAAGATTGACACTAGAAGGATCAACATCCTCCTTCTCCGGCCAGGCATAACGGATCAGCTGATCCCTTGCCACCGGTGCATTGACCTGCTTCAGCAGGCACTCAAGCAAGAGAAATTCCCGCCGCGTAACGGCAACCCGCCGCCCGCCAAAAACTAGTTCCCGCGTAGCGGCATCCAGGCAAGCTCCACCCACAGCGGGCAAACCAGAAGCCGCAGAAGAAACAAACCCAGACCCAGACCCAGCGGCAACGCCAACGGCAGCGCCAACGCCAACGCCAAGCCTCCCACCCCCAACCCGCTGCAAGGCGGCCATCCTCTCATGCAGTTCAATAAACGAATAAGGCTGACAGAAACACGCATCCGCGCCAGCGCGCAAAACCCTTGTCCGATCCCGCGCAGTAGCCATCCCAAGCACGGCAACAATCGCCGCTCCATTCGCCGCCGCAGCGAACTCTCCAATGAAGCCCTGCAAGGATGAATAAAACCCAACCTCAAGCACCATCAAAACAACCGCATCGTACGGTTCCTGGGAAGCAAGAAAAACCCCATCCCGCAAATCGTCGGCCCGTTGCAAACTATGCGCGCTCTCTTGCAGCGCCTTGAACAGCCACGCCGCTTCCGGATGAGGAGGTCCAACAAACAGGATGCGCATTTACCACTCTGCCATGACAAGAAAGAAACCAGACCTCATGCAAGCGTCCTCGACCAGCATTCGATGCTAATCCGGGTGCCAGGTTTCGCATTCCCAATCTTCATCGTGAAGTCATGCACCCGCATCACCGCCGAAACAATGCTCAAACCCAATCCCGATCCCGCCACGTGCCGGGTACTCTCCCCACGATAAAACCGCTGCAGGACCGCGTCGCGTTCTTCCGCGGCAATGCCATGCCCGTTATCGACAATATCCACCTGCGGTCCCGCCGAAGTCTGTCGAAGCTCCATGCGCACCGACCCGCCTTCAGGCGTGAACTTGATCGCGTTATCCACCAGATTGCTCAAGGCTTCGAACAGCAACGCACGGTCGCCGTGAATCGCATCGACTGGGTGCACATGCACGGACAGCTGAATCGAGCGGCTCTCGGCGAGTGGTTCGTAGAGTTCACCCACCTCCTCCACCAATGTCTCGAGTTGCATTTCGCCGAAACCACCGCGCCGCTTCAGCGTGCCGATCTCGGAGATACGCAACATCGCGCGAAAACGGTCGAGCAATGCATCGGTCTCGGTGCGCGCGCGCTCGACGAGTTTCGACAGCGCGGCATCGTCGAGCGTATTGGTGCGCTCCGCCGCATGCGCCAGCAAGGTTCGCACATGCGCGAGCGGCGTGCGCAGATCGTGCGCAATGCCATCGCACGCGCCCTTCACTTCATTCATGAGGCGCTCGACTTCCGCGAGCATATGGTTCACCAGATGCGCGAGCATATCCACTTCATCGCGTCCGCCAATCGGCAAGCGTTCCGCGAGATCGCCCTGCGCAATCCGCTGCGTGACGCGCCGGATCGCTTTCAGCCGGCGCATCTGCCGCACGCTCAGCGCGAGGCCCCCCGCCACGCCCGCCAGCAGGCACACGATTCCGCCGCCCACCAGCGCGTTGATGATGGTCTCGCGAATCCGCAGGATGTGCGTCAGATCACGCGCGACGACCAGCGTCGAGCCGTCGTTGCGACGCTCGGCCATGGCTCGAACCACCGGCGTCTGGTCGTTGCGCACCAGCGAAAGCCTGAGGTCGAGCGTTCTGCCGGAGCGATCAGTGGGCAGTTGCGACGGATACGCCAGCACGTCCCCGGCCATCAGATGACCGTCCGGGGCGAACAGCCCGTAGTAATTGGTGTGCATGCGCTCGTGTTCGATACGCCGGTGAATCGCGTCGGCGAGGCCTGCGTCAGGCACTGAATCGAAGTAGACCAGTTGCCAGTCCATCACCACATCGGTCTCGCGCTCCATATCGCCGGTCACGGCCCAGCCGATATAGCCCAGCAACAGCATCACCGAAAGCGAAAAAATAACCGCATAGATGGATAGCAGGCGAAACGTGGTGGAATGCCAGCGTCGTCCGAGCGCGGACTGAACCGGGGAGGTTGGGTCCATCAGAATGCCCTGCTCATGCGAGGATATAACCCGAGCCTCGCACGGTCTGAATCATGGGCGTGACGCCGGGCGGGTCGATTTTTTTGCGCAACCGGCCCATGTGCACGTCGATCAGATTGGTGCCCGGGTCGAAGTGGTAACCCCACACCGCCTCGAACAGCATGGTGCGCGTGATGGTCTGTCCCGCCTGCCGCATCATGAATTCAAGCACGCGATATTCGGTGGGCAGCAAATCGATCTCTTCGCCGTCGCGCTGAACCTTGCGGGAAATCAGATCGAGCTCGAGCGGGCCGACCCGCAGATGCGTTTCGAGTGGTGTGACCGGCACCTGACTACGGCGCAACAGCACCTCGAGGCGCGCGGTCATTTCTTCGGGATCGAAAGGCTTGGTCAGATAGTCGTCGCCACCGGCGCGCAGGCCGCGCACCCGTTCGTCCACATCGCCCAGCGCGCTCAACATCAGCACCGGCGTTTGAATACCGATGCTGCGCATGGTGGTGAGGATCGTGAGACCGTCCACGCCCGGCAGCATGCGGTCAAGCGTGATTACGTCGTAATCCTTGCTGAGCGCGCGTGCCATGCCGTCACGGCCGTTGGCCACCCAATCCACAGTGAAGCCGCGGCTTTCCAGTTCCCCGACAATCTCAGTCGCGGTAATTTCATCGTCTTCGATCGTCAGTACTCGCGACATGATCATTGCATGCGCCGCCGCCCGCTCTACCGATGCAAGCGGCGGGCACGACCGGTTATCAGTAGTAGGAGATGATGATGCCATATTCGGCTTGCGCGTTTCAGAGCACGGGCGTGCGATTCGACGGCTGTCACCGCTTTGCCTCAGTGCTTGTGTGCAGGCTACACGCGCTCACATGGCGAGTGAATATCCGCTTCATGAAGAAAAATTTAAGTTCGCCGTTAGTCCATTGAAAACGAACGACGACACAATAAAACAAATTTCACTTCGCCGACGCCGCTCCGGTAGGACGCCTCAACTAACCTTCTGCCATCCGCTGCTTTCCTTGCGGTCCCACTCGAACCTTTATCGTGGATGGTATCAAAATGAAACTCGCAACCAGATCACTCGTCGCCACCCTTCTGCTGATCGGCAGCGCCTCGGCAATGGCCGCGCCCGGCCTCACGCCGCAGCAATGCAACAGCTACCCGTTCAAACCGCTCAAGGGCGAAGTCACGCACAAACAGTTGATGCAAGAGCTCAGCGAACTGGAAGCGGTCGGCTACAACCCCGGCGGCGACGATGACGAATACCCCAGCGATCTGCAAGCGGCACAGCAAAAAGTGCAAGCCGAATATCGCGCCGACTGCCTGCCGGCCGCCAACATGACAACCTCGCAAAGCTCGGCCACCGTCGTGCCTTCGCAAGCATCGGCGACCCCGGCGGGCTAGGGTGAGTGTCTGGCGGCGCGCCGACCCAGTCATACGGCACACCGACCGGCAACGCACGCCAAAGCCGTTCGGATTGCATGGAGACGCGGCGCGCCTTGATTCACAGGCTCACAACGTCAATTCGAACGACCTCGTCAGGAGGCCCGGCAATTGCATGCCGCCCGTGGCGCGCTCGCCCCATGTCGAATCGCTCAGGAGCAGTTCCGCTTGCGCGCCGAGTTGTTCGAGTTCGCTGCCGAGCACGCGGTACAAACTGTCGTCGAAACGCATGGCTTCGAGCGGCGCGACGACTTGCCCGTTCTCGACCCAGAACGTCGCGAAGCGCGTCATGCCGGTCAGGCGGCAATTCATCCGGTCCGAGAAATTCACGTACCAGAGATTGCCGATGTAGAGACCGGTATCGAGTTTCGCCAGCACGTCTTCTTCAAGCAGATCGCCCGCTTGCATCGAAAGCGCCGCCGGCGACTCGTTCGCCAGCGCACCGTTGGGCGTCAACCCATATTCGCGCGCGCTGCGTGCATTGGTCAGGCGCTCGGCACTGTGGCCGGACTGAATCAACGGCACGCTTTCGCGCAAATAGCCGTCATCGTTAAAGCCAGGCGTAATGCCGAGATTGAGATCTTCGCTGATCGTGACGCGTGGGTCGACTGAGATTTCTCCCACATGCAGTTTGTATAGCTCGCTGCGAGAACTCGCCTGAGCGCGGGCGGAGAAACCGCTCCACGCTGTCACGCCGAGCAATTCCGCGAGTGCTTCAGGTGCCAGATACGAGCGATAGCGCCCGGGGGCCAAGGCGCGCGGCGTGCGCGCGAGCACGGGCAGACGGGTGGCGGCCTGTTCGACCTTGCGGGCAAAAACGGCCTCGCTCCACACGTCGCCGGCGTAAGTCGTTTTGATCGCGCGGCCGCTCGGATCGTATAGCGACCAGCTGAAATTGAAGTTATCGACTTCGTACCAGCCGCGGCTGCCGCTGGTGGACGCGAAACCGCGCACGATCGTGCCGCCCGCATAAAAGCCCACGAAATCGAGTCCTTGCGCGCATTCGGTAACGATGCGCAAGAGGCTCTCCGGTTCCGGCAGCTTGCCTGAACGTTGGGTGGTGCGCTGCCATGTCGACGTGTCGAACAACAGATGCGGATCGTCCGCCGCACCGCGCAGGCTTTCACGCAAGGTGGCGAGCGCCGCGCTCACCTCGTCCAGATCCTGTTGCAGATCGCCACAGACGGTCAGCGTCGAATAGGCCTGCCGCGCGCCGTCGATCAAACGCAAGGTCAGCTTGCCTTGTGAGACGCTGCCGATCTGCCGCACTTTGCCCGCGTTGAAGCGGATAAAGTCGGATTGCTCGCCGGCGAATGAACTCAGCGTGGTTTCCGCGCCTTGTTGCAAGCGTTCGATTGCATCGGCAAGCGATGTGAAATGCTGTTGCCAATCGACCGACACCACGGAGCGCGACGACATGAACTGGCCCATCATGCGCCTCCAAACACGTCGACATTGCTGAACACACACGCCGGCGATGCGTGGCCGACGCGGATGATCTGCGCCGGCTCACCCTTGCCGCACATGGACGTGCCGTAAACCTCGCGCGTCTCCGCGTTACCCACCGCGCTCAGGCTGCGCCAGAAATTCGCCGAGATGCCGCGGTAGTTGGGTTGCTTGACGATCTGAGTCAGCTCGCCGTTTTCGATCAGTTGACCGAACTCGCAACCGAACTGGAATTTGTTGCGATGGTCGTCGATCGACCAGGACGTATTCGTGCGCATCAGAATGCCGTGTTCGATGTTGCCGATCATCTGTTCCAGCGAACTCTCGCCGGGTTCGATGTTCAGATTCGCCATCCGGTCGATCGGTGGCCGGTTCCAGTTCGACGCGCGGGAATTCGCCACGCCCGCCATCTGCGCGCGTTGCTGCGAAAGCGCGCCGCCCAGCGGACGTTCGAGCACGCCGTCGCGGATCAGATAGTGCTTCTTCGCTTCAGTGCCGTCGTCGTCGAATGCGTATGCGGCCGCTTCTTCGCGCAGCTCCGGGTCGAAGGTCACGTTCAGCAGTTCCGAGCCGTAACGGTACGAGCCGAACATGTCCTTCTTGACGAAGCTCCAGCCGGCGAAGTTGCGTTCGTCGCCGAGAATACGATCGAGTTCGAGCGGATGGCCAATCGATTCATGAATCTGCAGCATCATCTGATCGGGCATCAGCAGCAAATCGCGCTTGCCCGATGGACAATTCGGCGCGGCCAGCAATTGCAGCGCTTCATTCGCGACACGCACACCCGCGCCCTCGAAACCAAAGCGCGTCAGCACCTCCATGCCGCCCTGCCCCAGAGTGCCGTAGTTGCCGCCAAGGGTACGCACCTGGGTATCGCCGTTCGCGTGGGCGGCCACACTCAATTGCGGCATCACGAACTGAAACTGCTGATCGATCCGCACGCCGTCGCCGGTGACATAGAGCTGATCGGTGTGCGTAATCTGCACGGCCGCGACGCGTTCGACAATCCGCGCGTCGAGATTCGCGCCCGCGCATTCCACGGCGAGGCGCTCCAACCATTCGGCGCGGCCCGGCAGCGCGTGCTGCGCATTCGGCGACACGTACTGGCCGCTCACGGCAGGACGCGCGACGTCGCGATGGTCGATCAACGACACCGCCGCGCTCGCTTCCGCGCGGGCGGTGGCGAGATTCAGCGCCTCCTGCAGGCCAGCGGCACTCAGATTCGCGGTGGCCGCATAGCCCGCTCCTGCGCCCACCCAGGCGGTCAGCATCGCGCCGCGATCGCGTACCGTGCGCATGGGTTGCGCGATGTCGTTGCGGACCTCGTGATCGTCGACTTGTTCATCGACAATGCGCAGCGACCAGAACGCCGCACGGCTCGTAAGCGACCGGGCGGCTTGCGCCCAACGTTCGTCAATCATGGATGGGTCTCATAGGAGTCTCTGCTGCGCCCGCGGATCACACCAGCCGCGATTGGGTATTTCTGGCCGCGTGGATCGCTGTGCGCAAGCGCCGATTCAGAACCAGAACGAACAACCCGGCAGGAACGGCGCAAGGCTATTGCGCCGTTGCGCACCCTCAGCCGTTCGTGCCCTCTACTGCCACCACCGCCACCTCGTTCTGCGCTCGCGCGAGCACCGGACGCAGCGCCGCACCTGTGTGGCTGGCGGCGACGCGGGACAATCCCTCGGGGTCCGTAGCGGCGACGATAGTGCCGCCGCCCACACCGCCTTCCGGCCCGAGATCGATGATCCAGTCCGCCTCGGCGATCACGTCGAGATCGTGCTCGATGACGACGACGCTATGGCCGCCGTCCGCGAGACGATGCAGTACGCGAATCAGCTTCGCGACGTCCGCCATATGCAAGCCGACAGTCGGCTCGTCCAGCACATACAGCGTATGAGGCGGCTTCTGACCGCGCCGCGTGATGTCGTCGCGCACCTTGCTCAACTCGGTGACGAGCTTGATACGCTGCGCTTCCCCACCCGACAACGTAGGCGACGGTTGTCCCAGCGTGAGATAGCCGAGCCCCACGTCTTTCATCAATTGCAACGGATGCGCGATGTTCGAGATCGGTGCGAAGAACTCGACGGCCTCGTCGATTTCCATGGTCAGCACGTCGCCGATGTTCTTGCCGCGCCACGTAACCGCCAGCGTCTCCGGATTGAAGCGCTGGCCGTGGCAAACGTCGCATGGCACCTTCACGTCGGGCAGGAAACTCATGCCGATGGTGCGCACGCCCTGCCCTTCGCAAGCCGGGCAGCGTCCTTCGCCCGTGTTGAACGAGAAACGCGATGCCGTATAACCACGGGCGCGCGCTTCGAGCGTGCCGGCGAACAGCTTGCGGATCGCATCCCATACGCCGATGTATGTTGCCGGACACGACCGCGGTGTTTTGCCGATCGGCGTCTGATCGACTTCGAGCACGCGGTCGATGGTTTCCCAACCCGTGATCGCCTCGCATCCTTGCCAGGCGTGCGTAACGTTCAGCGGCGCGCGCGGCGCCGTGCGCGCCAACACGCTTGAACGCCGGTTCGCCGCCGGTTGCGTCTCGGCCGCCGCGCGCGCACGCCGCGTGGCCGGCGACGACAGCACCGAGCGGCCCACCGCATCCAGCAAGTTGGCCATCAGCACGTCGCGCGCGAGCGTCGACTTACCTGAACCGCTCACGCCAGTCACCGCGACGAGACGCGAAAGCGGGATGCCAACGGTAACGTTTTGCAGGTTGTGCAATTTCCCGCCGTGCACCGTCAACCAGTTCTCCGGCACCGCGGCTGTGCGTTTGCTCGGCGCGACCACCTCGCGGCGCGGCTGCAACGGATGCACGATTGGATGAGCGAGAAACTGCCCGGTCAGAGAATCGGGCTGCGCCGACAGATCGGCCACGCTGCCCTGCGCGACCAGCGTGCCGCCGCGCTTGCCCGCACCCGGTCCGATATCGATGATGTGATCGGCACGCCGGATCGTGTCCTCGTCGTGCTCGACCACCACCAGCGTATTGCCCTTTTCGCCCAGCTTGCGCAACGCGTTGAGCAAAATCTGGTTGTCGCGCGGATGCAAGCCGATGGTCGGTTCGTCCAGCACATAGCACACGCCTTGCAGGTTGCTGCCCAGCTGTGCGGCAAGCCGGATACGCTGCGCTTCGCCGCCCGACAGGCTCGGCGCCGCGCGATCGAGACTCAGATAACCGAGTCCGACTTCTTCCAGAAATTGCAGGCGGCTGCCGATTTCGCTCACCACGTCGCGCGCGATTTCCGCGTCCCGGCCCGTCATCTCCAACGTGTCGATCCACGCGCGCGTGTCGGACACCGTCCATTGCGCGACGTCGACAATCGCCTGCTCGCCGAACCTGACCGCGCGTGCAGTCGGGTTCAGACGCGTGCCGCCGCAATCCGCACACGGTTCGTCGACGAGGCCTTCCGGTTCCTGTTCCTCGGAGGGCAAGCTCTGCTCGCGGCCGCGATTGTCTTCGACCATCACGGTATCGTCGTATGCCGCGCGTTGTTCGCGCGTCAACGCGAGGCCTGTGCCGACGCAGGTCGTGCACCAGCCATGCTTGCTGTTGTACGAGAACATGCGCGGGTCGAGTTCGGGATAGCTCGTGCCGCAGACCGGGCAGGCGCGCTTGGTGGACAGGACTTTCACCGCACCGAGTTCCGCGGTGGGACGGCCGCCGCTGATCGCGTCATGCAAGCCGTCGAGCGGCGCCAGCAGGTGCATGACGCCCTTGCCGATGTCGAGCGTCTGGTCGAGCGCCTGGCGCAGCTCCGCTTCGTTATCCGGCGACACGACGAGGTCGGTTACCGGCAATTCGATGGTGTGCTCGCGGAAACGATCGAGCTTGGGCCACGGGTCCACCGGCACGAATTCGCCGTCCACACGCAAATGCGTATTGCCGCGTGCTTTCGCCCACTTCGCGAGGTCGGTATAGACGCCTTTGCGGTTGACGACCAGCGGCGCGAGAAAGCCGACGTGTTGCCCTTTGTGATCGCGCAGCAACTGCGCCGCAATCGATTCGACGCTTTGCGAAGTGACCGGCGTGCCGTCATGAATGCAATGTTGCAGACCGAGCTTCACATAGAGCAGGCGCAGGAAGTGCCAGACTTCGGAGGTGGTCGCCACGGTACTCTTGCGGCCACCGCGCGACAAACGCTGTTCGATCGCGACGGTAGGGGGAATGCCATACACCGCGTCCACCTCGGGGCGACCGGCCGGCTGCACGATGGAGCGTGCGTACGCGTTCAGCGATTCGAGGTAACGGCGCTGCCCTTCGTGGAACAGAATGTCGAAGGCCAGCGTGGACTTGCCCGAACCGGACACGCCGGTAATCACATTGAACTTGCCGTGCGGAATATCCACATCCAGTGCTTTCAGGTTGTGCTCGCGCGCATTCACGATGCGCACCACGTCCTCGCCTTCAATTGCCCTTCGCGCACGCGCCGCGCTCAGTGCCTTTTGTAATGGAATGCCCTGCGACGCAGGTTCGGCCGCTGCATTCATCGCGCGGTCGTATTGCAGCAATGCTTCGCCGGTATGCGACTCAGCACAGCGCTTGACGTCTTCCGGCGTGCCCGCGCACAGCACTCTGCCGCCGCCGTCACCGCCTTCGGGGCCGAGGTCGATCAGCCAGTCGGCCGCACGGATCACGTCGAGATTGTGTTCGATCACGATCAACGAATGGCCGCTCGCCAGCAACTTGCCGAACGCCTGCATCAGTTTGGCGATGTCGTCGAAATGCAGGCCGGTGGTCGGCTCGTCGAACATGAACAGGCGTTTTGCGACCGGTTGTTTTGTGCTGCGCGCGGTACGCGCCTGCGCCGATTCCGCGAGGAAGCCGGCGAGCTTGAGCCGCTGTGCCTCGCCGCCGGACAACGTGGGCACCGGCTGGCCGAGCTTCACGTATTCGAGGCCGACGTCGACGATTGGCTGCAACACGCGCAATACTTCGGCATCTTTCGCGAAGTAGGCGGTGGCTTCGCTTACCGTCAGTTCCAGTACGTCCGCGATGCTCAGCGCGCGCGCCGGCTCGCCGCGCTCTATTTTCACTTCGAGCAGTTCCGCGCGATAACGGCGCCCGTCGCAATCCGGGCAGCGCAGATAGACGTCGCTCAGGAACTGCATTTCAATGTGTTCGAAACCCGAGCCGCCGCAGGTCGGACAGCGCCCGTCGCCGGAGTTGAAGCTGAACATGCCGGGCCCGTAGCCGCGTTGCTGCGCGAGCGGCGCCTTTGCGAACAGCTTGCGGATTTCGTCGAATGCGCCGACGTAGCTGGCCGGATTCGAGCGCGCGGTCTTGCCGATCGGCGACTGGTCGACGAATACGACATCTGTGACCTGGTCGGCGCCGGTCAGGCTTTTGAATGCGCCGGGCGCTTCGGTGGCGAGGCCGAAATGCCGCGCCATGGCCGGATAGAGCACGTCCTGCAGCAAGGTGGACTTGCCTGAGCCCGACACCCCTGTCACGCAGACGAGCCGCTCCAACGGGATTTCGACGGTGACGTCCCGCAGATTGTGTTCGGTTGCGCCTTCGAGCACGATGCGCGGCGTGCCGGCATTCACCGGACGCTGCGACCAATGCGCGGCGTCCGCCACCTGCCGGCGACCACCCAGATACTCGCCGGTCAGCGTGCCGGACGAGCGGATTGCCTCGGGCACACCGTCGTAAATGATCGAGCCGCCACGTTCGCCCGGCCCCGGGCCCATGTCGATCAGGCGATCGGCTGCCAGCATCACCGAGGGATCGTGTTCGACCACCACCAGCGTGTTGCCCGCGTCGCGCAGCCGATGCATGGCCTCGACGATCCGGTTCAGATCGCGCGGATGCAGGCCGATACTCGGCTCGTCGAGCACGAACAGCGTTTTCGTCAGCGACGTGCCCAGCGCGGTGGTCAGATTGATCCGCTGCACCTCGCCGCCCGAGAGCGTGCGGCTTTGCCGGTCGAGCGTCAGATAGCCGAGCCCGACGTCGCACAGATACTTGAGGCGCGTACGCACTTCGGCGAGCAACAGTTTGAGTGCGTCGTCGAGCAGTGCGCTCGGCAAGCTGATCTCGTCGAAGAACCGCCGGATGCGTTCGATCGGCATCAGCATCAGATCGTGCACGGTCAGACCCGGCAAGGACTCCAGTTGCCCCCGCGTCCACTCGACGCCGCGCGGCATGAAGCGCTTTTCGGGCGCCAGCCCGTCGTCCGCATTCTGCTTGTTACCGAGGCGCCATAACAGCGATTCCGTTTTCAGACGCGCGCCGCCACAGGTTTCGCACGGCGTGTAGCTGCGGTATTTCGACAGCAGCACGCGGATGTGCATCTTGTACGCTTTCGATTCGAGATATTCGAAGAAGCGTTTGACGCCGTACCAATGGCTTTGCCACTTGCCGTTCCAATCCGGCGAACCGTTGATGACCCAGTCGCGCTCGGCGTCCGTCAACTCGCCCCAAGGCGTACCGCGGCGAATATCGGCTTTCGCCGCATAGCGCATCAGGTCGTCCTGGCATTCTTTCCAGGCCGGCGTTTGCATCGGCTTGATGGCGCCTTCGCGCAGTGTCTTGCGCGCGTCGGGGATCACGAGGCCGAGGTCGACGCCAATCACGCGGCCGAACCCGCGGCAGACCTCGCACGCGCCGTAAGCCGAATTGAACGAGAACAGCGCCGGCTGCGGATCCGCATAGCGCAGATCGCTCTCGGGACTATGCAAACCGGTGGAGAAACGCCAGATCTGGGGCGCGGCTTCTTTGGCTTCCGGCGCCTCCGGCGCAGCGGGCAGCACGTAGATGTTGACGCGGCCGGCGCCGCGCTTGAGCGACGCCTCGATGGCTTCGACCACGCGCTGCTTGTCGACCGCGCGCAAACGGAAGCGGTCGGCCACCACATCGAGCAGCTTGCGCTTGCCGGTGGGCGAATCGACTTCGCGCTGCGCCTGCACGCGCGTGTAGCCGCTCGCGGACAACCACTGCTCCACTTCCTGCTCGGACGCCGTCTCCGGCAACTCGACCGGAAACGTGACGACCAGCCGCGGGTCATGCTCCGCCGTGCGTTCGAGCAACTCGGCGTAGATCGTTTCCGGTGTGTCGTGGCGCACCGGGTGCGCGGTCTTGCGATCGAACAGCTCGGCCGCGCGCGCGTACAGCAGCTTCAGGTGATCGTTCAATTCCGTCATGGTGCCGACGGTGGAACGCGAACTGCGCACCGGGTTGGTCTGGTCGATCGCGATGGCGGGCGGCACACCGTCCACACGGTCGACTTGCGGCCGGTCCATGCGGTCGAGAAACTGCCGGGCGTAGGCGCTGAAGGTTTCGACGTAGCGCCGCTGCCCTTCCGCGTACAAAGTGTCGAACACGAGACTCGATTTACCCGAACCGGATGGGCCGGTGACGACCGTCATCTCGCCGGTGCGTACGTCGAGATCGACGTTCTTCAGGTTGTGCTGACGTGCGCCGCGAATGCGGATGATTCCGTTAGATGCCAATTTTTCCGACCGTCTGAATGAGTGGACCACCTCTCACGGACGCCTCGCGACCGCGCAAGTTCAGTGTGCCCGAGCCGGCGGGAAAACACGCCAAAGGCCCAGGTTGCAGGGGGTTACTATACTGTATATTTATACAGTTTTCCTGGCGAGCGCGCGGGAAGCCCCGCGAGCACCGGTTGGAAATGACTGTGCCCGATGCTTTCACGAGCGGAACAAGCGCAGTCGCCCCAACTCATACGAAGCCGGAACGCACGGCAGCTATACCTTTTTTAATTACGCTGGCCGTTCAGATCGCGCTGACACGCGCAGAGAATGCGCTGCCCCACGCGCCTGGTGCACTGCCCGAATCTACCGCTGCGCTTTCGCCCAGTGCATACGCCACGCAGCGTTTTGCCAGCACGTCTCGGATCGACCAGCCGCACGGCCGGCCCCCTGGCCGCTCCAGCGTCGAACCGCGCAGCAGCAGCGGCAATTCGGCACAGCCCAGCACGACGACCTGTACGCCTTGCGCGATCAGGTCGTCCATCGCCGCGAAATGGCTAATCAGAGAAGATGGAGAAATGCTTCACTCACGCGCTCCTGGGAGCGTCATCTCTGGTCAACTGCAGAAGAAAGTCGGTGTCTTCATCCGATAGAACCGCGACTACCGCATCAACGTCAGCGTCAAGCCGACGAGAGGCAGCCTCGGCCTCGACATCGGCGCCTCGCGCGATTGCACCGCCTCCTGACATGCCCGCTGGGCCAGCAATGCGCCGTGCCTCGGCGTCGAGCAGTAAAACTGCGTCGTCCCAGACGTTTTGCATCAACGGCGATTGCGCTGGACTTAGCCTCTCGATGAGTTCGTGCACGTACTGAGGGATAGTTTCGTCGACCTCCTCCGGCTCGAGGTGTTGACGTTTTTGTGGCGGCTCCCCCGCGCCCCACGGCCTGGTTTCGCCGCCGGCCGACGTGCCCGCAGCCGTCGAACCGGAAGTCTGGACCATACGCCGGCTTAAATTCGCCTGAACGGCTGCCGCCATATCAGGGCCCATTGTCGCAACGAAATCACCGAGTGCCTCTGCCAGAAGGTTCCGGCCTTGAATTCTGTGGACGGACGCGGTCGATAGTCTGAGTGCGTTAGCGACTTCCTCGGGCGACTCGCCGCGGTTCAGCCGCTCGATGATTTTCTCACGCGTCGTCTGACCAAGGGGCTGTCCAGCATGACTAAGCTCTATATGATGCCGGCGGCCAATATTCGCTACCGTGCTTCCACTGACACCTAGCTGCTTCGCCACGTCTTCTGCGGTAACGTTGAGCTTGAGCAAATCGACTGCGGCCCGGACAGTCTCGTCGGGCAGGTACCGTCCATATCCGTGTTCTTTCAAAAGACCATATTCACGACCGATTTTGCCTACCGCCGACGCGGATATGTTTAACTCGCGGCCAATTTCACTTTGAGTGCGCCCTTCATTGAGCAACTCAGCAACCTTCTGTCTTTTTTCTACTGATATCCGTCGCTCTGGAAATTTCACGCCATACTGTCTGGCAAGTCTGGCCACAGCGCTTATCGACACATTGGTCTGAGCAGCCACCTCCTTCACCGCTAAGCGCTGGTCAAGCAAATTCAGAATCTCTTTCTTCTTGTCCTCAGTAAGTTCCGTTCGCGGCTTGCGGAGCTGCACCTCGACCGCCTCGCCATGCAAAACCGCACGCACCTGCTGCAAGGATATCCCCGTCTGCTGCGCCACCTGCTCAGGCGTCCTCCCCGGCTGGTTCAGCAACCTGCGCACCCCATCCTTCTCGCCCTGCGTAAGCTCGCGCGGCGCCGGCTTCGGACCGCCCCCTTTAAGCCCCACGTCGCCATGCACCTCGAACGTTCCACCCGCGCCGATGCGCACCGGATACGCAGGCTTGCTCGCATCATCCGGATGAGCCACCCGTAGCGTGCCGTTGTCCGCGTCGTACTTCACCTTGTACCAATGGCCGTCCTGCTCGATATGCCGGCCGCCCTGCTTGTCGATGAACACGTTATTGCGCCAGTCCAGTTCGCCCGGTGGCCGCGACTCTTCATAAGACGAAGGAACCGGCAGCCCTTCCGCGCGAGGCGCCGACGTTTGCTCCGAGCCGGCCGGCCCGGTTTTCTGGACGGATCCCGCTTCGTCAGACCGACTGTCCGGCTGCCGGGGCGCCGTGTGCGTGGCTGGGTCCGGCAGCGCGCCCAGACTCTGCGCAATCCTCTCCTTTGCCGACATCGGCAACGACGGTTCCACGTTGGCCTCGACCGGGTGCAATCTCCCTAACGCCATTTCCGCAACCTCGCCCGGCCCGAACCTGCCCTTGAGCACGGGCAGTTTGTCCAGCCCACCCATCAGCAGGCCACCGACCATCAGGCTGGTGTCGAGCACCGCTTCTTCTCCCGAACTCAACCCGCCGTGGTTCGGTATCGTCGCATCGAGCAACTGCCCGGCCAGCCAGTCCATCCCCGGCAGCGGCATCAGACTGTTGAGCACCTTGCCCGTGGCATAGAGGACCTTGTCGAGCGTATCCGGCGTGTGCTCGCGCATCATCTGCCGGCTCCTGGCGTCGAGGTCCCTGATCGTGTCGATGTATTTCTGCGCCAGGTTCTGCACATACTGTCCGTCCGCCCGCGGCAGCGCCTGGCCGATGTCCCGGTAGAGCTTCGGCGTTCCGACCTGATCCAGATAATGGTCCTTGTCGCCGTTCGCGGTCAGTTCGTGCACCGCGCCTGATTCCAGCGCATGGACGCGCCTGAAGATCGCGGAATCCGGATCGTTCAGCCCTTGCTGGAAGGTCAGCAGGTCACGCGCCTTCTCGTCCGCGGACCGCTGCATGCCCGGCCCATGCCAATAGCCAGGGTTGGCGCGCTCCTGCTGCGACAGTCCGTCATCGGACAATAGCTTCTCGCCGATCGACTGATAGCCGTACGTCTGCGCGTACGCTTCGGCACGCCTGTCATTCCACTGCGGGTCGTCCGTATACGTCGGCAAACGGATGTTCCGGGCCGTGTAGTGCTCCGCTTCGTTCAGGATCCGCTCGACCCGTTGCGCCGACGCGCTCCATGTCTTCTGCTCGCTTGCCGTGTGCGCGGCCACCACCTTCTGGATCTCCGTCTGCATCTGCGTCTTGATCCGCACCGCGCCGTCGAGGGCCTGCGCGCGCGTCGCGTCGCTCGCGCCCGGCGCGACAAAGGCATCGTATTGCTGGCGCAGCGCGCTCATCTGCCCTCGTCCACCGTCTTGCAGATATTGCGTACCGACCGGCGCGTTGAACATCGCGGCGAGGCGGCGAACCGGATCCTGCCCGATCTCGCGCATCTCGCGCGACACATCGGCCGTGAGCGCCGCAATCGCCGTGCTTCGTTGCTCCGGGGGCTGCTGCAGCGCTTTCATTGCGCGGGCGGAATAGGCCTCGCGCGTCGACTCATCCATCTGCGCCAGTTGCGCGGACAGGCCGGCGAGTGCCTGGTCATCCTTGACGGTTGAGGGCGGCAGGCCCGTCAATGTGAGCTTCGTGTATTGCGCGAGCTGAGTTGCCGCGCGCTGATCATTGGTGTAATTCAGCGATGGTTTCCCGCTGCCGCCGTCGTATCGGTCGATGAGCTTCTGGGCGGTGGTGCCAGGCGGTGATGATGTTGAAGCGGTTGAGGTGGTTGAGGTGGTTGAGGCGGTTGAGGCGGTTGAGGCGCCGCCCTGACGCGTCATCGCAGCCTGGACCCGCCCCAGCGTAGGCTGCGCAGCCGCACTCTGCTTCGGCGCGAAACGCGATACGGTATCCGCCGACGCTGCCGATCTACGCTCCTTACCCTGCCCGTCATATTTCGTCAGGTCCCTCCCTGATCGAAGCATCTGATGCATGGCCTGCTGCCTTGCCGGCTGCCCATCCGGTTCCGACCGCACGCCCTCCTGTGCGGACGACGCTGCATCACGCACGTTACCTGGTACGCCATACTCCTCAGGATCGACTGCCTTGCGCTGAACGACGGTTACGCTCATATCGATACTCCCTGTTCTTAGCCCACGTCCCGACTCACCGATCGATCGGTCATCGACGAATCGCCATAGAAGAGGTATCCACGCGCAGACCCTGGCCGCCCTCGGCACAACACCGCTCCGGTACGGCGCATCGGCTTACTGGATTCGCGTATTCAGGCGTATGCCCGCGCTCATCGCGAACATCGCCTGCGAGCCGCACGGTGGTTGCCCGTCTATCGATGTCGCGCGCGTGCTGCTGCTCCCGGCCTGCGCCAGCTCATCGGCCACGACAGTTTCGCGTGGCCTTACGCACTCTTCGATTCGATCGTAACGGGTTCGCGCATTCAGCCTGACATATCCTAGCTATACCTTTTTTAATTACGCTGGCCGTTCAGATCGCGCTGACACGCGCAGGGAATGCGCTGTCCCACGCGCCTGGTGCACTGCCCGAATCTACCGCTGCGCTTTCGCCCAGTGCATACGCTACGCAGCGTTTTGCCAGCACGTCGGTCGGATCGACCAGCCGCACGGCCGGCCCCCCTGGCCGCCCCAACGTCGAACCGCGCAGCAGCAGCGGCAATTCGGTACAGCCCAGCACGACGACCTGTACGCCTTGCGCGATCAGGTCGTCCATCGCCGCGGCGAGGTCGTCGCAACACTCGCCTGACGTGTAGCCCGCCTTGGCGCCGCGCGGCCCATAAATCGCGTTCATCAGCCGCGCCTGGGCGGCCGCGGCCGGCGCGATCTGCACGAAGCCGCACGCGTC
>NZ_JAXDPY010000237.1:0-3904 GCF_034668105.1 Paraburkholderia sp. | reverse complement strand
AGCCGTCAGCATGGTTTTCGCGTCCCCAGGTTTTCAATGACGTCGGTTGATGGTTCGACGGCGCGCCTGTCCGGTCCCGATCCGCGATGAAGCCCGCCGGTTGACACGTCCGCTTTCCAGATCATCTTATACTTAGTCATCTAAGTTTAAATCATGGAAAACACTGATGCGGCCCGGAACGGGCTTCGACGATTCCTTGCAAAGTCCACTGGCAAAAGGTTTTACGGCTTAAAATGCGGGTGTTTCACGAGCCGCCTCGCGGCTCCGGCATGCTCGAAGGCCGGGACGTTGTTGACAACCCAAACTTAGTTGGCTAATTTAAAAAACGCATGGTCATACACATGCCACGACAAAGGTGAATGCATGAGCAAGAGTGAAAAATCCGCACGCGACCCACTGCCGGGCACCCTCCAGCATTGGCGCGAAGCGCTGCCCGAAGAACGGATGGCGCACCTCGTCAAGGACACCACGCGCGGCTTCTCACGTTCGCTCCAGGCACGGCTGCGCGAACACGCGGTGCAATACGGGCATTGGACGTTTCTGCGCATCCTCTGGCAAACCGACGGACTCACACAACGCCAGCTGAGCGAGCAGGCCGGGGTGGCCGAGCCCACCACGTTTTCCGCGCTGAAGACCATGGAAGCACTCGGATATGTGACGCGCCAGAAACTGCCCGATAACCGCAAGCAGGTGCGCATCTTTCTGACACCTAAAGGCACGAGCTTGCGCGCGCTGCTGGTGCCCGCCGCCGTGGAGGTGAATCGCATCGCACTGTCGGGCATCTCGGCCGAGGACATTGCCGCTACGCGCCGTACCTTGCTCGCGATGATGGAAAACCTCGCGGGCGATCCGTTCTTTGCGAACCGCGCGAATGCCGAATCGTTGAATGGCGAAAGCGGCCTGGGCGTCGGTGACGACGCCGCGAGCGACGCACCATGAAGATCCCGGGCACCGACGCTGACGCTGACGCTGACGTGAAGCGGCCGATCCGTATCGGGATCGTAGGCTTCGGCACGGCCGGCCGTGCGTTCGTGCCCGCCATGGCCGCGCATCCCGGCTTCGAACTGACGGCCATCGTGGATCCCGCGCAAGCGGTGCGACGCGCGGCCGTCGACGAATTCGGCTTCGCTGCGTATGACACGCTCGACGCGCTGCTCGACCATGCCGAGGTCGACGCGATCTACGTCGCGTCGCCGACCACGCTGCATCGCGAGCACGTGTTGCTCGCGTGTGCAGCCGGCAAACACGTGCTCGTCGAAAAGCCGATGGCCGCCAATCTTGCCGACGCGCAAGCCATGGTCGCCGCCGCCGAAAGCGCCAGGGTCGTGCTGCTCGTCGGTCATTCGCACAGCTACGATCTGCCGATTCACGCGATGCGCGAGCTGATCGACGCAGGCGAGCTGGGCCGCGTGCAAATGGTCAACACCTGGTGCTTCACCGACTGGTTGTACCGGCCGCGGCGCGCCGACGAACTGGACGCGCGCCAGGGCGGCGGCGTCACGCTGCGGCAGGGATCGCATCAATTCGACATCATCCGGCTGCTGTGTGGCGGCGCCGCGCGCAGCGTGCGCGCGAAAACCTTCGACTGGGATCCGCAGCGCAGCGCCATCGGCGCGCATACGGTGTTCATCGATTTCGCGGACGGCGCCGCGGCCACCGCGATCTACAACGGCTACGGCCGTTTCTCCAGCATCGAACTGTGCGAAGGCGTCGGCGAGTGGGGCTTCCGCAGCGCGGGGCGCGCCGCCGCCGATCGCAGCATCGGCACTGGCACCGCAGCCAAACAGATCCGCACGCCCGCAGAAGAACTGCTCGCCAAGCAGGCTCGCGCGAAACACGCGATTCCGGGCGACGCCCCCTGGCAACCGTTCTTCGGTCTCACGATCGTCAGTTGTGAGCGCGGCGAAATTCGCCAGTCGCCGCAGGGGCTGATCGTCTACACCGATAGCGGCCGTGCCGATCTGCCCTTGCCTGCAGGCGGCTCGCCGCGCTCGCGCGTGATGGCCGAGTTCCACGACGCGATCAGCGGACGCCGCGCGGCGCTGCACGACGGCGCCTGGGGCCTCGCCAATCTCGAAGTCTGCGAGGCGGCGATTGCGTCGTCGGCAAGCGGCTGCGATGTCGAACTCAAACACCAGGTTCCGCTGAACAGAAGTCTCAGCGTATGACCGCAAACGTGCCGGATTTTCCCAAAGGCGGCAGTAACGACTGTCCGATTGAAGATGACCGCTACCTTGATGCAACCTTTCTTCGGCGCTGAGCGTGCGACTAACGGCGCTTGCGCACCCGTGCCGGTAGAACCCGCTCGCCACGACGCGGCGAACCGCTTGTCGCTCGATGTCACGGCGAGAACCGAAATCGCCGAAGACATTGTTCTGTTCGAGTTGCAGGCGCCGGATCGCGCCGCGCTGCCCGTCTTCTCGCCGGGCGCGCATGTGCTGGTCCGCACGCCGGCCGGCAGCGAGCGCCGCTATTCGCTGTGCAATGCGCCGGCTGAACGCGACCGCTATGTGATCGCGGTCAAGCTCGATGCAAGCGGCCGCGGCGGCTCGGCCAGCATGGTGCGCGACGTGCGGGTCGGCACGCGGCTCGAGGTGGCGCCGCCGGAAAACTACTTCCCGTTGACGGACAACGCGTCGCGTTATCTGCTGATCGCGGGTGGCATCGGCATTACGCCGTTGCGCGCGATGATCGCCGAACTCGACGCACGCCATGCCGATTACCACCTGTTGTATTGCACGCGCACGCCGGAATCCACGGCGTTTCTCGATGAGCTGGCCACGCCCGAACGTGCCGCGCATGTCACCGTGCATCACGACTACGGCGAGCGCGAGCGCTCGGTGGCGCTCGCACCGTTTCTCGCGGCACGCGAAGGCAATACGCATCTCTATTGCTGCGGACCGCGGCCGCTGATGCAGGCGGTGCGCGCGGCGGCTTCGCACTGGCCTTCGTCCGCTGTGCACTTTGAAGATTTCGGCACCAGTGAATTTGCCGGCACAAACGGCACAAACGGCACAAACGGCGAACCTTCGGGCGAAAAACCGTTCACCGTCAGGCTCGCGCGCAGCGGCGGCTGTGTCAACGTGCAGCCGGGGCAAACGATTCTCGACGCGCTGCGTGCCCACGGCATCGATACGCCGAGTTCGTGTGAAGCGGGGACCTGCGGTTCGTGCCACACGCGGCTGATTGCCGGAGAGGTCGAACACCGGGACTTCGTGCTCGACGAAGACGAATACGACAGCGCGATCATGATCTGCGTGTCGCGCGCGCGCTCCGACGAGATCGTGCTGGATATCTGAAGTCGACCGACGGTGCGCGCCATGCGGCCGCGCGCCGGCCAGGTCACGGTGAGTTGCCATCGCTCAGGTTGGGTTGGGCCGGGCCGTAACGCTCAATAGAACTGGTCGAAGTGAACCTGTTCGAACGGCACTTTGCGCGCCAGCAGTGTGCGCTGGATCGCCATGCCCATCGCGGGCGGCCCGGCGAAATAGATTTCCATGTCGCGCAGACGATCGCCAAACAACGAGTCGGCGAGGTCGTGAACGTAGCCCACGTGGCCGGTCCACGGTTCGCAGGCGTGTTCCCGTGTGTCGTCGGAGATCGCGGCCTCGAAATGCAGGCGCTCATCGAAGCCAGGCAGTTGCGCGAGCATGTCGCGGCCGCATACATCGCGCGCCGTTCTGCCGCCGTACAGGAAGTGCAGTTTGCGATTCGCGAGTGAAGGATCCGCAGCCACGCCACGCGCAATCGAGATCATCGGCGCGAGGCCCGAGCCGCCTGCCACGCAGAGTATGTCGCGCGGCACATCGCGCCTGAGGTAAGCCATGCCGTACGGTCCGTCGATGTCGATCCGCGCGCCGGATTCGAGCGTGTCGAACAGCACGGCGCTGCCCTGCCCGTTCGG
>NZ_JAXDPY010000236.1:0-3647 GCF_034668105.1 Paraburkholderia sp. | reverse complement strand
ATTCGCCCGTCATGGAGCGAGATGCCGAATGACCGCATGTCTTTGTGCCGCTTCCTAGAATGTTTCCCAGTCCGCGTCCGATCCTGCCGACGCCGTGCCTGCCGCGGCAGGACGCACTGTGGATTCGGCTGCGGCGCGGGCCGTCCTCGGTTTCAGAGCCGGCTCGACACGTGCCGCGTCGGCGCCATGGGTGGCCGAAGGCGGCGCTGCGTGGTTGGCCGTCTGGGTCGCCGTGTGCGTTGTCAAATTTGCAGCCGAATTCGCGGCGGCGTTGCCCTGCGCCCGCTGCGGTGCTCTGGTCGGCTGAGCAGTCTTGCCGCCGACCGTCACGCCATCCGCGTTGCTGTTTGCGCTGCCCTTCGTGCCGCCGTTCGTGCGCATCGCGGCTTGCGTGCGCACCCCGGTGGCGCCGGTGCGGGTCTGGCCGCCGGCCACCTTCCAGACATTCACCACCGCTTGCAATTGACGCGTCTGGTCTTCGAGCGACGCCGCCGCAGCCGCGGCCTGTTCGACCAGCGCGGCGTTCTGCTGCGTCACCGCGTCCATCTGCACGACCGCGCGATTCACCTGTTCGATGCCGCCCGACTGCTCTTCCGAAGCCGCGCTGATTTCGCCCATGATGTCCGTCACGCGGCGCACCGCCTGCACGATCTCGCCCATCGTGGTACCCGCGCGGCCGACCAGCGCCGAGCCGCTTTGCACCTTGTCGACCGAGTCGCCGATCAGTTCCTTGATCTCTTTCGCGGCGCTCGCGCTACGCTGCGCGAGGCTGCGCACTTCGCCCGCGACCACCGCGAAACCCCGGCCCTGCTCGCCTGCCCGCGCGGCTTCGACCGCCGCGTTCAGCGCGAGAATGTTGGTCTGGAAGGCAATGCTCTCGATCACGCCGATGATGTCGACGACCTTGTTGGAGCTGGCCGCGATGCCCTCCATCGTGGTGACGACCTGGCTCACCACGTCGCCGCCGCGCGTTGCGATATCCGACGCGTTGACGGCCAGCTGGCTCGCCTGGCGCGCATTCTCGGCGTTCTGACGCACGGTGCCGGTCAACTGCTCCATGCTCGAGGCGGTTTCCTGCAGCGAGGCGGCCTGTTGTTCGGTGCGTTGCGAGAGATCGGTGTTGCCCATGGAGATCTCGCGCGCGCCGGTGTCGATCGATTCGGTGCTGCTGTGAACCGCCCTCACCATCGCCGCCATGCTGTCCTGCATCCGCTTGATGCCGGCGAACAGGCGGCCGACTTCGTTGCGGCTGAATACTTCGATCTGCTCGGACAGGTCGCCCGACGCGATCCGTTCGAAGCACGCGGTCGCATCGTTCAGCGGCTGCACGATCAGGCCACGCAGCGCGAAGCGGATACCCACGACCAGCAGCAACGCAATTACGGTGACGCCGATGATCAACGAGGTCATCAGCGAGATGTTCGCTTGCGCGCTTGCCTGCTGATCCACGGCGCTTTGCTGCAATGCCTTGATCACCGCCGATGCGGCAGTGTCGTAGGCGATGAACATCGGGCTGATGTTCGTATCGGCGATGGCGTGGTAGGCGGCCATGTCGTTGGCCTTCAGCGCCGCGAACTCCGGATCGATGCCGTCATGCATCAAGCTCGCGCGCTTGGCGACCACGTCGTCGAGGAGTGCCTGATCGATGCCTTTCTTCGGCGCATCGAGATAGCTCTGCCAGCTCAGATTGCCGCTGGTCAGCAATTCCTGCGCGCGATCGATCGCTTTCTTCGCCTCGTCCGCGTTGCCGGCGGCCGAGAGCGTATTGAAGCGGTCCACCGCGAGACGCGAACGCAACAGGTACGACGACGCATCGTCGATCGCGTGAATGGCGACCAGATCGCCGCGCGCGATACGGTCGAGCGACTGACTCGCGCCGTTCAGCGCGGTTAGACCAAGCGCGCCGACCACGACCGTCAGCGCAACCAGAATGATCCCCACTATCGTCAGCGATGTGCGAATCGACCACCTGCTCAGCATCTTGGCACTCCCTGTTCGATCTATCTTTCGTACTCACGCGGACTGACGTGTTCCGGCGTTTGGGCGTTTCGGCGTTCAGCCGCCGAGCGATTCGATCAGCGCCATTTCGCGGCTGGTCATCAGCTTCTCGATGTCCATCAGGATCAGCATGCGGCCGTCGACCGTGCCCAGTCCCGTCAGGTACTCGGTCGTCAGCGTCGCGCCGAATTCCGGTGCCGGCATGATCTGGTCGGTGGCGAGCGTGAGCACGTCCGACACGCCGTCCACCACCATCCCGACCACGCGATGCGCGACGTTCAGGATGATGACGACAGTCTGATGGTCGTACTCGACACGGCCCAGATGAAACTTGATGCGCATATCCACGATCGGCACGATGATGCCGCGCAGATTGATCACACCCTTGATGAACTCCGGCGCATTGGCGATACGCGTGACGTTGTCGTAGCCGCGGATTTCCTGCACCTTGAGAATGTCGATGCCGTACTCTTCGGCGCCGAGCGTAAAGACCAGGAATTCCTGACCGCCGGCCTCTGCTTGCCGCGCATCGCGGCGGCCATTCGTCCCGTTCGCGACGTTCGAATTGATGGATTGGACTTCTGCCACGTTAGCCCCCAAACGGTTGGGATGAAATAAATTGAGTGAGTGTTGCGAAAACTGCGCGCGTTACGCATGCCATTGGAAATGCCATGACGGATCTCATGCGAGGCTCAGCGCGCCGTGCGCATGGCGCGTTTCGCGATTCAGCGCCGCCACGTCCACGATCAGCGCGACACTGCCGTCGCCGAGAATGGTCGCGGCGGAAATGCCGTGCACCTTGCGGTAATTGGTTTCCAGATTCTTCACGACCACCTGCTGCTGGCCCACCAGTTCGTCGATCAGCATCGCAAAGCGGCGCCCTTCGGTTTGCATGATGGTGACAATGCCTTGCGTCGGTTCCTGCTTGGCGTCTTCGACGTTGAAGACCTCGTGCAACGCGACGAGCGGCAGATACTCACCGCGCACGCGCACCACCCGTTCGCCGTTGGCCACCGTATAGATGTCCTCGGCGCGCGGTTGCAGCGACTCCATCACGAAGTTGAGCGGCAGAATGAAAATCTCGCTGCCGACCTTGACCGACATGCCGTCGAGAATCGCCAGCGTGAGCGGCAGAACGATCCGCGTGGTGCTGCCCTTGCCCGCATGCGAGGTGATTTCCACGTGACCACCCATCGACTGGATGTTGCGCTTCACCACGTCCATGCCGACGCCGCGGCCCGAGACGTCCGTGACCTGCTCCGCCGTGGAGAAGCCGGGCAGGAAAATCAGGTTCCAGACTTCGTCGTCGGTCATGCTTTCGCTGACTTGCATGCCCTGCTTGGCCGCCTTCGCGAGAATCTTGTCGCGGCGCAGACCGGCGCCGTCGTCGCTCACTTCGATGACGATGTTGCCGCCATGGTGAGCCGCCGACAGGACCAGCTGGCCCGTCCCGTCCTTGCCCGCCGCGCGCCGCGCCGCCACGGTTTCGATGCCGTGGTCGAGGCTGTTGCGCACGAGGTGAGTCAACGGATCGATGATCCGTTCGATGAGGCTCTTGTCGAGTTCGGTCGCCTGACCGAAGGTGACGAGTTCCACTTCCTTGCCGAGTTTCGCCGCCAGATCGCGCACCAGACGCGGGAAGCGGCTGA
>NZ_JAXDPY010000235.1:0-4819 GCF_034668105.1 Paraburkholderia sp. | reverse complement strand
GGATGACATCAAAGCGCTCGGAAATAACACTTCCAGTGCTTCGAGCCCATTGAATAGCGTCGTTGATGTGGTCGACCTCCATCCGTACTTCAGTAGCAGCGAATACGTGATGATGGTGCAAGCGTTTATCGATACCATGGCCACCGTTGTCCCCAATGGTCCGAAACAGCTTTGGCTGACGGAAACCAACAACGGGATCGATGGCACTGACGCCGGGCAAACTGCGGCCTTCAACCAGGTCAAAGTGCTGATGAACAACGGCTCCGTGCAAAAAGCGTTCTGGTTTGTGGTGCGTAACGGCGATCCGGACAATGGTGAAGGCGATGGCTATGCGATCTACGATTTCAACCGCAACCTGATTCGTCCTCAACTCGCCGCGGCCATCAAGGCCTATACCGCGACCATTCCGCGTTCGCAGCGGTTCCTGTCGGGTTCTTACCTGACGCCCGTGAAGTAAGCGGCCAACTGTCTCCGACGCCGATCTCCGTACGAAGAGATTGGCTCGTCGAACAGATCGAGCCAGCGGGATAGCTATCCCGCTGGCTCTGATCACACTCTGACCAGCAGCTTCCCGAGATTCTTCCCTTCGAACAGGCTATTCAGCGCGTTCGGCAGCGCGTCGAAACCATCGACGTACGTCTCCTGATACACAACTTCGCCGTTCTTCACCCATGGTGCGACGGTCTGCAGCATCTCGTCCATCCGGTACACAAAGTCACGCGCCAGAATCCCCTGAATCGTCGCGCGCTGAAACAGCATGTGCTGCAAGAAGCGCGGCGCGAGGTCCGGCGTGTCGAGACCGCCGTCGTATTGCGCGATCGCGCCGCAGATCACGATTCGCGCGCGGCGCTTGATGAGCGGAATCACCGCGTCGGTGACCATGCCGCCCACGTTGTCGAAATAGATATCGACGCCACCGGTCGCCGCTTGCAGCGCTGACTGCAAGCCTTCGAGCGTGGGATGCGCGCGGTAATCGACCGCGCCGTCGAGTTTCAACGTGTCGGTCAGAAACGCGCACTTGTCCGGCCCGCCCGCGATCCCGATGACGCGGCATCCGGCACGCTTGCCGAACTGCGCAACCAGCGAGCCCACCGCACCCGCGGCACCGGACACGACCAGCGTGTCGCCCGGACGCGGACGGCCCGCTTCCATCAAACCGAACCACGCGGTGCGTCCCGGCATGCCGAGCACGCCGAGCGCGGTCGAAACCGGCGCTGCGTCGGGGTTCAGTTTCGTCAACTCGCTGTGATGGCACTTGGCGTACAACTGCCAGCCGCTATAGGCCGACACCCAGTCGCCCTGCTTGAACAGCGGACTCGCCGACGCCACCACTTCACCCACCACGCCTGCCCGCTGGACGATCCCGAGCGGATGCGGCACATCGTAGGTATTGCGTTCGTGCTGCTGGATGCGAATGTACGGATCGACGCTGACGATGCGCGCCCGGATCAACACCTCATTCGAGGACAACTTGTCGTCGAGTTCGCTTTCGCGCAACTCGTAATGCTCATCGCCAACTCGTCCTTCGGGACGTTTGACGTAAAACCACTGGCGATTTTGGTAATTCATGTGAAGACTCGCTGCTGTCGTAGACAGTGAGTGATCTTAGCAGCGGGGCAATCGCGCGCCCGTCAGCCGCCTCACGTCGCATCGTCTGACTGATGTGGCAAGGCCGGGAGGCACTGCAACATGCGCAAGATTCCAAGCTTGTTGAAAGCCGCCCGTCCCGTTAGAATCCAGCGGTCTCTGGGGAGTAGCCTTCCTTCAATCATTGAAGGAGAGCGCG
This sequence comes from Paraburkholderia sp., assembly GCF_034668105.1. GTDB lineage: Bacteria > Pseudomonadota > Gammaproteobacteria > Burkholderiales > Burkholderiaceae > Paraburkholderia. The sequence continues at coordinate 3,033 of NZ_JAXDPY010000235.1, read as the reverse complement.
TCAACATACTTGACCTGCGGGTCATGGCGCGTTCGACCGGGTCGGTTTGGCGAGACCATTGGCGTACTGCTTCGTTCTGGTCGGACGGGGCGCGGTGCGTCATTGGTTTATCACTACGTCCGGCCGCGGAGTTGCCCTGTGAAACATCGTTGTGCCCTGCCAGTCTCCCCACTTGGCCGTCCGTCGTGCCGCTTCCGTTGTGCTTATTCAGGGAGCCGCGCATGAGCGGTTTGCTCTTCGAACTCGCCATCATGCTGGTCGTCATTCTGGTGGCGGCTGAGCTCTTTACCAATGCGCTCGAACATCTTGGCGAGCGCCTGAAAATCTCCGAGGGCGTGACAGGTTCGCTGTTCGCGGCCGTCGGCACCGCATTGCCCGAAACCCTCGTCCCGCTGCTCGCGATTGTCAGCGGCACGGCCGATAGTGCCGTCAACCAGGAGATCGGCGTCGGCGCGATCCTCGGTGCACCGCTGATGCTTTCCACCCTGTCCACCTTCCTGATGACGCTCGCCATTCTCGGCTCGCGCGGCGCCAAAGGCTGGGTCACGCCGGAGCGCACGGGTTTCACGCGCGATCTGAACTACTTTCTGTGCGCCTTCGTGCTGGCGGCCGCGGCAATGTATGTGCCGCACCAGGAGATGATCGTGCGGGCGCTGTTGAGCGCGGCCCTGGTCGGCGTGTACGTTACTTATGTGGTGATGACGTTTCGCGCGTCGAACAAACTGGTCGACGCCGGCCATGGCACCGAGGCGCCGGGCAAGATGCTGCTGTCGCGTCTTGGCGTGCCCACGAATCTGGCGACCATCGCGATGCAACTGGCGCTGGCGGTCGCGTTGCTGGTGTGGGGTGCGGAAGGCTTCATCCACGGGGTGCGGGGCGTGTCAGAGGGGCTCGGTGTCTCGCCGCTGCTGCTGTCGCTGCTGATCATTCCCATCGCCACTGAGTTGCCGGAGAAGGTCAACAGCATCCTGTGGATTCGCCGTGGCAAGGACACGCTGGCGTTCGGCAACATCACCGGCGCGATGGTGTTTCAGGGCACCTTGCTGCCCGCGATCGGGATTCTGCTGACGCCGTGGACGCCGCGCATTGAAGTCGTGACCGGCATCGTGATCACGCTCGCCGCCGCCGCGTGGCTGCGGATCAACGTGCGCGAACGCGGTGTGCCGGTGTGGGCGTTGCTGGTGTGCGGCGTGTTGTACGCCAGTTATCTGGTGATCACGCTGACCCGCTAGGCGAGCAACTTCAATTAGACGGTGCTGCACCCGCACCCGCTGCCGTGCCATCCGGTTTGTACACCGTCTTCCAGTCATCCTTCATATCGACGACGAGCCAGCCCTTCACGCCGGCTTCGTCGAGCCCCTTGTCGAGCCTGCCGCTTTTCGCCGTGCGGTCGTACGCATATTCCCGTGCGTCGTCGGTGTGATGCACCAGCACCGCGAGGCGCGGGCCGTCGCCGGCCGAAGTCCATTCGAGCATCGGCACGTCGCCGTCCGCGTTGCCGAAAGCGATCACCGGACGCCTGCCGATCACGCGATCGATAGCGAGCGGTTTGGCCGCGCCGTCGACCAGATTGTCGACCTGCGCAAACCGGGTCAACGAAACCGCGCCGTTCGTTTCGCCGTACCTGTATTTGACGGTGCTGCCGATCACCTGCTCCGGTGGGATGCCATACATGCGCTGCGCCAGATCGCGGACGAACTCGGCGTCGCTGCCGGTCACCAGATAGGTCTTGAAGCCATTGGCGCGCAGATAGGCGAGCAACTCGAGCATCGGCTGATACGCCAGGTCGGTGTACGGCCGATTAAAGCGCGGGTCGCTCGCGGAGTCGAACCATTCGTGCACGAGCGCGGCGAATTGCTCGCTGGTCATGCCGGCGGTCGCTGCCGCCATGATTTTCATCGAGCCGGCGTCGCCACTCGCCGCGATGCTCTTCAGATTGCCTCTCAGAATCGATCGGAACGGCTCCTGCCGTTTCCATTCCGAATGCCGGCCAGCCACCGCCTTGACACGCTGCAGCGCGAATACGAGTTGCGGCGAGGCGGGCTGCTCCGGCCACAATGTGCCGTCGTTGTCGAACACGGCGATCCGGTCAGCGCGCGCGATGAAATCCTTCGACTCGGGCGTTGTGACCAGCGTGACGAAATCGACGATCGAGCGTTTGGCCGCCGTGTCGTTCCATGAGGCCAGCGCGGCGGACGTCGACACACCGGCCGGTGACCCGCTCGCGTCGTGATGCGGCGTGACGGTGCAAGCGGAAAGAACCGCGACGGTCAAGGCAATGCAGTACCGGTACATCGTGCGAATCATGAAGGCCTCATCAAAGCGGTGGGTCGAACTTTAAGCGAGCGCCAGTCTAACGGGTAAAGCGGTTATTGCAGCTCCTGCGGGCGTTTTTTCGCCAAACAGCCATTTAAGTCAGTCGACCTGGACTGCTGGAAATGCGTGCCGATTTTCTGAATGCGCCTAAGAACCGCATGGAGATGTGGTGAAAAAATGCTAATTGAATTCGGGAAAAAGTATGCGCCGCCTTTGATCCGACATTCCTTTCGATCGTGTTACAAATTTATCTCTGTAATTTTGAGAAACGTTTGCTAATATTCCGCAACGATGTAGTCACCGGGAACGTTTATCGGCGATATGCTTCATTGGGTTTTCGCGTTTCTCTTGTTCAAGGAGCGTCCATGCAAGCTCTGTGTGCAGCCGCAGCGGCTTTTCAATTTGATTGAGAGACTCAACGCGATTTAATCGCGGGCCTCATCTGCTTTGCATTTTTTAACCAGCGGCGTTTAGCCGCGGGGTGAGCGAACGCATGCCCGAAACTAATTCGATTTAATTCGAAAATACGAGCGCTGGTTCATTTTGCTTTATTTGCGTTGAGCAAAGGAATGCGTTCGCCTATAAGAAATGCCCGAAGACGAGGTATGAGAAATGGGTTGTAAAGGTACGGTTTGGTCGGCCGCGTTATATGTCGTGTCGGTGGCGCTGTCGCCGGCATTCGCGCAGGCATCGGCCGACGAAGCCAATAAGAGTAAC
>NZ_JAXDPY010000234.1:0-10566 GCF_034668105.1 Paraburkholderia sp. | reverse complement strand
TTTGGCAACGAGCCGCGTGCGCAGGCGTTTTTCCGTACTGCCGCGGCGTTGCCTGGGTTGGGGTGACCTGCCTGGCGGACCTTCGCTTGCGTTACTTGCGGTGGGTCGATCCAACCGGAATATCCGCTGCGTCGGGCTACGCTTTTCCCTAGAATAGCGAGTCCAGCCCGTCCCCGCGCGCCCAGCCGCCCTTCATGTCCACGCCGCCGACCCAGCCCGCCTCCGCTCCCGCCGCCGCTTCACCCCCTTCGGCCCGCTCGCTGACCGTGATGCTGTGGCTCGTCGCCACCGGCTTCTTCATGCAGACGCTCGATTCGACCATCGTCAACACCGCGCTCCCCGCGATGGCGACGAGCCTCGGCGAGTTGCCATTGCGCATGCAATCGGTTGTGATCGCCTATTCGCTGACAATGGCGGTGATGATTCCCGTGTCCGGCTGGCTCGCCGACAAACTCGGCACGCGGCGCGTGTTTTTCAGCGCGATCCTCGTGTTCGGGGTCGGCTCACTGTTATGCGCCAACGCGCATACCCTGAATCAACTGGTGGTCTACCGCATCATGCAAGGCGTGGGCGGGGCGATGCTACTGCCGGTCGGACGGTTGGCGGTGCTGCGCACCGTTCCGGCGGAACGCTACTTGTCCGCCTTGTCGTTCGTGGCCATTCCAGGGCTCATTGGACCGCTGATCGGCCCGACGCTCGGCGGCTGGCTCGTGAAGATCGCATCGTGGCACTGGATCTTTCTGATCAACGTGCCGGTGGGGATCGTAGGCTGCATCGCCACGTTCATCTTCATGCCGGATAGCCGTAACGAGCACACCGGCAAGTTCGATCTGAAAGGCTATTTGCTGCTGATCGTCGGCATGGTGACGATTTCGTTCGCGCTCGACGGCCGCACCGAGTTTGGTATTCAGCATGCCACCGTGCTGGTGCTGCTGATCCTGAGCCTCGCCAGCTTCGTCGCCTATGGTTTGCACGCCGTGCGCGAGCCCGCGCCGATCTTTCCGCTCGACCTGTTCAAGATCCACACCTTCAGCGTCGGACTGCTCGGCAATCTTTTCGCGCGAATCGGCAGCGGCGCGATGCCGTATCTGATCCCTCTGCTATTGCAGGTGAGTCTCGGCTATAGCGCCTTCGAAGCCGGCATGATGATGCTGCCGGTGGCGGCAGCGGGCATGGTCGCCAAACGGGTTGTCACAACGCTAATCGTCAAATACAGCTACCGGCGCGTGCTGATCATCAACACGGTGCTGGTGGGTTTGACCATGGCAAGCTTCGCACTCACCAGCGCCGGGCAGCCGTTGTGGTTGAGGCTCGTGCAACTCGCGTTCTTCGGTGGCGTCAATTCGATGCAGTTCACCGCAATGAACACGTTGACGCTCAAGGACCTCGGCACCGGTGGCGCGAGCAGCGGCAACAGCCTGTTCTCGCTGGTGCAGATGCTGTCGATGAGTCTCGGCGTGACGGTGGCAGGCGCGTTACTCGCTACTTTCACGGGCCTCCTGCCGCGCGTCACGGCCGCCAATTCGTTGCCCGCGTTCCATGCGACGTTCCTGTGTGTCGGCATCATCACCGCGGGCACGTCGTGGATCTTCGCGCAACTGTCGCCGGACATTCGCACACTAGGGAAAAAGACGGATCCTTCGGAGCGGACCTGAGCTTCGCGGTGATTCACCACGCCCCTTGCCGCCGACCCGCAACGGGGCGCGAGTCGCACCACCGAAGTGCGAATCATCGATTTCGCACCCACGCGGGCGCACAATCGTCCGACTGACCGCGGCAACCCGGCGCGTACAGTATGTTTCCGCTCGCGCATAGTTCTTGCTCGCCGATCCTGTAAACTCACATTTTGCGCGTGCCGGCTCATATCGAGCATGCGAGCGCGCCGCAACCTCCACACGACTGACATGATGAGCATGATCGAACTCGATCCTCCCGGCTTCCAGCCGCCGCGCCCGATGGCCGGCGACGAAGGTTCCCGGCGCACCGTTCTATACGGCGGCTACACCGTTTTCAGCGTGTTCCAGCCGGTTTTCTCCGTGTCGCACCGGCGCGCGATCGGTTATCACGCTTCGCTGCGCGCACACGACGAACATGCGCTGCAAGTGCCGTCGCACGATGTTTTCACACAGGCGGCACGGCGCGGCGACCTGCTGGAGCTCGGGCGGCTGGCCGAATCGCTCCATCTGGGCAATTTCAATGCATTCGACAGCCACGACGAATGGCTTTTCCTGAGCCTGCACCCGGCGGCGCTGATGGACACCAGTTACGGCGACGCACTGCTCGCCGGGCTCAAGGCGCTGGGCCTGCCGCCGCAACGCGTGGTGCTGGAAGTGTCCGAGCAGGCAGGCGGTGAAACCACGCGCTTCGCCGAAATCGTCGACGCGTTGCGCAAGTCCGGCTTCCTGATCGCGCTGGACGGCTTCGGCGCGAAGCATTCGAACATCGACCGGGTCTGGAATCTGCGTCCGGACATCGTCACACTCGACCGCTGCATCCTCGCGCAGGCGAGCGAGCACTCGCACATCGAACGCGTGCTGCCGGGCCTTGTCTCGCTGCTGCACGAATCCGGCCAACTGGTGCTGATGGGCGGCCTGAGCACCGAGCGCGATGCGCTGATCGCGCTCGAATGCAACGTCGACTTCGTGCAGGGTGCGTTCTTCGCAGGTCCCAGCGTCGAACCGGTGAAACCGCAAGCGGCGGCCGGTTTGATGGACTCGCTCTCCGCAGCGCTACGCGAACGGGTTGCGACGCGCGAACGCGTGCAGTCCGCGCGGCTTGCGCCCTATGTCACAGCACTGGAGACGGCGGCCGCCCAACTCGTGGCCGAGGAGTCGGTTACCCAGGCGACCGCGCCACTGCTCACGCTGGGCGAAACGGCACGCTGCTTCGTACTCGACGGTTCGGGGCGGCAGATCGGCGACAACGTCCTTCCACCAGGGCGTGCTTCGCAACGCGCCAAGCGCTTCCGGCCCTTGCTGCATTCGCAAGGCGCGAGCTGGGAGCGCCGCCCGTACTTCATTCAGGCGATGCGCGTGCCCGGCCAGGTGCACCTCACGCCGCCCTACCTGTCGATCAACGAGGCACATCTGTGCGTGACGGCCTCGATCGCCGCGCATACGCCGCACGGCACCCAGGTACTATGCGTCGACATCAACTGGGAAGTCGCTGCGCATCGTAATTGAGGCAACGGTGTTCTGCTGGATCCGCGCGAGCAGCTTCATGACGGCCGCGCGACCCAGCACGCGGTTGGCTGCCTGCAGACGCACCGCGCTGGTGACCGCGCAACGCGACGATCTTCACCGAACCGTCCGCATCCGAGCATGCGCGGCAGGATCGGGCCGTTCCAGCAGCGCACCCGCGCGCTGCAGACGCGCCTTTGCCCGGTGAACGATCTGACGGCAACTGGACGGCGTACGGTCGAGGATTTTTGCAATCTCCGCGTAGTCGCAATCGAACGCTTCGTGCAGTACGAATGCCGCCCGCTCATCCGGTTTCAGACGCTCGAGCAGGAGCATCACGCCATACGACATCTCCGCAGCGCGCAAGGCCAGTTCCTCCGCCGATGGCGCCACCTCGTCGAGCCAGGGCTCCGGCAACCAGCCAGTGGCCTGTGACGCGCGTTCACGCTGTACGTGACGCAGCCGGTCGATCGCTACGCGCGTGGTGAGCGTGGTAAGCCACGCGGCCGGTGTCCGCACCTCTTGTGCCTCGCCGAGATGCCATTTGAGCCAGACGTCCTGCACCACGTCTTCCGCCTCGGCCCGGCTGCCGAGCATCCGGTACGCCAGCGCGAGCAGGCGGCCGCGCACGGCCTCGAAGCTGGATGCCTTGTCGATTTCCTGTTCCGTCATGCGTAGACCTCCAGATCGTGGATGGTGAAAAAGCGCGCGACGCCGTGCGTGCTCGTCTAGTTAGCAGCCTGCCTCGCTCGCATGCCTGCATGCCTGCGTGCCCGCCCGCGTGCCTGCGTGCCTGCGTGCCTGCCACCAAAGCCCTCCATTCATAGCGATTTTTCACCTGCCCTATCGGTGCGCCAGGAACACAAAAGCTGATCACCTCCGCCGGAGCCGCTATCATGGTCGCGATTCGTCGAATTTGACGATCGCTTCAATGGAGATATTCATGGCGTCATCCAATGAAACCGTCAGCATGGCGCTATTCTGCGACTTCGAAAACGTGGCGCTCGGCGTGCGCGATGCGAAGTACGACAAGTTCGACATCAAGCTGGTGCTCGAACGTCTGCTGCTCAAGGGCAGCATTGTCGTGAAGAAGGCGTATTGCGACTGGGACCGCTACAAGAGTTTCAAAGGCGCGATGCACGAGGCCAATTTCGAATTGATCGAGATTCCGCACGTGCGCCAATCGGGCAAGAATTCCGCCGACATCCGGCTTGTGGTCGACGCACTCGATCTCTGCTACACGAAATCGCACGTCAATACCTTCGTCATCATCAGTGGCGACTCGGACTTCTCGCCGCTGGTGTCGAAGCTGCGCGAGAACGCCAAGCAGGTGATCGGTGTCGGCGTGCAGCAATCCACTTCCGATCTGCTGATCGCAAACTGCGACGAATTCTTCTTTTACGACGACCTCGTGCGCGAAAGTCAGCGCACGGTAGCCAAACGCGAATCGTCCCGCCCGCAACAGGCCGCGCAGCAGACGGCCAAACGTGCGCCCGACGAAGAAAAGTCGCGCAATAAGGAAGACCTCGAAAAGCGCCGCACCAAAGCGGTCGAGATCGCGGTGCAAACGTTCGACGCGCTCGCATCCGAACGTGGCGACAGCGGCAAGATCTGGGCTTCGGTGCTGAAGAACGCGATCAAGCGTCGTAAGCCGGATTTCAACGAGACGTACTACGGTTTTCGCGCGTTCGGCAATCTGCTCGAAGAGGCGCAGGCGCGCGGGCTGCTCGAGTTCGGCCGCGACGAGAAGTCAGGCGCGTATGTTTATCGGGGTACGGCTGTGAATGCCGGCGTCGAGAACGTGAGCGAACCGGCCGAAGCTGGTGAATCGGCGGAACAGATATATGAGGCACAGGTTGCCGAGACCGTGGTCGCCGAGTCGGGCGGCAAGCACGAGTCGCGCCGCCGCGGCCGTGGCAATCGCAAGACCGGCCGTGGTGGGCAGCAGGAAGCCTCGCACGAAGAGCGCGCGGCGATGGGGCGCGGCGCTCACGCGCAAGTTCACACGGAAGACGTACAGCCGCAATCGCCGTCAACCGGCGAGCCCGGCTTCGAACAGCCAGAAGCGGCTTGGGCGGAACCGGAGACCTTGGCAACTGAACCCCCGTTCGCGGTAGGCAGCGAAGAGGCACAGGAAGAGAGCGTCGCTCAACCCAAACGCCGCAAGGAACGCGCACCACGCAAGACGGCGGCGAAAAAGGCGAAAAAGGCGCCCCCCCGAACGATCGATGACATTCCGGAGATCGCGGCACCCGCCGAAGCACCGGAGCCATCCGTCAGCGAGGAAGAAGCACCTGTGGCAGCAAAAAAGGCCGCGCGCAAAACCGCGCCGCGCAGCCGTCGTCCACGTAAGACAACGGCAACGAGCGACGCGGAGTAAGCGCCGCCGCATAAACGCAGCAACAAGAAAAAGCCCCTGCTTGTGATGAGCAGGGGCTTTACCATTTCCGTCCACAGGCGCGGCGATCGGCCTGAAACTGCGAAGGCGCCAGTAGAACACACCGTCGCCAGCTAGCGGCACAGCGACCGTGACTACACCTGCACCCGCAACGCTCAAAGCAATCCAAACACTGCCACCCCATTAGTCGCGCCCACATACACTTTCCCTCGCGCGATCATCGGCGTGATGAACTTATTGCCCGCGCCCCATTGATCGCGTGCACCGGCCTGATTGCTGTTGTACAACTCATTGCCGAGATTACCCGCGTCGTACGCATGCAACGCGCCCGTCGTGCCGTTTTCCGCAGCCCAGACAATGCCGTTGCTCGTGCCGTTGGCCGACACGGCCGGCGTCGCGCCGGGATAGACAAAGGTGATTGCACTCCTTGATGAAGCGGTAGTGGCGAGAAATGCACCCGAGACCGGCAGCGCCTTCAGACTGTCGCCCATGCCGCCGTAGTACACCACGCCGTTGTAATAAGCCGGTGAACCCCAGATGCCGCCGGCAAGGGTGCCGGTCAACACCTGCCAGATATTGTTCGCAGTCGGACTGAATTTACCCATCGAGTCGCGATCGACCACATAGATCAGGTTGTCCTTGCCGGCCGCCACCGCCAGGTGTTTGACAACGCCAGCCGTGGTCGTCTGATCCGGCAACAGCATCACGCCGCCCGAGCCGAAATCGTTGTCCGCGTTTGCCTCGGCCACAACGTTGTCCATCGCGAAGTAATCGGTGACCTGCAGGTTTCCTAACGACAGCTTCATCAGCGAGTTGCCGAAGTCGCCGTCGGCCGGAAAGCCCTGCGCGTTCAGCGTGGTGCCGAATGTGCCGTTGCCGTCCACCACGTAAATCGACGTTCCGTCCGACGCCATCCCCGAGCCGGCCATCCAGATCGAACCCTGGCTGCCGTTCGGCGCGACATCGAACACGCTGGTCTGCTTGAGCGTAGCGGCGTTATAGGCCATCAACCAGCCGGTGTAGGCGCCCGACATGCAGTGCGCAGTCCAGCCCATATAGACGTTGCCGCCGGCCAGCGTAAGGGCCGCGCGTACGGTGTGCAGCGACGGAGGGAATGTGATGACGCCGTTGACGCTTCCCGCGCCGTTGCCGGGGAAAGTCGCTGCGATCTCCGTCGGGCCGCCGAGCACCTCGGCCCCCGTGGTCAGATCGAGCGCATGCAAACGATGGTGGTACGCACCGCTGCTGTCCCTGGTCATCGCCACCGCATACAGCACGCCGTTCGTGCCGCGATTGCGATCGATCACGGGCGTCGACGTAATACCGATTTCGGGCGTGATGTCCTGGCAACCGTGGTCGTCGCTGGGTGTCTCGCCATTGCCGACCAGCGAGACCTTCCACAGCTGGGCGAAGCTGGTGGCGTCGTAGGCATACACACTGTCGTGTTCGGTCGCGACGTAGACCACGTCATGCGGCGTGCCGCCAATCGGCAGACTGGTCACGAATAGCGGTTGCGCATCGACCTTGCCGTCCGCGGCGAGAAACGCAAGCTTGCCGAAGCTCGCTGACTTCACGTTCGCGGGTGTCAGCGTCGTCTCGGCAAGCATCTGCCCGGTGCGGGCGAGATCGTTGTGATGCGTCAGCACGTCGGTGGCGAAGGCCGTCGTTCCCGTAGGTGTGCTGCCCGACCCGCTTGAACCGCCCCCTGAACCGCCGCCTGAACCGGTGCTTGAGCCGGTGCCGCCCGTGCCGCCGCCGGTCGAGCCGCCGGGACTGCCGCTGCCGCCTGCCGAACCCGAGGCGATACCTGATGTACCCCCCGAGCCCCCGCCGCAAGAAAGGAAACAGCCGGCGACGATCGCCACGCCCAGCCACCCGCACACGCGGGACCACACTCTCGGATTGAACGTCCCGGTTTGTGGTCGCTGCATAGTCGCCTCGCTTGCACGATGCCGGCCAAATCCGTACGCCGGGCTACGTCGAACGGCGAAATCAGAAACGGCGTTGGCCGGCAGGGATGGAGTGGAGTTTGCGGGCTGCGCAAGAGCGCCAGTCACCCGGCGGCCCTAGCCCTTGTCCCAAACCTACGCCCTTTGCCGCGCCGCCTGCCGCCATCGTTTCGCGTCTTTCCGCCAGACATGACAAAAGCTTTACAGCAACAAACTTGCCTGCTCCCCGGCGCAATCGGTTCGATTCAGTGAAGCGCAACTGCCGATCGGCGTTAGTACGGGTAAGGCGCGTACATCACCGGAGGCGGGGCGACATACCTCGGCGGCGGCGCGTAGTAATACGGCTGCGGTGCGTAATAGGCCGGTTGCGGTGCATAGTAGGCCGGCGCCTGCGGCTGCGAAATTGTGTTGCCCTTCGAGCTCATGCACTGCGCGTAGGCGGCGTCGTAGCGTGCTTGCAGGCCGGCGGCGGAATACTGCGCGCCATTCGCCCCGTTCGCGCCGCCGATCAACAAGCCACTGCCCGCCCCAATCGCCGCACCCGCGCCTGGATTGCCCGCCGCCGCGCCGATCAGTGCGCCGACGGCGGCGCCGCCGAGCGTGCCAAGCGCCGCACTATTCACGCTGTTCGTGGTTGCGGCCTGGGCGGCCGCGTTCGGGTCGGTCGAACGGTTCGCGTAGTCGCGGCATGCATAGTCGTCCTGCTGGAACTGCCCGAGCGGCTCGCCGCTGCGCGGCAGGGCAACCACACTCGGACCGCCCGGCGGCATGACCGCGCAACCGCCAAGCGCAAGCGCAACGACCGCAGCCGGAATGGCGATGCTCATCGATTTGGTGATGGAGTTCATGTTGGTGCGCTTCGAAGACATGGGAGTTCAAACGTTAGGCCAAACGGCACCCTTCCTGGTTACACGATCGTTACAGAAAGTTTTTCGCTTACATTCCCGCCCTCGTCGGCGCGGACGGGATCGCGCCCTGCCAGCCGCACTCAGTCACGTCATATCGGGTAACGCTTGTAAGTGAGGTCGCAATCTGTTTTCTCGGCGCACGGCCTAAACTGGCTCGCGCCGACATTGCGCAATTCGCTCGTCGAACGGCACGGTACCTGGCAGGCGCAGGCAGTCCGCCTAGGCTTGCCGGCGCCGTGCTCTCGCGCTCATGGGACACAATCAATGAAAAACAGAGGATGACTCGATGAACCGGTTTGCTTTCGTAGCGGCAACGGCTTGCGCCGCCTGCCTATCGCCCGTTTTCGCGCAGACGAATACGACAGTCCAGAGCAGTGTGTTGAAACCGTCGACCACGACATTTCCCAGTGCGTCGATCGCGCAGAATTTCCAGTACATCAATCATCCGCTGCCGCCCGCGCCGGCGAGTTCGGTTTCGCCCAGCAGCGGCGGGCGCGGCGGCCGTCGCCACCGGCAGATGTCGGCCGATTCCGATACGACCGGGGCCGCGTCGACACAGCCTTGATCGACCCGCGGAAGGTCTGAATCAATGCAGTGCAACAGGTCCGTTGACTTCGCCGCCGTTACCAACTGTGACAAAGCTTTCACATGCCGTGGATAGGCCACTCGATGTCGACCGTCGACAGGTTGTACCCACTCCCCAGGCGCTAAAAAGCAAAAAGCCCTCGCGAAGGAGGGCTTTCTGTTTTACTACCTGTTCCAGACTTCATTGCCGCGATCCGTTTGGCTTTCCAATTTGGTTGGAAATCCGAACTATCCTGTCAGGCCACGGCAACTAGCCGGCAACCAGCAATCTCACGCGAAGTTCTTCGACGCGAATTCCCAGTTGGCGATGTTCCAGTACGCTTCAACGAACTTCGGACGCGCATTGCGGTAGTCGATGTAGTAAGCGTGTTCCCACACGTCGATCGTCAGCAGTGCCTTTGCGTCGGTGGTCAGCGGCGTGGCAGCGTTGCTCGTGGACACCAGGTCGAGCGAACCGTCAGCCTTCTTCACCAGCCATGCCCAGCCCGAACCGAACGTGCCGATTGCGGTCTTGGCGAATTCTTCCTTGAACTTGTCGAACGAACCCCACTTGGCGTTGATCGCGTCGGCCAATGCGCCGGTCGGAGCACCACCACCTTGCGGCGACAGGCTGTTCCAGAAGAACGTGTGGTTCCACACTTGCGCTGCATTGTTGAAGATACCGCCCGATGCCTTCTTGACGATCTCTTCGAGCGACAGATTTTCGAACTCGGTGCCCTTGATCAGATTGTTCAGGTTGGTCACATAGGTCTGATGATGCTTGCCGTAGTGATACTCGAGCGTCTCTTCCGACATGTTCGGAGCAAGTGCGTTTTTCGCGAACGGCAGCGGCGGGAGCGTATGTTCCATGGTGCTTTCCTTGTGTCTGTATCTGTTGTGGGGGAGTCTGCGGATAACGCCTTAGAGCACTCGATTGTAGGCGACTTGGAATAACCCCGCAAACGAACGGACTTTATGTCCGGCATCGGCAAAGAGGCCGGACATATAGCGTAATTAGTGCTTTCGCAGGGGTCGTGGCCGGCCCCTGCGGAGGTCAAAAGTACGCCTTGGCGTGCTGTCGGCAAAGTGTCAGAAACCGTCGGTCAAGCGCGGTTGAACATCGGCGAGCGCGATGTCCGCCGCGCCTTCGGCAAGATGCACCGTGAGGCGCCGCCCGGGTTTCAGCGACGACGGCGCGCGCACCGCGCGACCACTCTGCGCGTCGAGCACGGCAGCATAACCACGCTCCAGCGTGCGCTGCGGACTCAACACTTCGAGCCGCGCGGCCAGCGTGTCGATCCGCGCTGACTGACGTTCATGCTGGCGTAACAAAGCAGCGTCCAGACGCTGCGCGAGATTGCCAAGCCTCGCCTGATGCGCGGCGAGATCGGGGCGCCAGCGCTGCCAGCGCATCTGCAACAGAGAAAACCGCGCCCGGGCGTCACGTACGGGACGCGCGCCCGCCGATGCCAGCCGCACGCTCAATTGCTGCAAGTGCGTGCGTTGACGCGCGAGCCGCTCCGCCGGCGACACGAGCCGACGCGCGAGCCAGTCGAGTTGTTGGGCGC
>NZ_JAXDPY010000233.1:0-4319 GCF_034668105.1 Paraburkholderia sp. | reverse complement strand
GTGATCGACGGCTTCATGATTCAGGGCGGCGGCTTCGAACCCGGCATGAAGCAGAAGCCGACGGCCGAGCCGATCAACAACGAAGCGAACAACGGTCTGAAGAACGAGAACGGCTCGGTCGCGATGGCTCGCACGAACGACCCGCACTCGGCCACGGCGCAATTCTTCATCAACGTGAACGACAACGACTTCCTGAACCACTCGTCGCCCACGCCGCAAGGCTGGGGCTATACGGTGTTCGGCAAGGTGGTCGAAGGCATGGACATCGTCGAGAAGATCAAGAAGGTCAAGACGGGTTCGAAGGGCTTTCATCAGGACGTGCCGGTCGACGACGTCGTGATCGAAAAAGCCGTGATCGTCGACTGATTGCCGAAGCGCCTACACTAGAAGAACCGGAACACAGGCACCTTCAATGCTGCAAGAAACGCCGCTGCGAAGCGTCGCCGCGGGCGTGCCTGGCGAGGGCAAACGCCCGCACGCCGCACGCCCGTTTTTTTTCCTCTCCGATATTCATCTGAGCGAGGCGATCTCGCGCACGGTCGCCGCGTTCGAGCACTTCATTCGCGTCACGGCTGAGCAGGCGGATTCGGTTTTTATTCTCGGCGATCTATTCGAGTACTGGATCGGCGACGACATGCTCGCCGAGCCGTTTGTGGCGCGGATGGCGGCGTTGCTGCATACGTTGTCGGAGCGCGGCATCGCGCTCTACATCATGCACGGCAATCGCGATTTTCTGCTCGGCAAGCGCTTCATGAAAGCGGCCGGTGCGATCTGGTTGCCCGATCCGTTCGTGATCACCGCATTCGGCACGCGTGTGGTGCTCGCGCATGGCGACGGCCTTTGCACCGCGGATCGCGGCTATCAGATTTTCCGGCGCTTTGCGCGCAGCCGTTTCGCACAGATGCTGTTTCTCGCGTGGCCGTTTCGCTGGCGTCAGGCGCTGGCCGAAAACATGCGATCGAAAAGCGACGAAGGCCGCTCGCGTCCCGTTTCGCCGAAGTATGACGTGACGCCAAAGGGCGTCGCCGCACTATTCAAGACGTCGAAAACGGCCACGATCATCCACGGGCACACGCATCGCCCGGCCCGGCATCGTGAGCCAGGCGGCACGCGCTGGGTGCTGGCGGATTGGGATCTCGACCACGGCAAGCGGCGCGGCGGTTATCTGCGGATCGATGCCGAAGGGATTCGGGCGTTGCCGCTGGATTGATCAGCTGACGCTCGCCTTACCGCTTCATCGCAACGTTTTCGCGGCGCATGGCATCAATGCTCCGCCGCCCCTTCCACCTTCCCTGCAATCGCGGCCGACAGGCGCCGCAGATCGAGCAGCGCCGCGTCAGCGCCTTGCAGTCCTTCGAGGCTGGTGCCCAGCCGCTCCAATGCGTCGACGATTTCATCGATACGCCTCGACTGCGTGGCGGCGTGATCGATCAGGCCATGAATTGCCAGCGAGACCGGATCGTCCGCATTCGGCGTGATGCCGTATGCGCAGAACGTGCTGGTTTGTGTCGCGCGTTTGGCATCGCGCGCGGCACCGCCGGGGGTGGCATTCGGCGCGGCCGTGGCCGCAGTGGCTGAGGCCACGGCGGCCGCCGGCACGATGATCCGTGCCGGATTACCCACCGCCGTCCCACGTGCCGGCACCGGCTTCGTGACCACCGCATTCGAGCCGATCTTCGCGTCCGCGCCGATCGTAAAGCCGCCGAGCACCTTCGCTCCCGCCCCGACAATCACCCCGCGTTCAAGCGTGGGGTGCCGTTTCGCGCCGCGCGTGAGCGACGTGCCGCCGAGCGTCACGCCCTGGTAGATCGTGCAGTCGTCGCCGATTTGCGCCGTTTCGCCAATCACGACGCCCATGCCGTGGTCGATGAATACGCGGCGGCCCACCGTCGCGCCCGGATGGATTTCGATGCCGGTCATGAAGCGCGCCATCTGCGAGATGAAACGCGCGAGCCAGCGGCGTTTACCCCGCCAGCATGCGTGCGCGAGCCGGTGCAGCACGAGCGCGTGCAGACCCGGATAACACGTGAGGACTTCCCAGGCGCTGCGGGCGGCGGGATCGCGCTCGCGGATCGTGGCAATGTCTTCGCGAAGTCTCGTGAACATGGCAGGGACTGTGTGGTGGGGGAAAAGACCGTGGGCGTGAAACACCACGCACGGCGGATGCTTGCCGCATAGCAGATCGGCAGCTTTGCTTAGAACGTTTCGAGCGATTGTAGGGCGATTGCGCGAAACCTGCCGGAAGCCCACGCTGCCGGCAGGGACGTCGCGAAGTCGTTGGTGAGGCGCTCAGCCCTTAAGAACCGCCGCCGGCAGGCGGCTTGGTCTTCAGCAGAATATGCTTGGCGATGCCGCGCACGATATTGACTTCTTCGCGCTCCAGACCGGAACGCGCGAACAGGCGCCGCAAGCGCGACATCAGCTTTTTTGGATTGGCCGGATCGAGAAACTCGAGCGCAACCAGCGCGCTTTCCAGATGCGCATACATGCTCTCGATCTCGTCGCTCGCCGCCCGCGCGCCGACCGGCTCGCTCTGCCCCGTGCTCGCCTGGGCTGTTGCCGATGCGGCGTGCGTCGCCTCGCCATCCGACAGATACGCCGTGCGCAGCTCATACGCCAACACCTGGACGGCCTGGGCAAGATTGAGCGAACTGTAGGCCGGATTGGCCGGAATATGCGCGAGCGCGCTGCAACGCTCGACGTCCTCGTTCGACAAACCCGTGCGCTCGTTGCCGAACACCAGCGCGATCTCGCCATGCACGGCCTGCTCACGTGCGACACCGGCCGCGGCGCGCGGCGTCCATTGCGGCGGCCCGTATTCGCGCAGCCGCGCGGTCAACGCGATCGACCAATGGACCCCGCTCAACGCATCGGCAAGCGTCGGCACGACGTGCGCGGACGCCAGCACGTCGTCCGCGCCGCTCGACATGGCGATCGCTTCCGGATCGCTCTGGACGTGCGGCATACGGGGCGACACCAGCACGAGGCGCGAGAAACCCATGGTTTTCAGCGCGCGCGCCGCGGCGCCGACATTGCCGGGATGGCTGGGCTCGACGAGCACGAAGCGCGTCGACGTAAAACCGCCGCGCAGGTCCGCCACGGCGGGATCGGAAGAATGGTGGGTGTGGTCCACGATGGAATTCGGCAAGCTAAAGAACGCGTATGGTAGCGCCAACCCCGCGCCGGCTCCGAATTACGCGTGATGACCGCAGGCAGCGCGCCCCGCTCGCCCCGTCATCCCGCCTGCCGCGCGGCCATGGGTGTCGCGGCGCCCGGACTCAGGTAAAATACCAATACTCGCGCCTGGGCTTTCGCCTGTGAACAGTCCGGCGCCTCGTTCTTATTCAATTCGTCTCCGTCGGCGGAATGCGCACCAGTCTTTGATCGGACGTGCGTTCCGTGCTGTTTTCGCGCCCCTTGGTGGCGCCCAGTTAGCGCCATCCCGCGCTCATTTTCCGGTAAGCAGCCGTGCTGCCCCGGCACAAGGATCCAGTCTCATGCATCCCATGCTCAATATCGCTGTGAAGGCCGCGCGCCGTGCAGCCCAGATCATCAACCGCGCGTCGCTCGACCTCGATCTCCTTCAGGTCAGCAAGAAACAGCACAACGATTTCGTCACGGAGGTCGACAAAGCGTCTGAAGCGGCAATCATCGATACGCTCAAGACCGCCTATCCCGATCACGCCATCCTCGCCGAAGAATCCGGCAAGTCGGACAACGAGTCCGAATATCAGTGGATCATCGATCCGCTCGACGGCACCACCAATTTCATCCACGGTTTTCCGTACTACTGCGTGTCGATCGCGCTGGCCCACAAGGGCACCGTGACGCAGGCCGTGGTCTACGATCCGACCCGCAACGACCTGTTCACCGCGTCGCGCGGCCGCGGCGCGTATCTGAACGACCGCCGTATCCGTGTCGCCAAGCGCGACCGCCTCGCCGACGGCCTGATCGGCACCGGTTTCCCGTTCCGCGAAACCGACGGCCTCGAAGCGTACGGCCGCCAGTTCGCTGAAATGACCCAAGCCTGCGCCGGTCTGCGTCGCCCGGGCGCTGCCGCGCTCGATCTGGCCAACGTCGCCGCGGGCCGTATGGACGGTTTCTTCGAGCAAGGGCTGAATCCGTGGGACGTCGCCGCGGGGAGCCTGCTGATCACCGAGGCCGGCGGTCTGGTTGGCAATTACACGGGGGATTCGGACTTCTTGCACGTGGGTGAAATCGTCGCGGGCAATGCGAAGGTCTACGCGCAGATGATCCCGATCCTCTCGCGCTACAGCCGTACGCGCCAGCAAGCGGCTTAAGGGATTGGGACTGAGGGC
>NZ_JAXDPY010000232.1:0-6499 GCF_034668105.1 Paraburkholderia sp. | reverse complement strand
TAACGCGCAATCTGACCGACGACGACATCCGCAACCTTGCTGCGTACGTCAACAATCTCGAGTAGCCCGGAGCAGAGATCATGAAAAAAACGCTCACCCGCCACATCGCGGCTGTTGTTCTACTAGCGGGCGCATGCGGCGTGTATCTGCCCGCGCTGGCGCAGGCAGACGGGGAAACCAACCGGCAACTGCTTGCCGCTGCAAAAGACGGCGACCAGCAGTCGCTGCTCTCGGCACTTCAACGTGGGGCGGCCATCGACTCGATGAACCGCATCGGCGACACGGCGTTGATCACCGCGTGCAAAAAAGGCGATGCGGCGATGGCGCGCACGCTAATCGAGCGCGGCGCAAACATTCAGCACGCGAGTGCACCCGGCGTCACGCCATTGATGGCCGCGGCGTACGGCGGCTTTGATGAGATCGTGGCGCTGCTGCTCGCGCATGGCGCGAATCCTCTCGCAACGGATCGGGTCGGCAAGACCGCCATGGAGTACGCGGCCGGCGAGGGACAAACGAAGGTCGTCAGCCGGTTGCTCGACGCCGGCATCGACGTGAACCGGACCTACAAGAACGATCTCACCGCGCTGATGTGGGCCGCCGGATACGATCGCGCGGACACCGTCCAGCTGCTGCTCGCACGCGGCGCGAATCGCTCGTTGAAAGACAATCGGGGAATGACGGCGAAAGACATCGCGGTGCAGACGAAATCGGATCGGGTGACGGGCCTGCTCTCCGCGGGCTGATCATGACCTGTGCACACGCCCGGAACCCCGCGTTGAAACTTCGCCCTTAGTTCGCGTGCGTGAGTTGCCCCCATCGCGCGAGAATCGCCGGTAAAGCTTTGAATGAGTCGATCAGCGCATCGCAGCGCAATCCGTCGGCGCCGCCCTGGCCGGCATACCCATAACGGACAATGATGACAGGCAGGCCGGCTGCCCGTGCCGCTGCGACGTCGACAGGCGAATCGCCGACCAGCGTGCAATGTCCGGGGTCGACATCGAGCAGGTGGCACGCGTGCCAAAGGGGCTCGGGCGAGGGCTTCATGCTGGCTAACGTGTCGCCCGCCACCAGCACGTCCAGATAGTCGCCGAGGCCGGTCCTCGCGAGTAACGAAGCCGCCAGCGCCTCGGGTTTGTTGGTCACGCAGGCACTCCGGTAACCTCTTTCACGCAAGTCGCGCAGCCCGGCCGTCACGCCGGGAAATACCCGGCCCAGCCGTCCGTTCGTATCGGCATAGTGCTGTTCGAACACGGGCTGGGCCCGCTCGATGGCGAACTGCTTGTCAATCCCCGCCGCTTCCAGCGCGCGTCGCACGAGATTCGGCACGCCGTTGCCGATCAATCCGGCCACTGTGTCGAACGGCAGCGCTGTTGTGCCGAAATGCTCGAGCATGCGGCTGACGGCGGCGACAATGTCCGGTGCGGTGTCGACCATCGTGCCGTCCAGATCGATCAGCACGGCCTCGCAGCGGTGGCCCGCTACCATGGCGAGCCTGCCGTCGCTCGATCTGCGTTCCGCACCACGCTGGCTTGCATCGGGCGATCCTCGCAAAGATGATGTGCCGTTCAGACACGCATCACGATAGCCGAGCCACGGGTCGATTCAAATTCAAAGATTCTTTCGGCGCCGATAAGCCACTCTTTGGTATCCAGGCCCGGGATTCGCGCCAGCTTGGGCGTGTGAGCCACCGCGCTATTTCCGGGGCTGAGGGTTGGTCACGAAGCCGATCTTCGTCAGGCCGCCGGTCTGAGCCGCCGACATCACGTCCGCGATCCGTTCATAAGGCACTTTGCGGTCGGCGCGCAAATGCAGTTCCGGTTGCGGCGTTGTCTGCGCCGCCTGCGCGATCCGCGCGCGCAATCCGTCGTCGGTCACCGCATGGCCGTCCCACAGGACCGACCCGTCCGCTTCCACAGCGAGGTCCACGTGGGCGGGTTTGACCGCTTCCGGCTGGCTGCTCGCCCGTGGCAGATCGATCCTGACCGCATGCTGCATGGCGGGAATGGTGACGAGGAAAATGATCAGCAGGACCAGCATGACGTCGACCAGCGGCGTCATGTTGATCTCGTTCATCAGCCCCTGTTCGTCGTCGTCGGAAAACGGGCTCATTGCCATTTGAGGTCTCCGTCACGGGTTGCGCTCCCGCTGCGCGGCACGACATGCATCTGCGGGCCGGCGCTCGACGGCAACTGCGAGCCGGTCACGAAGTACGCGTGCAAGCCATGCGCGAAGCGCCTCAAGCGGACGACGATCGACCGGTTCGCGCGAGTCAGCCCGTTGTAGCCGAGCACAGCGGGGATCGCCACGAAGAGCCCGAACGCCGTCATGATCAGCGACTCGCCGACCGGTCCCGCCACGTGGTCGATGGATGTCTGGCCCGTTTCGCCTATCACGATCAGTGCGTGGTAGATGCCCCACACAGTGCCGAACAGCCCGACAAAGGGCGCCGTGCTGCCGATCGACGCGAGGATCGCCAGACCGCTTTGCAGGCGCGCGATCGTCTCGTCCATCGTGTCCTGCAAGCGCCGCGTGATCCAGTCGGAGACGTCGATACGGTCGTGCAGATGCTGCTGGGTCTGCCGGTGATGCGTTGCGGCTTCGTGGCCCGCGAGCGCGAGTGCGATGAGCGGATTGTCGTGCGCTGTCGACTCGGGGTGACCGAGGCCGCGCAGCCCGTCCTCGAAGCGGTCCGCGCTCCAGAAGCGCGCGTCGCTCTGCCGGGTCACGCGCCTGAGCCGCATGACCTGCAATAGCTTGATGATGATGACCGTCCACGACATGACCGACATGATCAGCAGCACGCTCAGAATGCCGCGCGTGACGAGGTCCCCTGCTTCCCAGACATTCGCGAGTCCGTAATGTTGCATGGTGGTTTCCTTTGTCCTTTGTCCTTTGATGCGGTGGCGGAGTCAGTCGGTCAGTCCGAACACGAACGACTGCGAGTACGCGGCGCGAAGCGCGGCGCCGTTCTCGCTATAAGGTCGGCAGACGCTCGCGTGGACAGCGGCGAGCGCGGCTTCGTCGAGCCGCGCATAGCCGCTGCTCTTTTGCAGTTGCACCGTCTCGATACCGCCGGCCAGACCGACGACAAACCGCACGATCGCGGTGCCGCTCTCGCTGCGCCGCTTCGAGATGTCGGGATAGTCCGGCTTCGGGATCGTGCAGTCGATATGCGAGACGTTCCTCGGCGCGCTCGAAGCGGGCATCGTACGTTCGGCAGCGGGCGCGGACGCCGCTATGGGCGCCGCGGGCGAAGGTAGCGCGGCGGCGGGGGCCGCCGGCGTGGCGGCAGGCAGCGCGGTGTTCTGCGGCGGCGCCACAGGTGCGGGCGTTTCGACACTGCGCGGCATGCGTGGGCGCGGCTGCGGCGAGGGTTTGACGCGAACGGCGGGACGCGCGGGCGTCGTCGGGGTCGGCGGGACGACAGCGACAGGCGTGGCGGGCGTGACAGGGGGCGTGGGTGTCGTAGGCGTCGCGGGTTCCGGCTCGGGACTCAACAACAGAGCCGTGATCGTTCGCGGTTCGACGGGCCGCTCGAGCGTGATGTCGCGTGCCGTCAACGCGAGCGCCAGCAAAACCAGATGCGCACCGATCACGGCGCCCAGCACGATCGCGGCGCGACGGTGGCGCGTCGCGACAATCGCAGGGTGTTCAGGCTTAGCCATGGCAACTTGCAGCATCACTGCCACCTCCGCATTCATTGTCCTCCCGAGCCCGCGGTTTTAGAACGCGCGCCTGCCGGCGTGGATCAATTCGGGAAATTCTCCCGCCCGATGTCCGTTGTCAAACAATCGCCCGGTGGGATACTTTGAATGGATGACGCGAGCTATCGCGGCGCAGCGCTTTCACCACGGAGTACAACAATGCTGGAGACACGGATTCCCATCAGAGGTCCACGCCGTTCCATCGCGCTGGCTGCCGCGCTCGTGCTGGCGGCGAGTGCCGCCCACGCCGCCGCGCCGCTTGCCTACGTGACGAGCGAGAAGGCCGGCGTCGGCGTGATCGATCTCGATCAGATGACGCTCACAAAGACGTTTCCGGTAGGCGCGGACGGTCCGCGCGGCCTGAGTCTGAATGCGGACGGCAGCCGGCTTCTGGTCGCCAACAAGAATACGGGCGATCTGTCGGTGATCGATACGGCCTCGGGCAAGGTCGTCCAGCGCGTGAAGATCGGCCAGAATCCCGAGTATGTGCGGGTGCACAACGGCTACGCCTATGTGACGTACGAGCCCGGCGAGGACGGCGGGCCGCCGGGCGCCAGAGCGGACGGCAAACCAGCCGGCAAACCGGACGCAAAGCCGGACGGAAAACCCGGCGCGGACGACGACGACGCGAACAAGCCGCCGGCGGAAATCGCAATTGTCGACATGAAAACGTGGCGTGTGATCCGCTCGGTGACGAGCGGTCACGAAACCGAAGGCATCGAGTTCGCGCGCGACGGCCAGACGATGCTCGTTACCAACGAAGGCGACGATACGGTTTCGGTCTATCACGCGCGCACCGGTGCGCCGGTCAAAACGGTCAAGCTTGCGGCCGGCGGCCGCCCGCGGGGCATCCGCCTGTCGCCCGATGGCAAGCACTATGTGGTCACGCTGGAATCGCTCAGCAAGTTTGTCGTGATCGACGCGCATAGCTTCCAGGTGCTCAAGACGGTCGATACCAAACTCGGGCCGTACGGCGTGGCGTTCGGCCCGAACGGCCAGCGCCTGTTTGTTGCCGCGGCGCGCGACAAGGCGGTCCAGGTGTTCGACGGCCACACTTTCGAACACATCGCCGACGTGCCGGTGGGGCAGCGTTGCTGGCACTTCAGCTTCACGCCGGATGGCGCAAAGCTGCTGGTGGCGTGTGGCCGGTCGGATTCGGTTTATGTCCTCGACGCGAAGAGCTATCAGCCGATCAAGCAGATCGGCGAGTTACCGCTCGCGTGGGGCATCGTCACGTATCCGCACAGCGACGGCTCGATCGAATCGCATTGACCGTCGCTGCGTGATGCGGCGGGGCTATTTCCACGCATAACGCAACCCCACCCACACGCCTCTTGGCGCACCCGGACCGACGAATTGCTCGTTGACCGGGTTCGCGCCGTCGAAGGTATGGTTCGGCCCGTTGAAGAAGTTCTGACCGAGTGCGCCGAAACTGGCGTAGCGCTTGTCGAGCAGGTTCGTCACGGAGGCGAAGACCTGCAGTTGCTTCGTCACCTGGTAGGACGAGTCCATATCGATCAACAGGTAGCCGGAGATCCTGCCGTTCACATCCTGGTTGTTTTCGTCGCCTTGCGCGTAGACACTACCTCGCCAGGTGAGGTTGGTGCCAATCTTCCATTTCGCGGTGGCCGGGTAGTCGAGCCGCAACTTGACCGTGGTCGCGGGAATGCCCGGAATATGGTTGCCGGGTTTGACGGTGATATTGCCGTTGGCGTCGGCGCTCGAGTTGCTCGCGCTGCTTTCGGTCCACGTCGACTGGTAGGTCGCGTCGACATAGCTGTAGCTCGCGGTCACGGCCAGCGGACCGAACTTCGTCTGGCCCGCGAGTTCGACGCCTTGCCGGCGCGTGCGGCCGACATTCTGGAAAAACCCTAGCGAGCTCCCCGCGCCATTGCTGCTGATGAACTGGATGTCGTTGTCGAGCGTCGTGCTGTACGCGGCGGCGCTCCACGTGGTGGCCGCGCCGACGCGGCCGCGCGCGCCGATTTCGTAGGTCTTCGAGATCACCGGCTTGAGGGCCGGGTCGGAGATGAAGTCGTTCGGCAGCGAACACGGCGCGGCCGGGTCGGCGCAAGCCAGCTCGATCGCGGTCGGCGAACGCATGCCTTCGTTATAGGTGGCGTAGGCCGTCAAAGCCGGCGTCGGATTCCAGTTGATGCCGATGGCCGGGTTGAAACGCGAAAAGGTATGGTGGCCGTCCAGCGCGGGCTGCAAGCCGCTCGAATCGCCGATCGTGGCTTCGGCCCAGTTGTAGCGTCCCGCCAGCGTCACCGACCATTGCGGCGTCAGCGACAGCGTGTCCGACAGATAGACGCCGTAGTTGGTGTTGTGCGTCTTCGCGTCGGTCTGCTGCACGAAATCGCCGATGCCGACGGTGGCGCGCGAATCGGTGAAAGCCGCATCCTGCGACGACTGCGTGAAGTGCGAATTGGCAATGTCGACGGCCATGCCCGCGATCAGCTGGTTTTCCATGCCGCCGAGTTTGCCGAGCAGCGTGAGTTGCAGACTGGCGCCGTAGCCGTCGGTGGATACGGTCGACTTTTCATTGGTCGCCTGCAACGTGTCGACGTTGCCGTCGTCGTCCACCTTGCCGAAATCATCGTTGACGTTGCTGCTGGTATTGGTGTTGCGGAAGTGCCGGTAGTAGGCGTTGCCGCTCAGTTCGACGTGGTCGTTGAAGTAATGGTCGCCCGCCAGCGTCACGTAGCCCACGCTGTTCTGATTCTGATCGGGATACGTGTAGGGCTGCTTGAAGTTGCTGAGGAACGAGCGGGGAATGGTTTGCGTGCCGTGCA
>NZ_JAXDPY010000231.1:0-12977 GCF_034668105.1 Paraburkholderia sp. | reverse complement strand
CATCCATGCCCGATCCGGCCGCATAGTCATCGACCCGGGTTTGCACGAACGCAAGCAGGCGTTCCTTGTGTTCACGCGCGACAATCCGGATCGGATCCTCCGCGGAAGCGATTTCACCGGCAGCGTTCAGAAACGCGCAACCATGAAAGTCCTCCGACGCAAACCATCTGCGCAGCACGTCGAACATGCCGAGCAGGTGGCTGCGCGCAGTCTTGCCGTACTGCAGCGTGCCCGCGACAAACCAGTTCATCCAGCGTTCGTCGCGCCGCTCCAACGCGGCGGCGACCAGCGCGTCTTTCGATTCGAAATGCGTGTAGAAGCTTTTACGCGCGGTGCCGGATTGCTTGACGATCGCGTCGACACCGGTTGCATGAATGCCGCCGGCGTAGATCAATGCTTCCGCGGCATCGAGCAGCCTTTGGCGCGCGCTGCCTGACGCAGTCGATTCAGGTGGGTTTCGAGTAGCCATACGCGAAGGGTAGAACGATCATTCTCCTTCGTCAAGTTTTCGTGCACTTCGGCGGATTGGTACGCTTACTGCTATCGTGATGACGATTCATCAACTGGAACGAATCTCATGGATCGCTCAACCTTCCGTGCAACGTTGATACGTGCGCTGCTCAGCGCAACGCTGTTGACGGCAATGGCCTGTACGCCTGTGCAAGTACTCACGCACACAGTCAGCCAGAACGAAGCGCGCGTGCCGGTTGGGCGCTACGACCTCGATCGGGACCATTGCAGCATCACCTTCGACATCGATCATTTCAAGTATTCGCGCTTTACAATGCGCTTCGACCGCAAACAGGGGCAGCTCGACTGGAACGAAGGCGGTCTGGACAAGAGTAGCGCAACGATCACGATCGACGCCGCCAGCATCGACACCAATGTGCCGCTGCTCGACAAGATGGTGAAAAGCGAGAGCATGCTAGATGTGGCGCGCTATCCGGAGGTGCGCTTCACCAGCACGCGCTTTGAGCGCACCGGCGAGTCGCGTGGCACCTTGACTGGCGACCTGACGATTCACGGCGTTACGCAACCTGTCACACTCGACGTGACGTTCAACGGTTTTGCGCCCGATCCGCTCACGAAAAAAGACACGCTCGGTTTTTCCGCGGACGGCCATTTCAGCCGCGCGAAGTTCGGTTTGGCGACGTGGTACCCGGCTGTCGGCGACGATATTCATGTACGCGTCCAGGCTGAGTTCGTTAAAACGCCCGCAGGCGCGTGAGCACGATGCGGGCGTTGTGTGTGAGGCGTTTCATTTTCAGCGGCGTCACTCGAGTGCGCCGCCTGGTTTGCTCATTCAGCTCAAGCAGCCGTCCAGTCGAGAATCACCTTGCCGCTCTCGCCTGAGAGCATCGTGGCGAACGCTTCCTGATAGTCGTCGACCTTGAAATGATGCGTGAGGATCGGCGACAAATCCAAACCGCTCTGCAGCATTGCGACCATCTTGTACCAGGTCTCGAACATCTCGCGGCCGTAAATGCCCTTGATTTCGAGGCCTTTGAAAATGACCTGGGTCCAGTCGATCGCGGTCTGCGCGGGCGGAATACCAAGCAGCGCAATCTTGCCGCCATGGTTCATCGCTTCCAGCATGCTGGTGAAGGCGCTTGGCACACCGGACATTTCCAGTCCGACATCGAAACCTTCAGCCATGTGCAAATCGGCCATCACGTCGCGCAACGATTCACGCGAAACGTTCACGGCACGCGTCGCACCCATCTTGCGCGCGAGTTCGAGACGATAGTCGTTGACGTCGGTAATCACCACATTGCGTGCGCCGACGTGTTTCGCAATCGCCACCGCCATGATGCCGATCGGCCCGGCACCGGTGATCAGCACATCTTCGCCGACCAGGTTGAACGACAGCGCGGTATGCGTGGCGTTGCCGAACGGATCGAAGATCGCGGCGAGATCGTCGGAGATTTCAGGCGGAATCTTGAACGCGTTGAACGCGGGAATCACGAGATATTCGGCGAACGCGCCTTCGCGATTCACGCCAACGCCCACCGTATTGCGGCACAGATGCCGGCGTCCCGCACGGCAGTTGCGACAAAAACCACAGGTGATGTGCCCTTCGCCCGACACACGATCGCCAATCGCAAAGCCACGCACCTCCTCGCCCATTTCAACAATTTCACCAACGTATTCGTGGCCGACGTGCATCGGCACCGGAATCGTTTTTTGTGCCCAGTCGTCCCATTTCCAGATGTGAATATCGGTGCCGCAAATCGCCGTGCGCGTGATGCGGATCATCACGTCGTTGTGCCCGACTTCGGGCTTCTTCACATCCGTCAGCGTGAGGCCGGGTGCGCGTTCGAGTTTTGCCAATGCTTTCATGTGCGCCTTTCGTTTTAGATCACGCCGAGTTGACGGCCGATACGCGCGAATGCGTCGACGGCCCGGTCGATTTGTTCCGGCGTATGCGCGGCGCTCATTTGCGTGCGGATTCGCGCGCGGCCTTTTGGCACCACCGGGAACGAGAAGCCGATCACATACACGCCTTCTTTCAGCAACGCGTCGGCCATGTTCGATGCGAGTTGCGCGTCGCCGAGCATGACCGGAATGATCGGGTGTTCGCCAGGCACGAGCGTGAAGCCGAGCGCGCTCATCGCGCTACGGAAATGCGCGCCGTTTTCGCGCACGCGCGCGCGCAATTGCGCGCCTTCGTCGCTGGCGAGCAGTTCGAGTACTTTCAGAGAGGCCGCAGCGATGCTCGGCGTCAGCGTGTTGGAGAACAGATAAGGACGCGAGCGCTGGCGCAGCAAATCGACCACTTCCTGGCGCGCGGCGACGTAGCCACCCGATGCGCCCCCGAGCGCTTTGCCAAGCGTGCCCGTCATGATGTCGACGCGCGACAGCACACCGCAATGTTCCGGCGTGCCACGCCCGTGTTCACCGACAAAGCCGACCGCGTGCGAATCGTCGACCATCACTAGTGCGCCGTAGCGCT
Source organism: Paraburkholderia sp. (assembly GCF_034668105.1). GTDB lineage: Bacteria > Pseudomonadota > Gammaproteobacteria > Burkholderiales > Burkholderiaceae > Paraburkholderia. Next base: position 10,024 of record NZ_JAXDPY010000231.1, on the reverse strand, counting down.
CGGCGAGATCGCAAATGCCGGCGAGGTTGGCAATGATGCCGTCCATCGAGAACACGCCGTCGGTTGCGATCAGCTTGAACCGCGCGCCTGCCGCCTCGGCTTCTTTCAGTTTCGCTTCCAGATCGGCGAGGTCGTTGTTCTTGTAGCGAAAGCGCTTCGCCTTCGAAAGCCGCACACCGTCGATGATGCTCGCATGGTTCAGTTCGTCGCTGATGATCGCGTCGTTTTCGTCGAGCAGAGTTTCGAACAGACCGCCATTCGCATCGAAGCAGCTGGAATAAAGGATGCAGTCGTCGGTTTGCAGGAATGCGGCGAGCGCTTTTTCGAGGTCTTTGTGCACGGTTTGCGTGCCGCAGATGAAGCGCACCGACGCCATGCCGAAGCCGTCGTGATCCAGGCCTTGCTTCGCGGCCTCGATCAGCCGTTCGTCGTTAGCGAGACCGAGATAGTTGTTCGCACAGAAATTGAGCACTTCCGTGCCGTTCGCGAGACGCACATCAGCCGACTGCGGGCTGGCGATCACGCGCTCGTTCTTGTAGAAACCGTCGGCGCGGATCTGCTCGAGAGTGCCGCGCAGATGGGCGAGGTAAAGGTCACGCATGAACCAGACTCCTGAAAGGGTGGGCGCCCATGGGCGACATGCTCGGCGCTTGCGGCATGTTCGACGTCGAGGCGGCCTGTTATAGTCGGCTGTCAGTTTTATCGGATATTTTCGTTTTTCCGAACTAAAATCCGGTATGTCGAACAACTCTAAACGATAGGTCAGTAAATGGCAAGTTCGGGAATCCGCCGCGCAGCGGCCAACGCGGTACCCACTTCAGGTACGGGCACGGTCCCCGCGACCGCTGCGCCGCCTCGTGTCGGCGAGCAGATTCAGCGTCTGCGCGCCGAACGGCGCATGACGCTCGACGACCTGTCACGCGCGGCGGGCGTGTCGAAATCCATGCTCTCGGAAATCGAACGCGACAAGGCCAATCCGACGATCGCGGTTGCCTGGCGTCTGACGAACGCGCTTGGCGTCAGTCTCGATTCGCTGTTCGCGCCGCAAAAGGCGCCGGAGGCGATTGCCGTCTCCGGTCCGCACGACATTCCGACTTTGAGCGGGCACGAGGCGAAGTATCAGTTGCGCGTGTGGGGGCCGATCGAGCTGGCCGGCAAGTTCGAGTGGTACGAGTTGACGCTGCAAGCGGGCGGGGCGCTGGTGTCGAACGCGCACGAACCTGGCACGCGAGAGCATCTGACCGTGTTGCAGGGATCGATCGAGATCGAGGCGGCCGGCACGACGAAGCGGCTCAAGGCCGCAGAAACCGCGCGCTATGTCGCTGACGAGCCGCACGCCATCCGCAACGCCGGCAAAGGCGAAGCGAAAGCGCTGCTGGTGGTGATTCACGGCTGAGCGGCAGGCGCACCGTTGCTGGCTGTTGGCGGAATTGGGCTGAATTGTCCGCTCGGCCGAGGTTGCACGAGACACTGTATATTTGTACAGTACAGGGTATCGACTGGAGCCGATGATGAACGACCTGACCACCGAACAAGCCGAGCATGCTCTGGCCGCGCTGCGCTATCAAACCGCGGCGCGCGATCTTGAACACATCGTGCGCAATATCGCGGCACGCTACATCGTCCAGCAGGTGCCGCTCTCGTGGCGTCTGCTACATGCCATCGAGGCCGAGGCGTTGGCGGATCTCGGATTTGCCAGCCGGCACGACGCGATCATGCTCGGGCTGTTCCAGCGGCCGTCCGACCTGCCTTATCCGGAAACGGACGAGGCGGTGAACTTCGGCACCTCCACCGCGCTGCCGGCGGTGTTCGCGTTTGCCGTCTCGGCCTATGAAGAGGCGGCACGCCGCGCCGCAGAACCTTCGTCTAAAGGCGCTCCGTTAAAGCATGCGCGGGCGTGGGGCGACTGACTTAGTCAGACGCTGTACTTTCATCGGTTGCCACCTACAATATGCGCAACTAACGGAAGAATTGCGTATGTCACCTCCTCATCTGTCCGACCCGGTACCGCGTCCCGCACCATCAACCGATCTCTTCGATCAGGAACGCGAAGACTGGCGTCGCGATCCGCAAATCGCGTTCGACGCGTGGCTTGCGAAGCAGCATTTCAGGCGCTCTTCCGCTGAAGTCTATCAAGCGCAGTGGGGGCTTTTCCTCGACTGGCTTGCCGTTCGTCAAAAGAGTCTGGTCACGGTCGATACGCAAACCATCGCTGAATTCGTGGGCGGCCTTGCAATCCGAAAACCGCAACGCGTCAGGTATTTGCGGCTCATTGAACGCGTGCTCGACCATGTGCGCGAAATTGAATCGGCGTCCACCAATCCCGCCCGCTTCATTGCTCAGGACGGCGAAGCAGCATGGCGAAATGCACGCGACAACGAGCCGACCGGTTTTCTCAACCATGCCGAACGAACCGCGCTCATTGCGCATCTGTTTTCTCCGTTGCCGGCCTTATCCATGGCGCAACGCTGGAGAGAGCGGCGTGACCGTGCTTTGATCGCTGTGTTTCTGGGCGGGGGACTCAAGACGGGCGAAGCTGCTTCCCTTACGGTTAGTTGCGTGAATGCCGGTTCAGCGTGGGTGACGATCGAGTCCGCAAATCCCATGCTGATGCGGCGTACCCGGCTCGCGCCCTTCGCCACGGCCATTCTCGACGCCTGGCTTGCCGAACGGCGTCTATCCGAGCTGGCCGGCAATCTGGTCTTTCCCGCTTCGCCGTCGGGGCGCCCCATGCACAAGGCCACTATGCTGCGTGCCGTCGACGCCTTGATCGATGCGGCTGGAATTGCCGCCTCGCGTACCTCTCGCGCCAGTCCGCAAACGTTGCGCAACACCTTTGCGGCAGATCTGTTCGAGAGCGGGGTAGAGGCAGAACTGGTCGGACAATGGCTGGGGTTTGTCCAGGCGGTGTCCGCGAACCGTTTGTATCGGGCGTGGCAGAATTGGATGGACCACCAGGATTCGCCGGTCATCGACGAACCCGATCCAGCCGCACCGCCCTTACCCCCAGCCAGGCGGGACGGGCGTTTGACGAGAAAAGGGTGATCCGGCGAGCCCTAAAAGTCCTCACCCTTGAGGTCCCGAATTTCCTCACCTTTGGCGATTTTTCCACTATTGCGCCGCCTCGGCGGTCATGCCGACGCGGTAATCGAACTCCTTGATAAAAACCGGCTAACCGCCTCCAGCCTCGATTCGCCGGGACCTGACGAGTGATCGCATTCCGGACACTGCAGTTCGAAGCGGTGATCCACTTGCGATAGCTCCGGCTCACCTTCCTCACATTTTGGGCAGCGCAGCGGCAACGTGACATGGCCATCCGCCGCGCTGCCGATGACGGTCAGCTCATCGGTTGTGAGCCTGCCGGCTTCGACCAACGAGCACAACAGGCTTGCGATTGCGGGGTCGATGCCCTGTTGGCCGCGCAGCGTGGCGACTTCTTTGGTTAAAACATCCACTTCGTCCGATTGCTCGCGCAGTTGCGCGTCGAGCCGGTCTCCGCGCGCCTTGGCTGCCGCGATCTGCTGGATAAACTCGAATTCCTTGCGGCTTGCGTCACGTACGCCGGACTGATAGGTGGCCGCCATGCTGCGTAACGAATCGAGCTCGACCAGCATCGGCTTGACACGCCGCTCGGCTTCGGCCACGGCGTCCTTGATCTGTTGCGCATAATGTTCGGTGCTTTGACGCAATTCAACATGAAGCGCATCGATTCGGTCACGCAACGCCGCGTTGGTTGCCTGTTCGGTGTCGAGACGTTGACGCAGCGTTTCGTTCTCGCTGTCGAGTCGGCGGGCCGTTGCCTGCAAGCCTTCCTGGTGAGCGGTGCCGTGCGTGGTGCTGCTGGACAGCTCTGTTTCGAGCGCGCGAGCCCGCTCCCACGCGGCTTCCGCTTTCAGTTCGCTGCGCTTGATCGCTTCTTCCGCCATGCTGTGGCGAATTTCCGCTTCTCGCGCGCGTTGCTCGGCGGCGGCGACTTGTGCGCGAATGTGCTCGCGTTCGTCGTCCAAGGTCGAGCGTGCGTGCGCGATGGCTTCCTCAAAAAGCGCGCCCAGTAATTCTCCGGCGCGATCTTCCAGTGCTTTGGGTATTGCCCCGGCACCCACTTTGACGCGCGACACCGTTCTGAGGCGTTCCCAGAAGTGGTCGATGTCCTTCGGTATGTCACTTGCACTGCCTGTCTGGGTTAGATCGCGAACAGCCGCCATGGACGGGCGGATTCCCAAATCAAAGAAAAGCCGCTTGCAAGCATGGAGTGACAATTCCTGCCGCCGTGCTCCGCCGGCTCTCAACGATTCAAGCTCATCACGGATGGCTTGCCGTTCCTGATCCAGATTCATGTAGACCTCGATGTTGCTCGAATTGGATAAATCATAACAATTTACGTATTGTCCGCTACATATTTGTGGAGAGAGCGTGCGGTTTGACCTGTTGGACCTTTTTAGGGCTATCGGTAGCACATCAGATCCGAGCCCGCGGGCGTTGTTCGTGAAACAAAACGAAGATTAGCCAATAAGCTGTTGTAAATAAAGAGTTTTCAAAGGTTTTGTTCTGATTGCTCACTGTTTCACGAACGTGTCGTGGGTGCGAGGTGGGTGGATAGGTCTCGTCCGAAGGACACGCGGGGAAAAGCTAGAGAGTAATAAAAGTAAACACCTTTGAACCCATGTTAAAAACGTTAACGCCACGGCAAAGCCTTGCCCGGCTGGGGTTTCAGCCCGGCAAGGTGAAGCTTTGCGGGAGAGGTGGTTAGATCTTGCGGGACTGTCGAGTGATGAGGTTCGGGGGCCTCGGTGAGCAGGTGCGGGACACAACGTGAGCGGGTTCAGGAGCTGGCCCAAAAGTGGGGTTTGGCGAAAGGTGAGATTTTGCGGGACTTGAACGTCCGGGATCGCACGGCAGCTCTCAAAGTAGGTTCAGCGCCCGCCCAGCCGGAAGGTGAGCGCTTTCGGGAGCCGGGCGAACCCCAGATTTTGGCCTTATTTGGGCCTCGCAAACCCCATTGGTGAGTCAAGACGGGAGAAAGCGCGAACCGAAGGTGAGACTTTTCGGGGCCGAGACACCCTTTTTGCCTCATTTCTGGGCAAACGGATGCTTGAGGTGAGTGTTTGCGGGAGCCGGCTTGGAATTTCGCCTGAGATTCCATTCCGCCCTTTGCCGAACTCCTGGACCCCCTTGAGGAAAGGTGAGCGAATTCGGGAGACCCGGGGCGGAGCAATCGTGGGCTACTCAAATTGCCCGTTTTTGGCTAAAGGTGAGGATTTTCGGGAGTCTTTTGCGGGGCTTGCGATCGTTAAGGTGAGGAAATACAGGACCAAAATCACTTGGATAGCCCGGAAAAGCCCTACGGACGCTGTCAGAGCCATTCGCGTTTGGCGCTTGCTGAAATCTCTAGGTGAGGTTTTTCGGGGCCCCTCGAGCCGGACCCGAAAACGCCAGATTTCACTGAAAACCGGCTAAAGGTGAGGATATGCGGGAGTTCGTGTCTACGAATGAGCTCAAGAGATCCCTGCAACTCAATGAAATCATTGAATTATTTTTGTGCGCTGCGCAAAGGTGAGGTTTTTCGGGGGACCGTTTTGAGGCCTTCGCAAACGTCTTCCAGGCTCATTGGTGAGGTTTTTCGGGAGCAATTATTGGCGTTTTTCCCGGCTTCCAGGTCTGGAGGCCGCGTCGTTCCAAGCGCTCCGCTATCGTTAAGGTGAGCTTTTTCGGGGGGAGTGCGTCGCGTTTGGATCACTCTCTCGCGAATGAGGTCTCTGTCTGCCGCGTCTAGAACCCTTTGCTTGATCCGAAACGCGCAAAGATGCCGTGTGTACCCTCATCGCGAAGGCCCACACGCTGCGATCGACGGGTGCGTATTCTTCCTCCCCTCCCCTATCCATTGAAATGGGCCAAAGCGTGTTCATGCCACCGGCGTTCACGTGACCGACTCGTGTGAGTGCGCCCGGCTTGCAACGCGCACACGGCCAAAATCAATGAGATTTTTTTGAGGTGAGAAGATTCGGGATCGCTTGGCGTGCCTTCACTGCTAGTCGGAAAATGGTGCGTATTTCGGGAGGCCGCGACCTGCAAGGATGCCCCGAACCTGGCGTGAAACAGATGAGGTGAGGATTTTCGGGAGCTGCTCGAGGTGAGTTGCGCGTCGTAAACTCACTTCACCGGGAACGGTGAGACTCGCGCTATAGACGTGTATCACCACAGCCGGTATGCTCTCGCCAAATCCCTCCTCGACCTGACGCATGGCCACGAAGCGCGCGAAGAAGACCGATGTAGTCAGCCCGAGCTCAGCCGAATTGCGCAAGGCCGTCGAGGCGATTGCCATCCAGCCCAAGAGCGGCAAGATCACGCTCCTCACCCGCAAGCTATTCAACGTGCTGCTCGCGGTTGCTCAGCAAGCGGATGAGTCCGGCGACACTTATCGGGCCTTGCTGTCGGACATCGTCGCCAATTCGGCGTTCGATTCGAATGACACGGCGCTCGTCAAGGAACATCTGCGGCGCATGGTGTCGGTGCAGGTCGAATGGAGCACGGGTACATCCAGTCAGAAGCCGGGCCGTAAGTGGGGTATTTCCACGCTGATTGCCGACGCTGAAATTCTCGAAGACCCCACTACCCGCCGCGTCTGGGTGGAGTTCTCGTTTGCGCCGAAGATCAAGAAGAAGCTGCTCGATCCGGTCCAATACGCACGCCTGAGTCTGCAGTTCCAAAGCCAGTTGCGTAGTAGCGCGGGTCTCGCGCTTTACGAGATTTGTGTTCGCTATCTGACCAACCCGAGCCATCTTACGATGCGGGAAACATGGGAATGGTGGCGGCCTATCCTCTCCGGCACGCCGGATACGGAAGCGGGTGACGAGGCGAAACGCGAGTACAAGTACTTCAAACGTGATTATCTGCGCCCGGCCATCGCCGAGGTGAATGCAGTCACCAACATCTTCGTCGAGTTGATCGAGCACCGGGAAGGGCGGCGCGTGGCCGAGATCCAGTTCCGCGTGACCGAGCGCAAGCAACCCATGCTTGCACTCGATGAACACCCGAACGTGTTCGACAGCACGCTGGTCGACCGGATGGTGAAGATCGGTATTCCGCTGAAGGAAGCGCAAACGCTGTACGCCGATAGTGAGGAAAATCGGATTCGCGCAGCGCTGCAGATGACCGAGCAACGCATGCGCAGCACATCGTTGCCGGCTGTGCGCAGCGCGCCCGCACTGTTCAAGGATGCCTTGAAGAAAGGCTATGCGCCGCCGGTCGAAGCGCTGCCTTCCGGCAGCGGTGGCAAGGCCGCCGTGGCCGCGCCGGCGGACGATCTGAAAGCGCGTCTGCTCGGTGAGTACTCGGCGTATCGGCGCAAGGAAGCGCGCGAGCTTTACGACGAGCAAGGTGAGTCCGAACGGGAGATCGCGCGGAAGTCGTTTGAGGAAGATCAGCTGCCGGATCTCGGCACTCACATGCGAGATGATTGGCGTCGCCGTGGGCTGGATTCGAAGATCGTTGAAACGGCATTCTTCGATTGGCTGGCTCGCAAAACGTGGGGCGAACCCACCGACGGCGACTTGCTCGCCTTCACGCTGAGCCAATCGCGCGCGGCGTAATCGTCAAGAAAAACGGCGGCCCCTCTCGTGCGCCGCCGTTTCTGTTCCGCCTGATCTTGCCCTTCTGTTACTTCAGCATCTTTTCAATCTGTCGAAGAATGTCGTCACGCTTTTCCCGCGTGAGGCCCTTCAGGCGCAGTTCGATTCGATCGTCCCCATACGATTTCAGATCGCCGACAGCGACACCGCCGAGCTTGATCTCCAGACGCTGCGCATAGCGCTGCCGTCCCGCCGGCTTAGTGCTTTCCTGCGCGCTTGCCCTGCCCTTCACGATGTCCGCGACCTGTCGCGTGCTCAGGTCGTCCGAGAGAATTTTGTTGATCAGGCGCAGCGTCGCGTCAGCGCCGCGGGCGGTGTGATAACGGCCCACCTGATACGCCATGTTCGAGCCAAAGCGGTCGGGCCTTGCAACCATCTCGTGCATCACCGCTTCAGGAAGCTTCGCAATCGACAAGGCGACGGCGACGGTCGATTCGTCTAGCCCGAGATGCTCGGCAAGTTCCTTCTGGCTCTGGAAATGTCGATCGTCGAGAAAGCGTTTCCAGACGACGGCGTTATCGAACACCGTCTGCGAATCGCGCTGGACGTTGAGGTCGTAGCCGAGCTTATAGCTTTGGATGCCAATCGGCAGATCGATGACGATCGCCTTCACCGATTCCTTGTTCGCTTCTTTCAGCGCTCGCACACGCCGGCCGCCGTCACTGACGAAGTAGGTGCCGGGATTGTCGTAATCGGGGATGACGTGAATCGCTTGCTGCTGTCCCTGCTTCGCGAGATTGACGGCAAGCTCGGCGATCGATGACTTCAGATAGAAATGGCGTGGATTGAAGGGACTCGGCTTGATCGTCTTGAGCGCGAGTTCGATAATCTGGCCCGGCCGGTATGCGTGCTCGATCCGCCATGTACGGTAAGCGGTCGACTCATTGGCGTTATCGGCGGTTTCGACTTCCGCGATGTCAGGCGACATGGCCGGCTGGAGGGTGCGACTCGGTGCATCGCCAGTGGGAGTGCCATTCTTGACCAAACCATCAATCGCATTCAAACGATCGAGAGCGGTTCGCTTCTCGCTGCTGGTCGTATCAGGACGTGCTTGAAAGCCTTTGGCGAATTGGGAGGGTTTCATTCAGGGTCCTTTATGCGCATAAATTCAGGGGAGCAGGGCGGCGATCTCGTTGGCGCACGCCCGTACTTCGATGGCGGCGAGCTTGGCGCCGCGATCGTTCATCTGAAGCACTGTCTGCCCTAACGCCATTGCCTGCTTATAGGCTTCGCGCGTCGGGATCTGGGTTTTGAGCAGTGGGAAACCGAGCTCTTCCAACGCGCGCTTCAGTTCGCGCGTCAGCATCCGTTTCTCTTCGGTCTTATTCAGCAGAAAGACCGCGCGCAGGTCCTCGTTCATCACTTGAGCTTGCTGGACGAGCTTCACTAGTCCGACGCTCGACCAGTAATCGGCGGGCGACGACGAGGTCGGCATAATCGCGACGCTCGCTGCAAGTAATACGACGCCGGACACTTTCTCGGTGATGGAAGGGGGGCAGTCGACGACGATGATGTCGTAGTCCGCCACGAACTTCTTGATCTCGCGATGGATCTGGCTGCCAGCTTCGGAGAGATTGACGACCGGGAAGGGGATACCGGTTTCGCCGTCTGAAGATGCGCTAGCCCAGTGGACCAGGGTATTTTGACCATCTGCGTCTACAACAAGAACGCGCTTGCCTTTCTCATGGAATGCAGCGCCGAGGTGCATCGCGATTGTGCTCTTCCCGACCCCACCCTTCTGCTGAGTTACCGCGATGATTTCTGCTGCCAATCTTCACCTCCTCTTTTTAGACGCAAATGGATTTTACCTGGATGAATTCGCATTTCAATCGTTTTTGTGTAAACGCGAGAAGAATTAGCCGTTCGGGTTAGGTTTATGCGCATAAAGGGTATGGGCGGTGGCGAGATCCGGTGGAGTGGCTGTGATACAGCTATGAGCGGTAACAGGTCTGGCGGTGGCCGGAGGATCTTTGGGCCCGGTGGTTGACGGAAAAAGTGAGTTGGTCACGCAAACAAAGGTGACGCGACGCTAAGCGCTGGGATATAGCGGGGCGTCTTTTTGAACTTGGCGCTTCCTCGGGAGGGTCACGCGCTTCGCTTTGTGTGGCAAGACCGCTTGGCGTGACCAGAGTCGTTCGATCGCAATTGCGCTCCCGAGGCTTCCTGGGCGATCGCCTTTATGCGCATAAACCCATCGAGCGCTAACCACAGAGCGAGTCGTCTCGGTCATCGGACTTGATTTCAGCAGAGCGTGTTGCATGATCCTGACGGCACGGCACGGCACGGCACGGCACGGCACGGCACGGCACGGCACGGCACGGCACGGCACGGCACGGCACGGCACGGCACGGCACGGCACGGCACGGCACGGCACGGCACCGCACGGCACGGCACGG
>NZ_JAXDPY010000230.1:0-16873 GCF_034668105.1 Paraburkholderia sp. | reverse complement strand
TCGCGAGCGCGATTTTGCTGGCCGGCCTGTGCGTGCCGCTGCTGGCGGTCGGCCCGGTGGCTGAGCGCATGCAGGCGCGCCTCACCACCATCGTCAACCTCAACGACGACCAGAGCTACGCCGCGCGCAACGAGTTCTACGCAACCTTCGCGAAAACGGCCTTTACCGATGTCTCCGGCGAAGGCATGGGCGCAACCGGCACTTCCACCAAGCTCTCGAACGACGGCGGCCAGCTCGGCCAGTACGGCAACTTCGACAGCGGCGTGATGAACATCCCGTTCGTGCTCGGCTGGCCCGGCACCTTGCTGTACATGTCGGGCATCGTGTGGCTGGTGGTGCGCGCGGTGCTCGCGTCGTTCAAGCTGCGCAACGACAAATTCGTGTCCGCCTGCCTGAGTCTCAGCCTGGCCACTTTCGCGATGCTGGTGTTCACCAATTCGCTGGTCGGCACCGGCGGGCTGCTGCTTTTCATGAGTGTTTTTTCGATCCTTTCCGCGGTGCACTACGAAAAGATGAACCGCCCACGCACGCTATTTCTCCACGGAGGCACTGATTGAGAGTCGCCATTGTCACGCACGTCGTGCGCCATAACGACGGCCAGGGGCGCGTCAACCACGAGATTGCGCGCGCCGCCCTCGCCGAAAATATCGCGGTCACGCTGGTGGCGTCGCACGTCGCGGCGGATTTGCTCGCCCACCCGAACCTCCGCTGGGTGCCGATGAAGATCGGCAGGTGGTGGCCCACGAATCTGCTGCGCCAGCAGGTCTTCGCGTTCAGGAGCGCGCTGTGGCTGCGCGCCCATCGCCGCGAATACGACGTGCTGCACGTGAACGGCTTCATCACGTGGATGCCCGCCGACGTCAACACCTCGCATTTCGTGCATAGCGGCTGGTTCGGCAGCAAGTACTACCCGTTCGGACTCACCAAGGGCGTGTGGTCCGCGTATCAGTCGGTGTATACGCGCTGCAACGCGTGGCTCGAAGGCTGGGCTTACCGGCGCTCGAAGGTGATCACGGCGGTGTCGCAAAAGGTCGCCGATGAGATTCGCGCGATCGGCCTGACGCCGCATAACCGCGTCGACGTGATTTACAACGGCGTCGATACGCAAGGCTTCGCGGCCGCAACCGGCGAGCGCGCGAAATTCGGCTTGCCGGCGGACGCATTCCTGCTGCTGTTCGTCGGCGACCTGCGAACGCCGCGCAAAAACCTCGGCACGGTGTTGCAGGCGCTCAAGCATTTACCCGACCACGTGCAGATCGCGGTGGCCGGATTTCTGCCGGGCAGCCCGTATCCGGAAGAAGCGAAAGCGCTCGGCATTGCGCACCGCGTGCATTTTCTCGGGCTGGTGAAGGACATGCCGGTGCTGATGCATTCCGTCGACGCGTTCGTGTTCCCGTCGCGTTACGAAGCGATGAGCCTTTCGCTGCTCGAAGCGATGGCCGCGGGCTTGCCGGTCGTCACCGCGCGCACCGCGGGCGGCGCCGAGATCATCACGCCGGAATGCGGCATCGTGCTCGACGACCCGGACGATCCCAAGGCATTGGCCGGCGCCGTCGCGCGCCTCGCTGACAACGACGACGCGCGCCGCGCGATGGGCGTCGCCGCCAACGAACTTGCGACCGGCTTCGGCTGGGCCCGTATGGCCGCGCAGTACATCGCGCTGTACCGGCAATTGGCGGGGCAGCAGAAGGACCGCCGACGCAATGAGGCGGAAGCCTCGGCGGTCGCCAAGACCGATGCGTTGACGCTGAACACGCTGGCCGGGCAGAAGGGCGCGGAATGAATCCGCACCTTGATACCGGGCGCCGACGGGACCCGCACGTGAGCCAACGCGCGGAGCCGTTGACGAACCGCGTAGCCGAAACGGACAGCAATCCATCACCACCTTTAGAACGCACAGGGGTAACAAGCATGACGACGAGCTCAATCAAATCGCTGCAGATCGGGATGCATTGGTTTCCTGAGCGCGCGGGCGGCCTCGACCGCATGTATTACTCGCTGGTCGGCGCATTGCCGGGCGCGGGCGTCGCGGTGCGCGGCGTGGTGGCCGGCTCGCCGAAAGTCGCCGCGGATACCAACGGCGCGATCAACGGCTTCGGCTCGGCCGCGCAATCGCTGCCGCTGCGGCTGATGGCGGCACGCCGCGCGCTGCGCCAGGAGATCAGCACCTCGCGTCCCGACGTGATTTCGTCGCACTTCGCGCTGTACACGTTTCCGGGGCTCGACGTGACGCGCGGCATTCCGCAGGTGTCGCATTTTCAGGGACCGTGGGCCGACGAGAGCCATGTGGAAGGCGCCGATTCACTGGGCCAGCGCGCCAAGCGCTATCTGGAGCAATCGGTGTATGCGCGCTCGTCGCGGCTGATCGTTTTGTCGGAAGCCTTCGGCAAGATTCTGACTTCGCGTTATCGCATTTCACCGGAGCGCGTGCGCGTCGTGCCGGGCTGCGTGGATGTCGAGCAGTTCAATCTGCCGATCACACCCGCCGAGGCACGCCTCAAGCTGCAATTGCCGCAAGACCGGCCGATCGTGCTGGCGGTGCGGCGTCTGGTGCGCCGCATGGGTCTCGAGGATCTGATCGACGCGGTGAAGCTGCTCAAGCGCACCGAGCCCGATGTGCTGCTGCTGATCGCAGGCAAGGGGCGGCTCGAAGGCGAGCTGCAGGCACGCATCACCGAGGCCGGCCTCGAGGACAATGTGAAACTGCTGGGTTTCGTGCCCGATCAGCATCTGGCGGCCTTGTATCGCGCGGCGAATATCAGCGTGGTGCCGACGGTGGCGCTGGAAGGCTTCGGGCTGATTACCGTTGAGTCGCTGGCTTCCGGCACGCCCGTGCTGGTGACGCCGGTGGGCGGCTTGCCGGAAGCGGTAGCGGGGTTGTCGCCGAATCTGGTGCTGCCGGAGACGGGCGCGAAGGCGATTGCGGATGGTCTGGCGGGCGCGTTGAACGGCTCGCTAAAATTGCCGGATTCTGAGGCTTGCCGGCGCTATGCGCGTGAGCACTTCGACAACTCGGTGATCGCGAAACGGGTGGCGTCGGTGTATAGCGAGGCGATTGGGGCGGGTGGGGTGCATTGAGTGAATGGTCTAGCTGGGCGGCCGCGTTCAGGTGGCCCGGCTGCCTACGCCTTTGTCCTTTTTCAACTAAGTTAGCGTCAGCGCCGCGGCGAACGAATTTGTCGCTAACGCGCTAAGTTAGACGCCGTCGGCACAAAGTTTTGTCGTAATCCAGCTTAGTTGAGCATCGATTTGTCGTTTTTCAGCTTAACAAGAGTGTCCTGAAATCACCGGTCACGGGCGCAGGGCTTGCACCTGTTGAGGCGCAAGCCCCACGCGCCGTGACGCGGCGCGCAACGCCCCCGCTCAGAACGTCTCGTGATTCTCGTTCCTCGTCAGGTCCGCGTGAACCATCATGTGGCACAGTTGCTCAAGCGTCGTCTCCGGCTTCCAGCCAAGCTTCTCATGCGCCTTATTCGCGCAGCCGATCAGCAGGTCCACTTCCGCCGGGCGGTAGAACTTCGGATTCACACGCACCAGGGTCTTGCCGGTGGCGACGTCGATGCCGGTCTCCCGCTCCTCCTTGCCCGACCATTCAAGCTGATAGCCCGCGGCGGCGAACGCCATGCGCACGAAGTCGCGGACCGTCTCGGTGCGACCGGTGGCGAGCACGAAGGTGTCGGGTTCGTCGGCTTGCAGCATGCGCCACATGCCTTCCACGTATTCGAGCGCGAAGCCCCAGTCGCGCTTGGCGCTCAGGTTGCCGAGTTCCAGCACGTCCTGTTTGCCGAGCTTGATCTTCGCGACCGTGTCGGTGATCTTGCGTGTGACGAATTCGCGGCCCCGTAGCGGCGATTCGTGATTGAACAGAATCCCGCTGCTGGCAAACAGGTTGTACGACTCGCGATAGTTGATGGTCGACCAGTGCGCGAACAGCTTGGCCACGCCATACGGGCTGCGCGGATAGAACGGCGTGTCCTCGCGTTGCGGCACCGCCTGCACGAGGCCGAACATTTCCGACGTCGATGCCTGGTAGAAGCGTGTCTTCGGATTCAGAATGCGAATGCCTTCGAGCAGATTCAGTGCGCCGATGCCGGTGACTTCGGCGGTCGTGACGGGTTGATCGAAAGAGACGCCCACGAAGCTTTGCGCGGCGAGGTTGTACAGTTCATCGGCCTGCGCGCCTTCGAGCAGACGCAGCGTGGAGCCCAGATCGGTCAGATCATGTTCGACCAGACGCAGATTCGGATGGTCGAGCACGCCCAGTTCACGAATGCGCCAGAAGTTGACCGAACTCGTGCGCCGGTACGTGCCGGTCACGTGATAGCCCTTGTCGAGCAGCAGTTTGGTCAGATAGGCGCCGTCCTGTCCGGAGACGCCGGTGATGATCGCTTTGCGTGGCTGGCTCATGATCTGCCTTTGATATTGGTAAAAGAGAAAGAAAAGTGCACTTCAAAAAAGCGCTTCAAAGCGGCCCGTCCAGCAGTCGCCGCACCAGTGGCTCGACGACCTGAAAATCCTGTTCCGCCTTGAGCCGGTACAAGCCTGGCTTCGGATGCGCGCCGTCGGACATCAACGTCTTCCAGTCCGGCAGGTTGCTGACATACGCGAACTGATCGACGAGCGGCACCTGCTGTTCAGCGGCCACGCGGCGTGTCATCGCGACCATCGCGGCGAGCCGCGCATTGAGCCGGCTATCGAGCATCGGATTCGAGGTCTGCAGAACCGGCTCCTTGCCGAGCGCGCGGGCGGTCTTCACAAGCGTCGTTTCGGCCGCGTAAAACTGCTCGGGCGTCTGGTTCTGCATCACTTCGTTGATGCCGTAGTTGATCAACACGATCTTCGCGGACGAAGCGGCGAGCCGTTCCTGCCACGGTAGGCCGGCTGTCGGACCGGCGCGGCGATTGCCGGTGCCGTCGCGCAGCTGGCTGGCCATCGTGCCGCCCACGCCGTAGTTCGTGACGTGCACGCGCTCACCGTACCTGGCTTGCAATTCGTCCTGCAGATACGCCACGGCGTTTTGCGCCTGGGGTCCGCAGTGGCCGTTGCTGCAAGTGATACCGAGCGTGGTCGAATCGCCGTAGGCCTCCACCAGCACCTGCCTCGCGGCGGAGCTCGCCGCATATGCGTCGAATGCCAGTGCAGTCAGCACCGCCGCCGCAGCCGACACGCTAGCGGCGAACCACGCGCGGCGTCTCATGCGCGGCTTTGCGGCGCTTGCGACGCGCTTCCTGAAACATTGCCGGCGCTCGCCTCACCTTTGCCTGCCGAGCCGAAAATCAAACGCTTTTCGAACGCGAACCAGGTGATGCTGGCGTAGGCGATGGTGACCGCGAGCGCCAGCGCCGCGCTCAGATAGCGGTTCAGATGCAGCGGCCACAGCACGTACAGCACGCTCAGGTGGATCAGATAAATCGTGTAGCTGATGGTGCCGATATAGACCAGCACGGGGTTGCACAGCAGCCGTTTGACGATGCCCTTGCTTTGCAGGGCGATGACCACGACGGAAGTACAAAGCACCAACGAAACGCTGTAGAGCCCGGCATTCGACAGCGGTGTATTCGCCGCGCGAAATCGCGGGTAATGGAGATGCAGCCATGCAAGCACTGCCAGCGCGGCAAAAAAGCCGAGCACGGCGAGGCCCTTGAATGGCTCGAGAGCATGACGATCGCGCCGCACGGCGACCGCGAGCAGCGCGCCCGCCGCCAGCAGGTCCATGCGGAACGGCGTCAGGTAATAGATCGGCCAGAACGTGTCGAACCACGGCGTGGCGACCGCGCGCAAGACCGGCACCAGAATGATCAACGCGGCCGCCACGTAGCCGAGCGCGCGTTCGGGCAACAACAGGATCACGAACGGCCAGAAGATATAGAACTGCTCTTCAACGGCCAGCGACCACAGCACATTCAGGCTGTCGTGACCGCTCTGATTGAGCGCATCGCCGATATTGGTCGCGAACAACGCGTACCACTCCCAGTGCTGCGCCCAGCCGAAGCCGAACAGAATCGACGACACCACCATCAGCAGCAGATAAGGCGGCAGGATGCGCCGTGCGCGGCGTGCATAGAAATAGCCGAAATACGACTGCTGGCGCGCCTTGCGTTCGAGCAGGATGCCGGTGATCAGAAAGCCGCTCAAGACAAAGAACAGATCGACGCCCATCCACAGCGGCGCTTTCAGTGCGTGTTGCGCGAATACGGCAAGCACGGCGATGGCGCGCAAGCCGTCGAGCTGCACGATGCGGCGAGTGTGAGAAGGCGCTAAGGGCAGTGCGCTAGCAGTCATGAACCGTCCATGGTGTGAAGCGGATGAGCCGGGCGAAGGAGCGCGCGAGAGTCCTTGAGAACACGCACGCGCCAAGCCTCGCGTCGTAACGGAAGTGGATTCGATTCTAGGGAAAAGAAATTGATGAAAAAACGCTAATGAATTGGATAAGTGAATCAGATTGCAACAGGGTGTTTCATTACCTATTTGGAATGGATTTTTATGCTTGCGTCTTGAAGGTGTCGTAATGCGTAAGAAGTGCGGACCGTTGCTTGGCGCATCGGTAAGGATGGTCGATACGGCCAGGTAAGCCGCACGCGTTCAAGCCCATATTTCATTGATTCGATTTTTAAATCATTTTCTTTCACAACGCTTAAAGCGTCGAATATTTTTGAATTATTTTTGATTTTCGTTGCAGCATTTTTTCCGCGTAATGTGGGCCGTGAAAATTGGGTGCCAGGGTGGCGCCGGGATTGCGCATGTCTGATTGGAGGAATGACTTTGGTCCGTTTCACGTTCAAAAGCAGGATTGCTGTGCTCGCCTGTGCGGCCGGAATGACGGCGGCATCGGTCAGCTTCTCGGCGTCCGCGGAAACTGTGTTGAACGCGAAAAACTCCTGGATCGGCAATACCTTCGGTTTCGGCGACGGCACGTGGACGCAGATCAACATCACCGCGATTGCAGTGGCGCCCGACGGCAAGGTCTATACGAACGCGCCGTGGGATGAAAGCGGCGCCGAAGCGAGCGTGTACCAGAACGGCAAGATGCTCGGCTTCGCGGGGGGCACGCATGGTTGGGGCAACGGTGGCGGCAGCGCCATCGCCGTAAATCGTAAGTACGCGTTCGTGGCGATCGCGGTCGGCAACGAGAAGGGACATCTGGTCGAGCCGGGCGTATGGCCGGAGAAGGGCAAGCAATGGTTCGGCATTTCGCGTCGGCAGATCGCCGATCCGAAGCGCGCCGCGCCGTTCCAGCCGGCCGCGAAAAGCGCTGACCCGCATGCGCAACTGGCCGCCGGCTTTCTGATGATGAATGAAGTGCCGACCGGCACCAGCGCCGAGGTCGGCGGTTTGGCGGCGAACGACACCACGCTTTACGCGGCGAATACGGCGCGCGATCGCATCGAAGTGTATGGCACGGAATCGATGCAGCAGAAAACCACGTGGGTCGTGCACGAACCTGGCCGCATGGCGCTTGCCCCCGACGGCACGCTCTGGGTGTTGAGCGGCACGCGCAGCGACAAGGCTCCGCAAGTGGAGCACTACACCGCCGCGGGCAAGCGCATCGACGAAACGTTCGAGTTACCTGCCGGGACGATTGCGGTCGATATCGCCGTCACCGCACAAGGACGCGTTCTGCTCGCCGACAACGGCCCGCGTCAACAGGTGCTGTTCTTCAGCAGGAGCAACGGCCGTTACGCGGAGTCGGGCTCGCTCGGCGAACGCGGCGGGATTTTCAGCGGCACGCCTGGCAAGCCGGGTCCACGGCGTTTCAACGGTTTGACCGGCGTGGGCGTGGATGCACGCGGCAACGTCTATGTGTCGACCAACGGCGTCGGTCCGCGCTACGACCCGATCGGTGCGGGCCTCGGCGCCACGCTCGAAAGCTATGCAGCCGACGGCAAGCAGAACTGGCAGGTGCAAGGCTTGTTGTTCGTCGACGGTGCATGGATCGATCCGTCACGTCCGGATAGCGTCTATACCGGCAACAAACGCTTCGATCTCGATCTTTCGAAGCCCGCCGGGCAGGACTGGAAATACGCGGGTTTTCTGTCGAACCGTTTCAAGTACCCCGACGACCCTGTGTTTCACACCGATCAATATCCCGGCTTGCCGATCGCCCGCAAGCTGAAGGGCCACACGTTCCTGTATCTGACGGACATGTACGCGGACCACCTGAAGATCTATCGCTTCGACCCGCAACACGACGGCGAAACAGCGATTCCGTCGGGCTTCATCGCTGGACGTGAACGCGCGGTGGCCAAGGTGCCGAACGCGCCGCCAGGTGGCGACTGGATCTGGCGCGATGCGAACGGCGACGGCAAGTTCGACACCGGCGAGTTCACGCTCAACACGAGCGGCACGAAGCTCGCGGGCGGCTGGGGCTGGTGGGTCGATAGCGCGGGCGATATCTGGCGCACGCGGGACAACAAGGGCATCTATCGATTCCGCTTCGGCGGTCTGGATGCGAAGGGCAATCCCGTCTACTCGTATTCGAACCTGACGCAATACCCGGTACCGCAGCCGTTCACCGAACTGCATCGCGCGATCTACGAGCCCGATACCGACACGATGTACGTGACCGGCTACACGCCCGATACGCCGTCCGATAGGGGCTTCTGGAAAGAGGTGGGCCGCGTGCTGGTGCGCTACGACAAATGGTCGAGCGGCAATCCGGTGCAGCGCTATTCGATCACGCTGCCGTGGACCACGCAGAGCAAACCCATCGCCACGATCATCGGCCTCACGGTCGAAGGGCAATACATCTTCGGCGTCGAACCGGTGGGCGCGGTGCATGTGTGGGACAAGAACAGCGGCCGCGAGCTCGGCGTGATCCGTCCAGGCCCGGAAGTGGGCCGCGCGTCGGGCTGGGTCGACGTGCCCAACGGCATCAGCGCCGCGAAGCGCGGCAATGGCGAGTATCTCGTGTTCGTCGAAGAGGACGCCCGCGGGAAAGTGATGATGTATCGCTGGAAGCCTTGAAGACGTGGGCGACGTGAAACAAGCGACGTGAAGTTTTATCCGCATTAGAGGCAACTAAGCAGGCAACTAAGCAGGCAACTAAGCAGGCAACTGAGCCAGGCAACTGGATTAACCCAAGGCATCCGATGGACAAAGGCATTCTCAAGAACGTAGCGATCAACTTCTTCGGGCTGGTGCTGCCGACTTTCGTCTCGCTCGTGACCGTGCCGTCGTATATCAAGCTGCTCGGTGTCGAGCGCTACGGCGTGATCAGTCTCGTGTGGACCTTGATCGGCTACTTCGGGATTCTCGATCTCGGCATGAGCATGGCCGCGCAGAATCACATCTCGAAGGCGCGCGCCTCGGGCAACCAGGGCGAGAGCGCGCGGGTGTTCTGGAGCGCCACGTGGCTCAATCTCGCGACCGGTATCGCCGGCGGTTTGATCATCTATTTCGGCGCGTTTCTGTACACCGCGTATTTCACCAAGGTGTCGCCCGAACTGCAGCATGAGGTCTATATGGCGCTGCCGTGGCTCGCGGTGGCGATTCCGATTGCCAATGTGTCGTGGGTGTTCGCCGGCGCGATCAACGGCGCGGAACGCTTTGGCGTCTACAACACCAACCAGACAATCGGCACCTTTCTGTTCCAGTTGCTGCCGCTCGGCGCGGCGCTCTGGCTGGGGGCGACCTTGCAGAACGTGCTCGCCGCCGCGGTGTTCGCACGGATTCTGGCCGCGATCCTGCTCGGCCGTTCCGCGCTGAAAGTGCTGGAGATTCGCCGCATTCTGCCGCCGCAGCTCGGCGTGGCGAGGGGATTGTTCAACTTCGGCGGCTGGATGCTGATTGCGAGCGTCACCACCATGATCGCCGACTCGCTCGATCGCGTGATGCTCGGCACGAGTCTCGGCGCGCGGTTCGTCACGTATTACACGGTGCCGCAGAACCTCGTGACGCGTTTGAACATCGTACCCACCGCGATTGTCCGCACGCTGTTTCCGCGCCTGTCGGCCGTGAGCCGCGCGGATGCGGACACCATCACGCAGCAGTCGCTCGAATTTCTCAATGGCGTGTTCACGCCGGTCGCACTGGTTGCGATGCTGGTGCTCGAGCCGTTCCTGCATCTGTGGGTCGGCAATGAAATCGCCACCGTCGCGGCCCCGGTCGGGCGAATCATGATCGTCGCCGTGTGGCTCGTCGGCCAGGCGAACGTCACGCGGATTCTGATCCAGTCGCAGGTCAATCCGGCCACCGCCGCGCGCGTCGGTTTGTTCGAATTGCCCTTGTTCGCAGGGGCGTTGTGGCTCGGCATCAGCCATTTCGGTTTGACCGGCGCGGCGATCGCCGTGGCCGGCCGGGCCCTGTTCGATTACGCGGTGTTGCTGCGACTGTCGGCGATTCGCGCGCGCCAGATCGCGCTCGACATGCTCGCCCACCTGGTTTTTCTGCTGGCCAGCCTGTGGCTTGCCAGCTTCCTGCCGAGTCTCGCTGTGGCGATCGTCGCCGGCCTGTTGATGGTGGGCGCGAATGTCGCCTGGTCGATCACGATGACACCCGCCTTGCGCGATCTGGCGCGTTCACTGCTGTTGCGACTGAATCCGAGGAAAAGCGCATGAACCACGAAGTCCTTGAAGAAGCCGTGCTGCAACCCGCGACGCGCAGCGCACTGGACGAACTCACCACCGTTCCCGGCGTGCAGGCGCCGCCGCGCCGCACGGCGCTGCGCAGCGACAAGACGGTGCGCATCGCGATCGTGCACGACTGGCTCGTCACCTATGCGGGCGCCGAGAAAGTACTCGAGCAGATCGTCGCGTGCTTTCCGGACGCCGACCTGTTCAGCCTCGTCGATTTTCTCGACGACCGCAGTTTTCTGCGCGGCAAGCCGGTGACGACCTCGTTCATTCAGAACTTGCCGCTTGCGCGCACCAAGTACCGCACGTATCTGCCCTTGATGCCGCTCGCGATCGAGCAGCTCGACGTGTCGGCCTACGACGTGGTGATTTCGAGCAGTCATGCCGTTGCGAAAGGGATTCTCACCGGCCCCGACCAGGTGCATATCAGCTACGTGCATTCGCCGATCCGCTATGCGTGGGATCTGCAGCACCAGTACCTGCAACAGTCGAAGCTGACCGCCGGGCTGAAGTCCGCGATGGCGCGGCTGATTCTGCACTACATCCGCAACTGGGACATCCGCACGTCGAACTCAGTGGACGGCTTTGTCGCGAACTCCGACTTCATTGCGCGGCGCATCAAAAAGGTTTATCAGCGCGACGCGCAGGTGATCTTTCCGCCCGTGGATGTCGAAGCATTTTCGCTCTGCACCGACAAGGACGATTTCTATCTGACCGCCTCGCGGATGGTGCCGTACAAGAAGATCGACCTGATCGTCGAGGCGTTCGCACGGATGCCGGAGCGCAAGCTGGTGGTGATCGGCGACGGCCCCGACATGCAGAAGATTCGCGCGAAGGCGGGGCCGAATGTCGAGATCATGGGTTACCAGCCGTTCAAGGTGCTCAAGGAAAAGATGAGCCGCGCGAAAGCGTTCGTGTTCGCGGCTGAAGAGGACTTCGGCATTTCAGTGGTCGAGGCGCAGGCGTGCGGCACGCCGGTGATTGCCTATGGCAAGGGCGGGGCGCTTGAAACCGTGCGCGATCTGTCGGAGCCGCGGCCCACCGGCATGTTCTTCGACGAGCAGGACGCCGAGTCGATCGTCGCCGCGGTCGAGCGTTTCGACGATCACATGCAGCGCTTTTCGCCGGTGGATTGCCGCGCGAACGCCGAGCAATTTTCCGCCGCGAATTTCCGCGAACGTTTCTTCGCGCATGTGCGGGCTTCGGTGCCGGCATTGCGCTCGGCGAAGCTGCCGCCGTACGTCCCCTACAAGGCGGAGGCGGGCGCCAACGCGCCGCGCATTCTTGCCGTCGACCAGAGCGGTGTGCTCGGCGGTGCGGAGTTATCGCTGCTGGAAATCGTTAAAGCATTGCGCTCGCGCGTTGAAGTCGTGCTGTTCGATGATGGCCCATTCCGCACGGCGCTCGCCGAGGCGGGCGTGAGCGTCAACGTGCTGGACGCCGGCGCATTGCGCAACGTCCGCAAGCAGGGCGGCTCGTTGCCCAAGGGGCAGGCGCTCAAAGGCCTGATGTCGCTCGTGCGCGCGACCGCCAAACGCGCGCGCAACGCCGAGGTGATCTACGCGAACACCCAGCGCGCGATGGTGATCGGCGTGATTGCCGGCAAGCTCGCGAGACGGCCGGTGGTCTGGCATCTGCGCGACATCGTGAGTGCCGAGCATTTCGGCGGCAAGCAGCTGGCGATCATCAAGTGGTGCGCGCGTCTCGGCCTCAGCCATGTGATCGCCAATTCGGCGGCCTCCGCGCGTGCCTTCGCGGAACTCACGCGCTTCGACGAAAAGCGCATCGACGTGGTGTTCAACGGCATTTCTTCCGCACCGTTCGACGCCTTGCGCACCGTTCCACAAGCGGCGCTGCGCCGGCGCCTGAACCTGCCGCAGGACGCGTTTCTGGTCGGCTCGTTCAGCCGCCTCGCGCGCTGGAAAGGGCAACATGTGCTGCTCGAGGCGATGGTTCTCAATCCGCACATGCATGCGGTGCTGGTCGGCGCGCCGCTGTTCGGCGAGGACGCGTACGAGATCGAATTGCATGCTTTCGTGGCCGCGCACAACCTCGGCGGCCGGGTCCATTTCCTCGGTTTTCAACACGACATTCCGGCTTGTATGTGCGCGGTCGACGCGGTCGTCCATACGTCGATCACGCCGGAGCCGTTCGGCCGCGTGATCGTCGAGGGCATGCTGGCGCAGCGGCCGGTGGTGGCGGCACGCGCGGGCGGTGTTCTGGAGATCATCGACGATTACGAGAACGGCGTGCTGTGCACGCCCGCCGACGCACACGGTCTCGCCGACACGCTCGCCGAATTGCGTTCGAATGACGATCTGCGTAACAGACTGGTCAGGAACGGCTATCAGACGGCGCTGAGCCGGTTCGGCACCGCAACCTATGTGGAAGGCGTCGAGCGGATTCTGAAGCGTGTGGCGGGGCGTTAGGGCGCCCAGGCGGGCGCTTGAGCGAAGTGATTTAACGCGGGGTAGGCAGGGGCTCGGCCGGTTCCTGTCGTTGGCGCAGCGGAGCGAACGTCCTGTGGACCTTCGCTCCGTTTTTTTATCGCGCCGTGCTCAGGCTTGCTTCACAGCGCCTTTCGGCTTGAAACTCGCCGACCACTTCATCGCCGGCAGTTCAACCAGCCGGTAGAACACATAGGCGACCGGCACGGCCACCAGCATGTAAGCAAACGACGGCCAGATCGACATCTGCAGCGACGAGCGGAACAGGATCGACGATAGCAGCACGAAGATCGGCAGATGGATCAGATACAGCGAAAAGCTGAAGTCGCCGAAACGTGACAACAGACGCACACCCGGCGTATCCGCATTGCGGCGCTCCAGCGCCTTGTACAGGTAGAACGCGAATCCGACCGCCCAGAACTGGAACGCACCGTACTGTCCGAAATGAAATGCCGCGCAGCCGAGCGCGATGAACCCCGCGGCGAGTACGTAGAGCCAGACCGGCGAGGGGGGCGCATCCGGCGCGGTACGGGCCTTCGCATCCGCGATCCAGGCGCCGAGCGTCCACGAAAACCAATAGGACGTGAAGAACTGGATATCGTGGCGCTCCAGCACATAAGCGGAGACGACATTGACCAGGGCGACGATCGCCAGCACGGAAGTCATGCCCAGACGCCGGCGCAGCGCGAACAACAGCGGATAAATCGCATAAAACTGCACTTCGAGCGATAGCGTCCACAGCGCGCCGTTCGACCCATACGTGTGGCCCGCCACGCCTTGCAGCGAAAACAGATTGACGAGGAACGCCTGCAGGCCGATCTCACGGATCTTGTGGTTGACCGGCGGCAACTGCAAGCTGACCCAGTCGAGTGCCAAGGTCAGCACGAGCGCCGCGAGCAACACCGGATAAATGCGCGCGAAACGGCGCACCCAGAAATTGCCGGTGTCGAGCCGGTAGTCAGGATTTTTTGCAAGCCGCAGCGCGCCGCCGCGGTGAATGCAATAGCCGCTGATCACGAAGAAAATCGGCACACCGGCCGAGCCCCACGCAATCGGAAACGTCAGATAGGCGGCAATCGTACTCAAGTTGAAAGAGTGGCCGACGCTTTGGTGAAAGCTTTGCATGCCCACCCATTCCACCTGCCGGCAATGAAAATACGCGACCAGCAGCGCGGCGAAGCCCCGCATGGCATCGATCACATGTTCCTTGCCGGCGCTGTCGGCGCGCGCTTCGCTCT
Source organism: Paraburkholderia sp. (assembly GCF_034668105.1). Taxonomy (GTDB): domain Bacteria; phylum Pseudomonadota; class Gammaproteobacteria; order Burkholderiales; family Burkholderiaceae; genus Paraburkholderia. The sequence goes on along the minus strand of NZ_JAXDPY010000230.1, from coordinate 2,617 downwards.
GCGCGCGCGGCGCGGCGGCCGGTCGTGACGGGGAGAGGGGCAGGGATGAGCCGGCGGCATCCAGTGCTGAGTCGCTCATGCGCGGTCCTTAATCTGACGGAGGAAAAAGCGTATTGCGGGCGCACTGTACGCGCCCGCGGTGCATGACATGCTAGTGCACCGCAGCGGCAAAAAATCGATAAAAAATTACCTTGCGAATGGAATTGAATAGCAATTTTGTGACGAATTGTAATTGCGTATATGTACTTGCCGCAGCGAATTATTTGCCGGTTTTGTCGTGCTAATTTAAAGCACGGATTCTCTCTTGACCCGAGGTGAAGTCATGAACCTGCATCTACTCGCCGGCATTGCCGTGCTGCTGTTCCTGGTCGCTGCCTCCGCCTACCGGGAGGCGCTGCGCAACGAACCGATCCGCCGTTTTCGCATCAACCCGGCCAAGCTGCCGCAAGTCGACGAGAATGAATGAGCGGCGCCGCATAGCACCTGAACGCGGCCACGGTTCGCAGCGTGATGTGTTCAGACGCTATCCGCGCTCCGCTTCGCCGGACACGTAAAATTTTCGGAATTGCTGAAAACAATTCATTCTCGATACGTAATTGTTTCCTAATAACGCTCACCATCTGGGGATATTGAAAGCGAATCGAATTATTTGCTCAAATCGATAAAAATCAAGCGTGAAACGGATTGATTTTTTTGTTAGCCTTTTCGGCGACATCGATTGGCCGCCAGGCCCGCGACACATTAACTTCTAACCGATGTGGGAATGCCTACCATGCTGAAAGTCACCAAAGCCGTGTTTCCCGTAGCGGGCCTCGGGACACGATTCCTGCCGGCTACCAAAGCAAGCCCGAAGGAAATGCTGCCCATCGTCGACAAGCCGCTGATTCAATACGCCGTTGAAGAAGCGATTGCCGCCGGCATCACTGAGATGATCTTCGTGACGGGCCGCAGCAAGCGCGCCATCGAAGATCATTTCGACAAATCCTACGAGATCGAAGCGGAACTCGAAGCGCGCAACAAGCAGAAACTGCTCGACCTCGTGCGCAGCATCAAGCCGGCCAATGTGGACTGCTTCTATGTGCGCCAGGCTGAAGCGCTCGGTCTCGGTCACGCGGTGCTGTGCGCGGAGAAACTGGTGGGCGAGAGCCCGTTCGCCGTGATTCTGGCTGACGACTTGCTGCACAGCTCGAAGCCGGTGATGAGCCAGCTCGTCGACACCTTCAACCACTATCACAGCTCGGTGATCGGCGTTGAAACCATCGCGCGCGAAGACAGCCGTTCGTACGGCGTGGTGGATGGCCGCGAGTGGGAAGACAATGTGATCAAGCTGTCGGGCATTGTCGAAAAGCCGGCGCCGGATAAGGCGCCGTCGAACCTCGGCGTGGTGGGGCGCTATGTGCTGATGCCGACCATCTTCAAGCATATCCGCGCGCTGAAGCCGGGTGCGGGCGGTGAACTGCAATTGACCGATGCGGTGCAGTCACTGCTGACTGAAGAGCAGGTGCTCGCGTATCGCTACTTCGGCACGCGTTTCGATTGCGGCAGCAAGCTCGGCTATCTGAAGGCGACGGTGGAATTCGCGCTGCGTCATCCGGAAGTGAAGGCGGATTTCGAGGCGTATCTGCAAACGTATCTGCAGGCGAATATGCAGGCAAGGGTGCCAGCTGAGTATACGGCTGAAGCGGCTTAAGAGGCCAGAGGCCAAGTCCCTCAGGTCCCAAATGCTTCGAATGACTGGCGGCGGGACTCGCTTTCCTGGCTTACGGTTCAGACTCGATCGCTGAATTCAGGGCTCTTCGTCAGAAGAGCCCTGCGCGCATTTCACGAAGCCTTGTAACGGCGATGGCGCGGCCTGTTGAATCTAATCCACGCTCGGCTACCGGTATTCGTCAATCTCGATTGTGCCGCCGAGAGAGTCCATCATTTGTCGGATGTCGTCAGGTACATCCGGTGTGCGGTGACCCGAGGGAGCAAACCAGAAGCAGGAGAAGCGCACTGTCGCTCCGGCTTGCTGGACGATTTCCCTGAGGCCCTCACGGGGCAAGCCAAGGCGGCTCACAAGATATCGAAAATGCGGGGCCAGCAAGTTACTTTCTATTGCGAGCTCACTGCTTACGCCCCATACACCGGTTTTCCCCAAGGCCTTGCTTGCTTTGCCCGATGGCAGCATGAAAGGCCGCCCTTTAACGATCGTGGTGTCGGGGAATACCTGAAAATAGTCCGTCCAGAAATCTGGCACCACCGTGTCTCCGGATATCAGGAAGGATGCATAGGCTCCAGCGTCTGCGCTCGATGGTGAAGATGGCTCATGGTGCATAGTCGTGAATACTGTCCTCAAATATCCGGCCGTTGAATTCCACATTTCCATTATCGTGAAAGATGCTGTTATCCGCCGGTCCAAGGCCGTTGGCGTCTTTAAATTTGTGCAGCATCGCTCCAAACGTTTTGTAGTCGTAGCCAAGCATTTTGGCCGCGAACCGTGGATTGTTAGTGCTGGCCGCCAGTTCTTCAGCGTCTGCGTTCACAACCTCCGGTATGTACCGAAACGGTTGTGCAGCCCCGAGCGGAATTCGGTCCATGTTGGCTGTACTGTCAAACGCCGACCATGACTGCGCGC
>NZ_JAXDPY010000229.1:0-11086 GCF_034668105.1 Paraburkholderia sp. | reverse complement strand
CGGCGCCCACCTTTTTCGATTCCGCATTGACATCCAGGCACACATTCGTACCGCTCAGCTTGATCGTGGCTACCGCTTGCGCGTGGGCAAGTCCGGAAAACGCGCCGAGGCTCGACGTGAATGCGATCAGCAACAGGACTTTGCCGCACCTGTCGAGCAATTGGGACAAGCCCCTGATGAAACGGATGGGTGCCATGATCTTACTTCCGGTTGGGGGGAGAACTAGGTGCGCCCTAGCGCACTGAGTACGTCGCAGATTTCGTCCGCGCGCGGCAGATCGTCACTGCGCCAGCGCAGCATGGCGCGCGCATCGAAGCAATAGATCTGCGTTGCATGGTCGGCGAGGTTGCCGAGCGGTAGCGCACTCCCCGAAAGCGTTGTGCGCATCCGGTCGACATCGCGCAACGCCGGCGTGGCCGCGGTCCAGCCGGGACCGGCCTGAAAGCGCATGAGCCACGCGTGTAAAGCGGAGGGCGAGTCGGATAGAGGATCGATTCCGATCGACAGCAATTGAACCGGATACCGAGCCCGGATTTGCGGCATGCGCTCCTGAACCGCGCTGAACAGCGCACCCTGCAGAGGACACACCGAACTGCACCCGGTGTAGATGGTTTGCACGGCAGTGACGCGCTGCAGCAGCAAGTCGCTGAGCAGTCGCTTGCGGCCGGTTTGATCGACTAACCAGGTATCGTCGAGACGAAGCGGGGGGCTCACGAGTCCCGTCGTGCCATGCTGGGCATAGGCGGGGAATGACACCGAGGCCATCGCGGCCAGAGTCGCATCGCATAGCAAGGCGCGCCGGGTCAATTGCCTGAGCGACACCGGTTGGGCCGGTGCCAGGCACGTGCGAACGTTTCGACGGAACACGCCTTCTTCTCCGCAATAAATTTGATGAACGCGACCATCATGCGCAGTCGAGAATGCGCGCTGGCGGGATAGTCGGTGAGCCGGGCGCGAGACAGGATCAATGAGTCCGTCTGCTCGCTCGCGTGTGATCAGGCGATGCAGGCAAGCGTAACAGGGACGGTTGACGCCGAATACGATTCCACGGACGCGAGTTGCTCGCGACTGTGCAGTGGCGCACATTTCCCCTGGGCGGCGCGAGAGCATGGTCTGATTCAAAAAATTATTCCATTCGCATACCATGACGCACGCGTAGCGTGAGGTTGCACGTTCATGCGAAGACCCCGGTACTATATGGGGCAGCGGGAATTGGCCCGGGAGCCAGCGTGAGAGAACCGGCGTGTCAGCCGGTACAAGGCGCGCCGCACATTCCACGTAAAAAACATGAACAACTTTATTCGACCCCCAGTCTTCTATCCGGCATCGGTCGTTTTCGTTGACGACAACGACAACTACCTCGACGCGTTGCGCCGATTCTTTCCGGATATTTCCACCAATCTGTTTTTCACGCGGCCTCAAAGCGCGCTCGCTTTCATCCGCAAACATGCGCGCGAGAACTCGCTGGAGTTCGCGCCGGCGTCGGCCGGTCTGAGCGAGACGGGCCTTGAGCGCTTTGTCGAAAGCTCGGCGGAGCGAGACATCCTGGCGCGCGACTCGCGATTTTCGGAGGTGGCCGCGGTTGTCGTCGATTACGACATGCCAGGACTGAGCGGTGTCGAATTCCTGTCGTCCATTTCCAATCTGCGTTGCGCGAAGGTGCTGTTGACCGGCGTCGCGAATGAGACCGTCGCGGTCAAGGCTTTCAATGCCGGCATCGTCGATCTGTATCTGCGCAAGACGGATGCGGATTCAGCCAGCAGACTGGTCCATTTTCTGAAAGACGCCAGAAAGCGGCATTGTTCAGAGGCGGGCTGGCTTGGCCTGGGCGAAAACGGCATCACCTACTGCGACCCAAGAACGAGGAAGGTCCTCGACGAGGTGGTGGCCGCCGAAGGCATTGTCGAGTACTACTGGCGTCCGGAGCAGAATGCGATTCTGATGTTCGACCGTGAGGGCAACCCGAGCGTTTTCCTTGCATGGGCTGAGAACGACTGGATCGCCCAGGCGGAGATCGTGGCAGATGAGAGCGGGCCGGTGGATCTGTTGAGGCGCATGGCGGTACGCGAGTCGATGCCCGTGTTCTGGCCGCACCTGGCGTTCCGTCCGGACACGGCGTTCGCGGCGCTGACACCCCGAACCATCCCCGACTGGGACGACGCTTTCTATTGCTGGACCCGAATAGATTCGAAACAGCTGGGCTTGAACGCGCTGACGTTCGCGCGATGGCGGAGCGACCGGAATCAGCACGTCCGCGGATAAAGCGTTGGGCCCTGCGCGCGGACCGTTATAAAAATGCCGGAATAGACCAACGTTTCCAGACACATCGAGCCACATGTACGCCATTCCGACTGCCTTTGTGTCCGCGCTGTTCGTGGTGTTTGGCCTTTACGTACTGATCACACAAGGCGTGACGCGTCTGTCGGCGCCATTCTTTTTGATGTGCGCGACGACATTCGCGTGGCAGGGCACGTGGACCTTGTTGTTCCAGACTGAAAACCCTCACCTGGCGAGCGTGCTGGTCCGGCTCGGTTATCTCTTCATTCTCTTTCTGCCCACCACGTTCTATCACTTCGTCACCGAGGTGGCGGCAAGACGCCGTGAACGGCCGATATTGCTCGCATCTTACGGCGTGTGTCTCGTGCTGGCCGTGCTGCTGCCCGGCAACGAAGTGGTCGCCGGCTATCGGCACTACTTTTTTGGCTACTATCCGAGCGCCGGCACGCTGCATCCTTTGCACGTCGTGCAGACCGTGTTGCTGGCCGGGCGCAGCGGACAGCTTCTGCTCGCCGCCCGCAAACAGGCCGGTGGCGAAGCGCGCAGGCGCCTCGAGCTCTGCTTTGCGAGCCTTTGCCTGTATTCGTTTGCAGCGGTCGACTATGCGGTCAACTACGGCTATGCGTTCTATCCGCCGGGCGTCCTGTTCATCGCCCTCAGCCTGGGGCTTCTCGCGATCACGATCGTCCGCTATCACCTGATTCACCCCTATGCCATCGCGGCGACCATCGCGCACGAGATCGCGACCCCGCTCGCGACGATCGCCATGCACGCCGACGAAATCGCCAGCGTCTGGTCCCACGTGTTCAACGGTTACCGGCTGGCGGTCACGCATGGGCTTTACGACGATCATGAGGTGCATGCCGGGCAGTCCGAGCGCATCAGCCAGCTCGCCACGTCGATCAGACGGGAGGTGTCGGGCACGAGCGCAATGGTCGAGATGGCGCTTGCTTCGTTCACCCTCGATCGACTGGACCGCACCCGCTTCAGTCCTCAGTCCATCCAGCAATGCGTGAGCTCGGCGCTGGAACGCTATCCGTTCCGCGGCGATGAACGGGCGCGCGTGAGCGTGGCGCCGATCGACGCGGCCCTGTGCTTTTCGGGCTCGGACACACTGGCGGTTTTTGTGCTGTTCAATCTGCTCAAAAACGCGCTGCACGCGATTCATGTGAGCGGCGAGGGCGAGATTGCGATCAGTGCGGTGCTGGAGCAGGGGTTTTGCGTTCTGCGCTTCCGCGACACGGGTCCGGGCATCACGCCCGACGTGCTGCCGCATATCTTTGATGCCTTCTTCTCGACCAAGCGGCACGGCAGCGGCGCGGGAATGGGGCTGGCATTTTGCCGCCGCGCCGCGGAGCTTCTGGGCGGCAGTATCGAATGCAGTTCGACGCGCGGCGCCCACACCACGTTCACGGTGCGCTTGCCGGTGCCGGGGTCGCCCGCGGACCGCGCGCTGAAAAAAATGCCGGCGCGTTCCTTGCGCCGGCGTCAGGGGTGAAACTCAAGCCTGGAAGTTAGTGTTGAAACTCAGCGGTAAAACCGAGCGGTAGAACCTGGTATTGAAACCCAGTGGTAGAACTCAACGAAAAAACAGCGGGAAACAGCGGGAAAAATCCAGCGATATAACTGAACGGCGAAAGTCAGTCGTCACGCTCAGGCGCTGAGCGCCGTCAACGGCAGTTCATATTCCTTGACCCGTTCGACGATCCCTTCCGGGAACCGCCTGATCTTGCGGTCCCGTCCGGCGTACAGGATCTGTTGATAACCCTTCGAGACCTCGCGCCCATCCACGCAGAAGCGAAACAGCAGGTAGGCCGAGCATTGCTTGACCTGCACGGTATTCAGATAGCAATCCACATGCTGGAAAGGGAAGGTTTCGTGGACATATTCCTGGTGCGCGCGTTTGGTGACGAACATGCCGTCGGATCCCAGCAAGTCGTTGTGTATGCATTCATGGAACCACCGCTCGCGGCATACGCCTTGCCACTCGAAGTAACGCGAGAAATAGGTGTTCATGAAGGCGTTCGAGTCCTTGAGATAAATGTCGAACGTATGGTGGAAGGTCTTTAGCGGCTCCGGCGTCAGCGCGTCTTCGGAAAGAACGGCGGATCCGCGGGTCAGGGCGGTAGGGATTGGGTCACGCATCAACATACGATTTTCCTTTTGCAGGAACGGCTGCTCGCGGCAGCCACGCATGCCCTCCTGGATGGCAGGCACAGCCCATTCTGGTTCGGATGGGGGCTGCCTGGCTATTGGCTGACAAACACGCCATGCAAAAATCCTGAATGATGGCAGGTTTGCATGATTGCGCCGTGGTCAGATGGGCGGCAGGTTGCTGCAGTGCAAGAACGAAAGGAACCATCGCTGCTCGATACATATCGCATGCGTGGCGATTGCGCCGCCGCAAGGGTATGTCTCTCATGCGTGTCTGAAAGGCCGCTGTTGGGTGCCTGTGAAGTGTCTGTGGCGCGCCGAACCCATCGCCAGAAGCGCTTGCCACGTCATAGTCACGGTCTATCAAGAGCATTGCCAGAATCCCATACTATTGACGGCGACTCTCACGTATATTTTGAAGTGCAGTAGCCTGCCGACGCGAGCCGTTCTCGTCCAATGCGCGCCACGCGATCCGTCACGGACGACGACCATGCACGTCGGGTGATCAACAGCGGTACACCAGAAAACGCCCATTATGTGATTTCCCGGCAGACCCGCCGACGTCAGTCGGCGATGCACCATACAAAGAATTCAGGAGCCGTAGCACAACAGGTAGTGGGTACGTCCTCAAGGAGATGACGCATGTCCGACGAAGCAAAATGCCCGTTTAACCATGCCGCAGGCGGCGGCACGACTAATCGTGACTGGTGGCCGAAACAACTGCGGCTCGATCTGCTCAGCCAGCACTCCAGCAAGTCCAATCCATTGGACAACGACTTCAACTACGCCGAGGCATTCAAGAGCCTCGATCTCGCTGCGGTAAAGAAAGACCTCGCAGCCCTCATGACCAACTCGCAGGATTGGTGGCCGGCGGACTTCGGCCACTACGGTCCGCTCTTCATCCGCATGGCCTGGCACAGTGCCGGCACGTACCGCATCGGCGACGGCCGCGGTGGTGCGGGGCGCGGTCAGCAGCGTTTCGCGCCGCTCAACAGCTGGCCGGACAACGTCAGTCTCGACAAGGCTCGCCGGCTGCTCTGGCCGATCAAGCAGAAGTACGGCCAGAAACTTTCCTGGGCCGATCTGCTGATCCTTACCGGCAACGTCGCGCTCGAAACCATGGGCTTCAAGACCTTTGGCTTCGGCGGCGGTCGCGAGGACACGTGGGAGCCGGACCAGGACGTCTACTGGGGCAATGAAAAGACCTGGCTGGGTGGCGACGTCCGCTATGGCAAGGGCGCCGCAGGCGATAACGAAGACGGCGGCGTGATCGTTGCCGACGTGGAAAAACACGGTGAAGAGGTGAGCCGCGACGACCAGGGACGGATTCTGGAGAATCCGCTGGGCGCCGTGCAGATGGGGCTGATCTATGTGAACCCGGAAGGTCCCGACGGCAATCCCGATCCGCTTGCCGCGGCACACGACATCCGCGAAACCTTCGCGCGCATGGCCATGAACGACGAGGAAACCGTCGCGCTGATCGCCGGTGGCCACACCTTCGGCAAGACGCACGGTGCCGGTCCTGCCGACAACGTCGGTCCCGAACCCGAGTCCGCCGATCTCGAGAACGTGGGGCTGGGCTGGAAGAACAGCTTCGGCACCGGCAAGGGCGCCGACACGATCACCAGCGGTCTCGAAGTGACCTGGACCACCACGCCGACCAGGTGGGGCAACGGCTTCTTCGAGAACCTGTTCAAGTACGAGTGGGAGTTGACCAAGAGCCCGGCCGGCGCCAACCAGTGGGTCGCCAAGACTGCGGACGAAACGATTCCGCACGCTCACGACCCGTCGAAAAAGCTGCGGCCGACGATGCTCACCACCGACCTGGCGCTGCGCCTCGACCCCGAGTACGAGAAAATCTCGCGGCGCTTTCTGGCGAATCCCGACCAGCTCGCCGATGCCTTCGCCCGTGCCTGGTTCAAGCTCACGCACCGTGACATGGGACCGCGCGCCCGCTATCTGGGCCCGGAAGTACCCGCCGAAGAACTGCTCTGGCAGGACCCCATTCCGGCCGTCGACCATCCGCTAGTCGGCGAGCAGGACATCGCCTCGCTCAAGCAGAAGATTCTGGCATCAGGGCTGTCGGTCGCGCAGCTGGTGTCCACCGCCTGGGCGTCGGCCTCCACCTTCCGCGGTTCGGACAAGCGCGGCGGCGCCAACGGCGCTCGCGTTCGTCTCGCCCCGCAGAAAGACTGGGCGGTCAATCAGCCCGAGCAGCTGGCGAAAGTCCTGAAGGCCCTCGAAGGCATTCAGGGCGAGTTCAACGCCGCGCAGTCCGGCGGCAAGAAGGTGTCGCTGGCCGATCTGATCGTGCTGGCCGGCAGCGCCGGCATCGAGCAGGCGGCGAAAAACGCCGGCCATCAGGTGAGCGTGCCTTTCACGCCCGGCCGCATGGACGCCTCGCAGGAACAGACCGACGTGCAATCCGTGGGCGCCCTGGAGCCCATCGCCGATGGCTTCCGGAACTACGTCAAAGGCAAATATGGCGTTCCGCCCGAAGCGTTGTTGATCGACAAGGCGCAATTACTGACCCTGACCGCCCCTGAGATGACCGCGCTCATCGGCGGTTTGCGCGTGCTGAACATAGGCACCGGGCAGAATCCGCAAGCTGCCTTCACCCACAAGCGGGAAACGCTGACCAACGACTTCTTCCGCAACCTGCTCGACATGGGCACGGAATGGAAACCGGTTTCGGCGGCTCGCGAGGTGTTCGAAGGGCGTGACCGCAAGAACGGCGAGTTGAAGTGGACCGGCAGCCGTGTCGATCTGGTCTTTGCTTCGCATGCTCAGTTGCGCGCGCTGGGCGAAGTCTATGCAAGCGAGGACGGGCAGGAAAAATTTGTCCATGACTTCGTGGCGGCCTGGGTCAAGGTGATGAACCTCGACCGCTTCGAGCTCGCCTGAACGGGCAGGGGACCCGCCGGGGCAGTCACCCTGGCGGGCTTTCACCTCGCTGTGTGAAGAGTCACTCTCGCCGCAAGGTCAGACGATGATCCTGCGGCGTTCCATAGGACGGTCCTCGTCGCATAGTCGGTCGCAGTGATGCGGATGGTGCCGGCGGGTTGGTCACGAAATTCGGTCACGGCCGCCAGCTCCGATTCGATCTCATCGAAGCGGGGCGCGACTGTCTGGAGCAACCGCTCACCCGCCCCGGTCGGCGAGACGCTGCGCGGGGTCCGGGTCAGCAGGCACAGCCCGAGCCGTGATTCGAGCGCACGAATCGTATGGCTCAAAGCAGATTGCGAAACGCCCAGTTGTGCCGCTGCGCGCGTAAAACTGCGTTCGCGCGCAACGGCGATAAAGGCCCGCAGATCGTTGTAGTTATCGCGACGCTTCATGAACTCGCTTCATAGGTGTTCACTGATTTTATCGCGCGTTTGATCCTGGCCAATCAGCAAGTTGAACCGCTTCACCCCTTGCGGAACACAGGCGCTCCCCACGGCGCGCCGATCGTGCCGCCGTCGACGACAATTTCCGCCGCAGTGATTCCCGAAGCGTCGTCGGACGCGAGGAATAGCGCGGCTCTCGCCACTTCTTCGGGGGTAGCAAGACGTGCCATCGGGATGCCTGGCGCGAGTGCCTCTTCGGTCCCGTCGAGCGTGGCACCGGCGCGGGCCCCGCGCGTCCAGATCGGCGTGCGCGTGCCGCCTGGAATCACGGTGTTGACGCGAATGCCACGCTGCACGAGTTCGGATGCAAACACCTTGGCCATGCCCGTGACGCCTGCTTTAGTAGCGGAATAAGCGGCCGAGCCAGGCGAGCCCAGTTCGCGCATCACAGAGCCGTTCAATACGATCGAACCGCCGGCGCTCATCAGCGGAAGCGCCGCTTGGACCGTGAGAAAGACACCGGTGAGATTGGTGCGAAGAATCGCCTCGAATGCAGCCGCGGTCGTGCCGCCGAGCGGCGTCGGACCGGAGATCCCGGCGTTGGCGAACACGATGTCGAGCGACCCGAAGGTTTCCTTGATCTGCTTGAACATCGACTCGATGGCGGTTTCATTGTCGAGGTCGGCTTGAATGCCAAGCGCGTTTTCCCCGAGTTCAGAGACTGCCTGATCCAGCTTTTCGCGATCACGGCCGGTGATCGCAACGCGGGCGCCTTCGGCGATCAGAAGCTTCGCTGCGGTAAAGCCGATGCCGCTGTTGCCGCCAGTGACGAGCGCTGTTTTTCCAGTAAAACGCATTTCCTTCTCCTGTGTATTACGCCGGGATCGCAGCGAAAGCCGCGCCTGCTGGTGGCGCAAAAATCCCGCATAATGCCCTGTTAAGCAGCGCAAGATAGCCGCTGCATCCAAACCGGAATGAGCATCTTCAACAACTCATTCTGTATGTTGATCATCATGCAGAAATTCAGTATTATTCTCGTCATGCAGATTGTCAAGGGTAGCGAGGCAAAAAAATGGGTTACTCGCAGGCACAGAAAGCTGAGAGCAGGCAGCGTGTTCTTGAGAACGCGTCGCGGCAGATTCGCGAACACGGCATCGAGGCACTTGGGGTCGCTGAGTGCATGCGCAGCGCGGGGCTCACGCATGGCGCGTTCTACGGACATTTTTCATCACGCGATGCGTTGATTCTGGAAGCGCTCGAGCACGCGGTCAGTCAGAGCGAGAAGCGCATCGGGTCTCTCGCAAGCGGTGCGGTAAAGCGCGGGGAAACGCCGCTGCAGGCTATCGCCGAGGTTTTCCTCAATGAGCGTCACGTGAAGAATCCCGGCAATGGATGTGCGCTATGCGCACTCGCCGGAGAAGCGCGGCATGCGAATCCGGACGTCAGGGAGCGGCTTACCGACTACGTGCGCAGGCTGGCATTACAGATAGCGCAAGCCGCCTCCGGCGAGAGCAAAGATGTTGCGCTGGCAATCGTCGCGACCATCGTAGGAGCCATTACGCTGGCGCGCGCCGTGGACGACGACAAACTGGCGAGATCGATTCTGTCCGCGTCGCTTGCGCTGGTCATGACGCAGGAGGGCAGTGCACGCTAACCTTGCCGTGCTGTAACCGCAACGACAGAGTAAACTGGGTCGATCAGAACGTGATTGTGGACGCAACAACACAAGGACCTCATGAGTCGACTAGTCGTCGTTTCGAATCGCACTGCAGACCCGCGAAAACCCGCGGCCGGAGGACTCGCCGTAGCGTTGCGGGAGAGCTTGCAGCAAACAGGCGGCCTCTGGTTCGGCTGGAGCGGCAAGATCCGCGAAGCGGCTGATGGCGCGCAGGCCGGCCATGGCGAAGTTCATGTCCAGACGGCCGGCAACGTCACACTTGCAACACTCGATCTGAGCCGCGAGGATCACGACACGTATTACCTGGGTTACTCCAACGATGTCTTGTGGCCGGTGTTTCACTACCGGCTGGACCTGGCTAATTTCGACACGCGATTCGCAGCCGGCTATCGCAGGGTCAATCAGCTATTCGCGCGCAAGTTGCTACCGCTATTGAAGCCGGACGATCTCATCTGGGTTCATGACTACCAGTTGATCCCGCTCGCGGCCGAGTTGCGCGCCATGGGGTGCACCAACCGCATAGGTTTCTTCCTGCACATTCCAATGCCGCCGCCGCTGATCATGGCAGCGATTCCGGAGCACGAATGGCTGATGCGTTCGCTCTTCGCATACGATCTGGTGGGCTTCCAGAGTGAAGCCGATCTGACGCATTTTTCTCACTATGTTGAATCGGAGGCGCAGGCGGAGCGGTTGAGTCCGGATCGCCTTCGGGCGTTCAATCGAACGCTGCGGGTGGGCGCGTATCCCATCGGCATCGACGTCGACGACTTCGTTCGTCTGGCCGACTCGAAGGAGGGCCGCGACATGTTTGTCCGGATGCGCGACGAATATTCGCGGCGGCGTTTGCTGCTGGGCGTCGACCGGCTGGACTATTCGAAGGGACTGCCGCAACGCGTGCATGCTTTCCGCGAACTGCTGACTTACTACCCGGAGAATCGCGACAGTGCAACGCTGATTCAGATTGCGTCGCCGAGTCGCGAGGACGTGGGCGCCTACGACGATCTGCGGCGCCAGATGGATAGCTTGTGCGGGGCGATCAACGGCGACTTCGGTGAACTGGACTGGATGCCGGTGCGTTACATTCATCGGAACGTGGCACGTAAGCGCTTGCCGGGGCTTTATCGCGCGAGTCGTGTGGCACTCGTCACACCTTTGCGTGATGGGATGAATCTGGTGGCGAAGGAATTCGTCGCCGCACAGGACGCGGCCGACCCGGGCATGCTGGTGCTCTCACGTTTTGCCGGCGCCGCCGAGCAATTGAAGGAAGCGCTGCTGGTCAACCCCTACGACACGCAAGGCACGGCGCAGGCCATTCAACGGGCACTGACAATGTCGCTCGATGAGCGGATCAATCGGCATGAAGCGCTGCTTAGTCGGATCCGCAAGTTTGATGTGCACTGGTGGAGTTCGACGTTTCTGCGGGCGCTGGAGGATTGCGGAGCGAAGGAATAGACGGTGGATGGGGAACAGATTTATACAAGGCACCGGTTGCAGGACGACGGGCCGTTTCTCTGATCTATGATTTAACATAATATAAATTATCAACCACATGCTTGTAGTAGCTTTATAGAAATGTCGTGTTCTAGCCATTTAGAAATGTCGTGTTTTGGCCTCGGTATGCTTGCCGGTTCCCTGCGGGACTATGGAG
>NZ_JAXDPY010000228.1:0-13089 GCF_034668105.1 Paraburkholderia sp. | reverse complement strand
GTGAACACCGACGCACCGAGACCGTACGGCGTGCCGTTGGCGAGCGCAATCGCGGCGGCTTCGTCCTCGACGACGTGGAAAGCGGCGACCGGGCCGAACAGTTCTTCGGCGAAGACCGGATTTTGCGGCGAGATGTCGGTCAGGACGGTTGGTTGCAAGTAGAAACCCGGGCGTTCAACGCGCGTGCCGCCACACACGATGCGTGCGCCGTGCGAAGCCGCGCGCTCGATCTGCTCGAGCAGCAGAGTCAATGCACGCTCGGACGAAAGCGGGGCGACGGCGGTCGCCGGATCGGCTGGGTCGCCCGTCTCGAGCGCTGCCATCCGCTTCGCGAAGCCTTCGAGGAAAGCGTTCCCGCGCGCCTTGCCAACCACGATGATGCGTTTGGAACCAACGCAGCATTGACCCGCATTGAGCATGCGGCCCGCAACCGCGCTTTGGATCGCCCAGTCGAGCGGCGCATCTTCGAGCACGATGAATGGGTCGCTGCCGCCCAGTTCGAGCACGACCTTCTTCAGATTGCGGCCGGCACGCTCGGCGACGGCGGCACCGGCGCGCTCGCTGCCCGTCAGGGTCACGCCCTGGACGCGCGGGTCGTCGATGACGCGGCCGGCCTGCTCGATCGAGATAAACAGATTCGTATATACGCCTGCGGGCGCGCCTGCCTCCTCGAACAGTCGAGCGAAGGCCAGCGCCGACTGCGGCACGCTTTCCGCGTGCTTGAGCAGCAGCACGTTGCCCACCATCAGTTGCGGCCCGGCTACCCGCGCAATCTGGTAATACGGAAAATTCCACGGCTCGATGCCAAAGAGCACGCCGATTGGCTCGATGTGCACGGCTGCGCCGGGTGCTTCCGCGAGCGGGCGCGGTTGCAGATACGCGTGCGCATGATTTGCGTAGTAGTCGAGAATGCTCGCCGACGACTCCACTTCCTTGCGTGCCTCGCCGGCGCGCTTGCCCATTTCCAGCGTCAGATAGCCCGCGTATTCGTCGGCCTTGTCCCGCAACAGCGCCGCGGCGCGCGACACAATGCGTGCCCGATCGCTAACCGGACGGCGGCGCCAGTCGGTTTCGAAAGCGCGCTGCGCGGCAGCGAGCTTCGCTTCGAGCAAGGAGTTGGATATGTCCTCGTAGGTGGCGAGCAGTTCGCCCGTAGCAGGATTGATCGTCGTGTACGGCATGAGGTTCTCCGCGAAAAGGTTGGCGTTGAGTCATCGCATGGCCACATGTTAACACCGTTATCCAAACGCTTGCATCCACTTTCGAGGCCAGGAATAACCCTCATGGATCTTTATGTTAACGGTGTTACTATGCCCAGGTCTTCTTTCAATTGAGGAATCGAAATGACCAAGGGATATTGGGTGGCAGCGTATCGGGCGATTCATGACACGAGCAAGCTCGCGGCATACGGCGTCCTCGCGACACAGGTGGTGAAAGCGGCGGGCGGAAAATTCCTGGTGCGAGGCGGAGAGGTTGTTGCGTTCCAGGCGGGTCTCAAGGAACGGACCGTCGTGGTCGAGTTTCCGAGCTTCGAACAGGCTCTTGCTACGTTTCAGAGTGAGGCGTACCAGAAAGCGTTGGCTGTACTGGGGAACGGAGCCGAAAGGGACGCGCGCGTCGTCGCGGGCGTCGAAGACTGAGATACTCCCTGGAGACTACCGAGGCCGCCGCCCGCACTTCATGACAGTGCGGGCGCTCTTCACGATGGAGCAGCCAGCATTCCATCAGTGTGACTTTCGTGCCTCTACTCACTGACAGGATCGACCTCAGGCCTTGATGGACAAACGTTCATCGTATCGATCGTGACGCGCTGTTTTAGTTCGTCATACTTCGTATATTGCATCAAAGACTGCCTTACAACGTTCGAATACTCGAAGCCCGCCTCGAGTCCAGTCGTAGCGTGGTTGCATTTTCCACCTCTCTTGCTGTTACCTGTTTCAGCCAGGGGAAACGCTGGTATCAATATCCCACCCACATGTTATGCTTGTTAACATACAGACAGAGAACGTCTGGATCTGGCGAAATGGAGCAAGAATGGACGAAGCAATTGTTCTAAAGGAACTGAAGGGTCATGTGACGGTTCTTACGATGAACCGTCGCCCTCATAACCTGATGGGTCCGACGCTGTATCGCGCGCTACTCGATGAATTCGACGAGGCGGTGAAACGCGGCTCGCGCGCGATCCTGCTGCGCAGCGGTCTGCGGCACTTCTCGGCGGGTGCCGAGGTGTCACTTTTTCCGGATCGCATTACCACGCAAGGCAAGGCGCTGGTGGACCCGCTCGAGGTGCTTCGCGGCTTCGAGACACTACCGATCCCGATCGTCGTCGCAGTGAACGGTACATGCCTTGGCGGTGGCTTCGAAGTGGCGCTCGCCTGCGACTTCAGCGTGGTCGCCGCATCAGCCAGGATCGGATCGGTCGAGGTCGCGCTCGGCTTGCATCCGCTGCTCGGTGGCATTCAGCGTCAGGTGATGCGTGCCGGCCCGGCGCGTGCGAAAGAGCTCGCGATGCTCGGCCGCCGTTACGACGCGGCGACGCTCGAACGGTGGGGCCTCATCAATCTCGTCGTACCCGACGACAAACTCGACGAAGTCGCGTTGTCGGTTGCGCAGGAACTGGCGGCCGGCCCAACCGTCGCGCACGCCGCGACCAAGCAGCTCGTGCGGGTCGCGGTCAACGAGGGGCTCGCTGCCGCCGACGAAGCGATGTTCGAACTGCAAAAGCCGATCTGGGCGTCGCAGGATCTAAAGCGCGGATTGGAGGCTTTCGATAAGGCCGGCCCAGGTACCGCCATTTTCGAAGGGAACTGACATGGCCGGACCGCTAGAAGGACTCAAGGTCGTCGATTTTTCGCGGGTGCTGGCGGGTCCGCTGTGTGCCCGCACGCTGGCCGATCTCGGCGCCGACGTTATCAAGATCGAGCCGCCGCGGCCCGATGTGTCGCGAGCCGCATTTCCGAATCGCGACGGCATGTCCGGCTACTACGCGCAGCAGAATAGCGGCAAGCGCAACGTCAGCATCGATCTGAACGCGCCGCATGCGCGCGAGCTTGTGCTACGCCTGTGCGACGAGGCGGACATCGTCGTAGAGAATTTTCGGGCCGGCACGCTCAAGGGGTTTGGACTCGACTACGAGACCCTCGCGAGCCGCAATCCAAAGCTGGTCTACGTATCGATCACCGGATACGGCCAGCGCGGTCCCTGGGCCTCACGCATGGCCTACGCGCCGACTGTGCAGGCTGAAACGGGATTCACGCACAACACATTGCGCCATTTCCAGAGCGCTAGCGATGGCCCCAAGTGGACCGATCCCCTGTCGCACGCGGACGTCTATGCGGGCCTCCAGGCGACTATCGCCGTGCTCGCGGCGATGCGCAAACGTGAAGTGACCGGACGCGGCCAATACATCGACGTCGCGATGGCTGCCGTGATGCTGTCGATCAACGAACGCGCTCACCTTGACCTCGCGGGTGTCGATACGGGCGCCGAGCCGGGTATCCTCGGCGCCGCCGACGGCCCGCATTTCGTCGGCCCCGGCGGCGAAGAATTTGTGGCGGCGCAAAGCATCATCGGCAGCAACACGTTTCCGAATTACTTGCGCGCCATGCGCCGTATGGACCTTGCGCAGGATCCACGCTTCAGCACCGCTGAGCGCCGCCTGCAGAACTACAAGGCGCTGCACGCAGTAATCCAGACGTGGATGCTCTCGTTCCGCGATCTCAGGACGCTCGATGCACAACTCGACGAGGCCAAGATCGCGATAGGCGAGATCCGTACGCTGAAGGAATTGGCCGAGACCGATTGGGCGAAGCAGTGGGGTGCGGTGCACGAGATCCCGGATCGCCGCGGCGGCTCGTATCTCATCCACGGCTATCCATGGCGCTTTTCCGATGACGAGCTTGGAATGCGCAGCGCCCCGGCGTTTCGCGGCGAACACAACGAGCAGGTGTTCCGCGAAGTAGGCCTGGCGGATGTCGAAATCCGCAATGCGGTCGACACGGGCATCCTGGTCGGCGGCCCGCCACCTTTCGCGAAGGAGATCGACACCGCTGTTCTTGCGGAAGCACGGTCCGACTAAACGCAACCACGTATCGCGGCGTGACTGGTCGATGCCTACGTGCTCGTGGCAAGTGTCCGCGTTGCGCACCGAAAAGCCGCTCCGGGCACGGCGCACCTCAGAGCGGCCAAGCATGCGATGTATCCCGACGCCCAGCCGCGCAACTGCGCCGCTAGAATGCGGGTAGCGACACACGCTTGTTTATCGCGTGATCCGCGATATTGCGTGCTTGTCTACGTAGAATTTATAATCATTGCCTTGTTTTGCTCCTCGAACGAAGGTCACGTGACTCCCAAGTCAGCTATCCCGAAGAATGCGGATTACCACCATGGCAATCTGCGCAACGCGCTCGTCGAAGCAGGGCGCAGCGCGCTCATGGAGGTATCGGCACAAGACTTGAGCCTGCGTTACCTCGCACGCATGGTGGGCGTATCAGAAGCCGCACCCTCGCGACATTTTTCGGGTATCGACGAACTGCTGGCCACGATCGCGGCAAGCGGTTATCGCGACCTCGCTGCGCTGCGCGTCGCGATCCGTGACAGCGAGGATACAGCGCTTGCCAAAGCGTACCGGATGATGCGGGTGTATGTTGAGTTCGCGCAGCGCCAAAATGGGCTGTTCAGTCTGATGATCGGGCCTCGCATCGTGGCGCATCAAGCGTATCCAGAGCTCGCCGAGGAAAGTAACAGATCTTTTGGCTTGTTTTCCGAGACGATCGAGGCGCTGGCTATCGAGAGTGGTTGGGCCGCCTCCGATCTCAAGCTCGTGACCCACGCCGCGTGGAGTATGGAGCATGGTCTCGCCACCCTGATCCTGGCGAACCGCGCGCCGCGCGCGGACACCAAAGTGGCGGTACCAAAGCTGATCGATTTTGTCGTAATGACGTTGCTAGGTGCGATTACGGCGGGTCCGGATCAGCTGCAGAGCGTCACCGACCAATGCGCGGCTTTTCAGAAGTCAGCGGTTACGCGAACGGCGCGCAAGCGCGCCAAAGCGTAGCCATCATCGCCGTGGAGCAACGAGGCGCCGGGCGCGCGCTGACGTCAATCAGTCACAGCGCGCAAAGGGCAGTAAGTGGCACAACCTGAAACTTTCGGCAATCACAATTGACCGGGAGCCCCACCCTTGCCCAATTGGCGACGATTCGTTCTCACTCCTTGGGGCCAATGTGCTCCGACAACCCACTCGAATTCAGCCGCGCTTTTTCGATGGTTGCGATGCAAGCGTGTCTGTGAGTACCGCTTCGATCGTCGTGGCGGCAAGCGTCTTTCGAACGCCCTCGTCGATCGAATCATAGACGTGGCTCAGCGTTGACCCGATGCCCCGACCGACGGGGCACACCTGACTGGGTTTCGAAGGGTGCAGCGCGAAGCGCGCGCCCTCTTCAAGTGCATTAAAGACGTCAAGCAAACTGATGGCGTCCGCACTCCTCGCCAGACGCCATCCCGCGTTGACACCGCGATAGCTCTCGACGAGCCCGCCTTTTGCAAGCAAGCCAAGCGTACGACGAATCACCACTGGGTTGGTGTTGACACTCGCAGCGATCCGATCAGACGTGACCGGTTCAGAACTGCGCCGTGCGACGAGCGCCATCCACGCCAGGATGTGGGTCGCCACGGTCAAGCGGCTGTTAGCGCTCATAGAAAGCCCGCGTTAGTCAATTTAGTTGTAACTATATTCGTTACATCATGGGTAGTCAATCCCGACACGCTTGATGAACCCGGCGACCAAGCGCATTCCCCGCCTTAAGAGACGGAGGTTTTCACGCGCTACACATGGTCTCATTGGTGTGCCAAGGCCACCTCGCTCGCGCGATTCGCGTCTTAACGACGGCAACCGTTCATGACAAGAGACTTGCGTCGGTCGCCTAGATGGTTTATGTTGTAACAACTATTGTTACAACACATACGTTGTGACGATAAACGTAGGGCGTGCCACATTCCGTAGCCAATGGAAACGGAGCAGCCGTTCTTGCTACCCTCAACACCGAAATGAGAAGCCCGCAGATGTCCACACTCTTCGATCCCCTCCAGATTGGCGCGCTGAAGTTGTCGAACCGCATTGTCATGGCACCGCTCACGCGGATGCGTGCGTTCGCCGAGCGCAGTCCAGGCGCCCTCAACGCGCATCACTACGCGCTGCGTGCGAGCGCAGGGCTCGTCATTACCGAAGCCACGTCCGTCACGCCTCAGGGCGTTGGCTATCCCAACACGCCGGGCATCTGGACGGAAAAGCAGATTGCCGGCTGGAAAGAGGTGACTTCAGCAGTACACGAGGCGGGTGGCTTGATCGTCTCCCAGTTGTGGCACGTCGGGCGAGTGTCCGACCCGATCTATCACGACGGCCAGCTTCCGGTCGCCCCCAGTGCCATTGCAACAGAAGGCCATGTCACCCGTGTTCGGCCTCAGCGCCCGTACACCGTACCGCGCGCGCTGGAGACCGAAGAGATTCCCGGCATCGTCGAGGATTTCCGGGTGGGCGCTGCAAACGCACAACGCGCGGGGTTCGATGGTGTCGAGCTTCACGCGGCAAACGGCTACCTGTTCGATCAGTTTCTGCACGACGGATCGAACCTGCGGACCGACCGTTACGGCGGCTCGATCGAGAACCGCGCGCGCTTCCTGCTGGAGGCAATCGATGCGGTGCTCACGGTGTGGCCCGCGGACCGCGTCGGCGTGCATCTGAACCTGATGTCGAGTTCATACTCGATGCGCGACTCCGATCCGCGCGCGCTGTTCACTTACGTTGCCGAACAACTCAACGCGCGCAACATCGCTTTCATTTTCGCGCGCGAAGCGCTGGATCGCGGCGACGATCGCATCGGCCGTGACGTGCGGCGTATCTTCAGAGGAGCCTACATCCTCAATGAAGGGCTGACGAGGGAGAGTGCGGAACTGGCCATCGAACGCGGCGATGCAGACGCGGCAGCGTTTGGGCGTCCGTTTATCGCCAATCCGGATCTGGTGGAGCGCTTTCGACGCGGCGCGCCTCTGAATGCAGTTAATCCGGAAACCATCTACGCGGACGACGAATCCGGCTACAACGACTACCCGCTGCTAGATGAAGTGGTGTGAGGCAGACAATTCCTTGAGCTGAACCGCTCCACCGGCGTTGACTGCGCGACCGCGAAGGACCGTTCACGGCCCGTCATGCGACGCCACGAGACCGGCCCCGGGAAATCCTGTCGGGATCGGTCTCGCAAACCTTCAAGAGGAGCAACAGCGCTTCTCTTGAACGGGGATCAATGGCCGAGATGCTTGTCGAAGAATTGAGTGATTTCCGCGAACGCAGCTTTGTCCTCCGGCACGCGATCATCCATCTGATACTGAGCGTGCGACATTCCGTCGAAAACCTCGAGTTGTGCATCGACGCCAGACTGCTGAAGCTTCTGGTGCACACGGACCGTGTTGCTGAGCAGCAAGTCGCGTGTCCCCGTGGTCAGGATCGCCGGCGGGAAGTCATGCATATCGCCGTAGACGGGCGAAAGCAGCGGGTCCTTCAGATCATGACCGTGCGCGTAGACAACTGCCGCGGCATGGCAGAACCCGTTGGGCGACACCAGCACGTTGTCCACCTTTTCATTCGTATAGAACGAATCGCCAGTCTTCGTCAGGTCGGACATCGGCGTACCGGGCGCGATCGCACCCGGCATTTTCAGCCCTTCCTGCTTCGCGCGCAGCATCAGCTCGAGCACGAGCGCGCCGCCGGCCGAGGTCCCGAAAACGCCCACATTCTTCGGAGCGTTCGTCTGGAGCACTGACTTATACACAGTCTCGACGTCGTCGAGCGCCGCGGGGAAATAAGCCTCGGGCGGCATGCGGTAGTCGACCGAAATGACCTTGTAGTGACCAAGACCCGCCATGATGATGGCCTCGCCCGTTCCCGACTCGCCAGGGTAAAGCTCGTAGCAGCCGCCGTGGATATGAATCAGCACCTTGTCGCGATGTTCGGGCGGAATATCGTTGGGCGTCACGATGTGCACCCTCACGCCGTTGATCGTCGATGCCTGCACCGTCACGCCCAGACGCTCGCGCATGGCCGGCAGTGTCTGCATGGTCTTCGCGGCCTGTGCGTCGGCAGCCGTTCTCCATTGCTCGCCGGTCGTCCACAAGACATTCCAGGCGGGGTTGAGTGGTGCAGCAATGAGCTTTTGCAATTGGGGGCTGACTTCCGTCGGCACCGGAATGGTCTTCGCGGGCGCTTCGCGAGGCGCAAGCGTGCCGTCGTCGGCAAGCGCCGCACCGGAAATCGAGGCGCAGGCGGCGCACACGAGCAGGAGGATTTTAGTGAGCTTCATCGTAGAACTGTCTCCGCTTCTGGCCTAAACGGCCACGTGATAGAGCTTGCGGCTAACTTCCGGCGTGACATCGCCGTGCTCGCCCAATGTGGTCAACGCGCGCGCGTTGCGCGGCACTTGCGCGTCGAGCGCGGCAATCTGGCCTTTGCCGAAATTGATCTTTGTGCGGTTTTGAAACGTGAAGGTTTGCATGAAATCCACTTGCTTTAAGATAAATGACCGGTCGACTTAAGCTTGATGAAAGAATGTGACCGGTCGAGACACAAGGAGGTCCGGAGGATTGAGAAGTTAGGCGCGGATTTGCGACAATCCGTCGCGTGCCTCGTCGTGTCGAGGAGGCGCCTCGCGGTGCCTCACGAGCCAATCACTCGCGGCGACGGAACCTGCTCAATCGTCGACTAGCGCCTCGAGTATCGTTACGTCGAGCGGCCGTGCGACTAGCGGTGTCAGTTCGCGAACCAGCTCTTTAAAGTGCTCGGTGCGCTCGTGCTCGGCGAGCGCTGCACGGCTTGCCCAGCGCTCGAAGAAGACGAAACGCTCGGCGCCACTGAGGTCGCGATGCGGCGTATAAAACAGGCAACCCGCCTCGGCACGACTCGGCGCCACACAACGCGATAGCACCTGCTCGATCGCGTTAGCGGTACCCGGTTTGCCTTGAACGACTGCGACTACGCGAATTTCGGATGACATGAGAACTTCTCTTTGGCAAAGGGTGATGAGTGTAGCGCCGGAGCGGCAACCCTGCCCGATGTGTGAGCGTGTAATGAGCGTGGCGAGCGCGTCGGCTGAGTCGCGCAACAACCGGTTTTTCCGTCACGATCGAGCGTCACCCTGCAGACCGAGGTGCGCGGCTTGTATGCATGGCGATATCTTCAATAGAGGCGACAAGGAACAGAAACAGAAAGCCGGTTGACGACTCAAAATCCTTCGAGAACGATCTTGCCGCGCGTGCGATTGCTTTCGATGAGGGCATGCGCGCGCCGCAGGTTTTCTGCGTTGATCGCCCCGAGATGCTCGCCGACTGTCGTACGCAGCGTGCCGGCATCAATCAGCGCGGCGATGCGCTCGAGGATCTCGTGCTGGCGGATCATATCCGGCGTCTCGAATAAAGAGCGCGTAAACATGAGTTCCCAGTGCAGCGAGATCGCCTTCAACTTGAGCGGCATAGCGTCGAGTGTTTGCGGATCGTCGATGACGCCAAGCTTGCCTTGCGGCGCGAGCACCTCGACGATCTGCGGATAGTGCAGCTCGGTATGCGTAAGGCTCGCGACATAGCGCACCTGCGCAACGCCGATCCGGCGTAGCTCTTCTGCCAGCGGGCGCGTGTGATCGATGACGTCGTGCGCACCCAGATCTCGAACCCATTCTTGCGTCTGCGGCCGTGATGCCGTGCCGATCACGCGCAGCTTCGTCAGTTGCCGCGCGAGCTGGGTGAGAATCGAGCCAACGCCGCCGGCCGCGCCGATAATCAAAAGAGCGTCACCGTCGCCGCCGCCCTCGGCAACGCAGAGGCGATCGAAGAGCAGTTCCCACGCCGTGACTGAAGTGAGCGGCAATGCAGCGGCGCGCGCGTCATCGAGCGTGGTGGGTTGATGACCGGCGATGCGCTCGTCGACGACGCTGTACTCGGCATAGGCGCCGGGGCGGGTGACGGAGCCGGCGTAAAACACGCCGTCGCCGACCTTGAAGAGTGTGACCGCCGCGCCGACCGCCTCCACCGTCCCGACGGCATCCCATCCGAGCAGGCGCGGCGTATCGCCTAGAAGCCCCGCCCGGACCTTGGCGTCGACAGGGTTCACCGCGATGGCGCGAATCTTCACGAGTAGATCGTGCGGGCCTGGCTCGGGCTTCGGCAATTCCGTTTCGTAAAGTGCGCGCGGATCTTCGGCCGGCAACCCGGTTTGGTCGTAAACGATGGCTTTCATCTGCGTTACTAGCGTGGCGTTCGAAGGGCGAGCCGCCTTTGCGACTCGGACAGCCTTTGATGATGCGCTGCACAAGCATTTCGAAAAACAGGGAGAATCGGGTAAAACTTTCACTACGGGAATGAAAATGATTCGGTTCGATGACCTGGCGCTGTTCGTGCGAACCGCCGCGCTGGGCAGCTTCTCGAACGCCGCCCGCGAAGCGGCCCTGCTGCCAGGCCAGGTCAGCGCGGCAATTCAGCGGCTCGAGCGCGAGCTCGACGTTCGTTTGTTCGCGCGCTCAACGCGCAGCCTGCGGCTTACTGCCCAGGGCGCGGAATACCTGCCGTACGCGAAGCAGATGCTCGCGACATTGCAGGAGGGGCGGGAATGCCTGCATGGCGCAGCGGATGCGCTGCAGGGGATTTTGCAAATCGCCGCGCCGTCGGATCTGGGCCGCAATGTTCTGCTGCCCTGGATCACTGCGTTTCGCGAGGCGCATCCGAAGCTGTCGGTGCGGCTTTTTTTGTCCGATCAACTGACCGACATGTTTCGCGATCCGGTCGAGATCGCCATCCGCTACGGCCGCGCCGATAACGCGAGCTATGTCGCGCTGCCGCTTGCCGGCGACAATCGGCGTGTGCTGGTTGCGTCGCCCGCCTATCTGCATCGGCATGGGCGTCCGCGCACGCTGGACGAGCTGGCAGACCACCACTGCCTGCTCTATGTCCTGGGCGGCCGCGTGTACGACAAATGGGTGTTCCCCGTGGGGGGCGAACTCCGCCAGCTCGCTGTCGCTGGGTCGCTCTTTTGCGACGATGCGGATGTAGCACGGCGCTGGGCGATCGAGGGCCAAGGTATTGCGTACAAATCCTGGCTCGACGTGTGCGCCGACGTGCAGACGGGCCGACTCGAAGTACTCATGCCCGAGCAGCCTGGAGAGTCGGCGCCACTGAACCTGATCTGCACGCATCGCAAGCAGTTCTTTCCCGCGATCCGTCAGTTGCATGAAGTGCTGAGGGAGCGCGTATCGGCACTGACAGCGCTGTTGCCGGCTCTGGTGCAAATAGACTCATTGGGCCGGTTAAAGTAGCGATCCAATCAATCTGGTGAGCGGCGATGAGCAAGGGCAAAGGTCTGGAGGGGTTGTTAAACCATCAGGGCCAGCCACCGGAGACGATCAGTGCGGCCTTGAGTCATCAAGGTGTCGCCGTGGCGCGCACCGCGCTCGTCTACGAAGAGCTCGAGCACGGCCGCCTCATCAACATCTTCGGGCGCCTCGTGCCCTCGCCGGCCCGCTACATGCTGCTCACTGGTCGCGAGGAGAATGCGCGTGTAGCGGCATTTTCGAACTGGCTGATGGATGAATGCCACCGCTTTAGTGAAGCACGGGCCAAGCTGCTGCTGTGATGAACATCGTCAGAAGCGTGCTGCCGTCAGTCTCGACCAGTGGCTCGCGCAGACCAACAAAGGTTGATTGCAGTGTCATACGAAACCTGAATCAACGTGTCGATATTTGCGTTGAAAGGAGCCGCCGATGCGATCGGCCGGAATGCTTCGCTGCTGGACTCAATATCGCCAACTTTGGCGTCGCCTCTCGTCATACTTAAGCGCCTGATGTGGAAAGGTAACAGTTACCACTCGCGAATTTGACAACATTACAATGCCCTTCCGTATTCTGCGATCGGAGGACACGCAATGGTTCTATTTCACCGTGGCGCAGCGATTCAGGCGTCGACGATAAGGTCCGGCAACACGTTCGTCGCCCGCGCCTGCATTTTGAAGGAAGACGGCGACTCCACCTCATTGGGCGATCTTGGTGAGTTCGCAAGCCAGACCTGTGCATACGAGTTTGCTGTGCGCTGTGCGAGTGCTTTTGTGGAGGGTGTACCGATGCCTCGCTGCCCGTTCGGCAGATCCTCAACCTTGGACGACGCAGCACATCGCTAACGACACGCTGCGGCATCCGGCAAACGTCCCTGGGCAGTGAACCACTGCCTCCCCAGTAAACAGGTCAACCAGAAGCGGCCAAGCCAAGGAAACGTGATGTACAAACCACTGTTAACTCGTTTTCAGTACACCCGCAAGCATGGTAAGCGACGCACATATGACGTAACGGTGAACCTCGTGCAAAAAGCTTCCGGAGTTTGCGCGTACGCAGCGTGGGTGCATTTCGAAGCCGAATTCAAGGGTTCAGGGTTGATGCTCCCACTCGTTGCCAACACACCTGATGCCGCCGTGCGAGAGGCACAGATGCGTATCCAGAAGGACATCGACGATCTGGTCGGCATCGTGGAGTAAAGGCGATACCAGGCGCGCTAAGCGACCCAGGCGGGACGTGCTCACTGTGAATGCGCGATATCGTCATTCACAGTGAGGCCGCGAAGCGCTCGCATGCCCGGGATCGCGGCAAACCGGTTCTCGACCGGCGTTCCATATTCCATGATGGGCCTGATGACCGAGTGCCCTCTTCCACTGACCCCGCGTAGCACGCCGAGATACTGAAGAAGCGCTCGCCAGACGGGGCGGTGACGAGTGCAGCGTCGAGACGACATCACTGCAGATGGCGATCTATTGTCCTGCGACAACCGCGTTGATCGCGTGCGATTCTTCACGGAAGCCACCCCCGGCAAGCGGCGATCGATGCCTTCTCAGCCTGGATGAGGTTGGCAAACTGAGGCCTCAGGCCGCGAACCGGCGACCCGAAACCAGAGGGCCGTTCAAAATGAGTTACACCATTTCAAGCTCACGGTATGGCGGAGGCGGAGTCCTGACGACGATTTTATCGCCCGAGCTTACCGGCCCGGCTGTGGTCACGACACCCATCACGC
>NZ_JAXDPY010000227.1:0-3391 GCF_034668105.1 Paraburkholderia sp. | reverse complement strand
TGGTCGAGGTTGACGGGATGGCTGGCGATGTACGCAAGTTCCGCGGGATCGAAATTGAACTGGCCTGAGATGATGTTCTCGCCAGTTGCGCGGCTGAGCGCCAGATTCGCGTACGCGGAAAAATGCTCATCCTTGTAGTTGGCGGTGAATTCGACGCCGTAGTCGTGGCCGGTCGCGTAGTTATACGGCGTGTTGATCAGGGCGGTGCCGAACTGTCCTTCGTCGAGCAGGTCGGTTGCCTGCTTGTAGTAAGCATCGACGCCTACCGTGATGGGGGAGCCGATGCGCTGGGTTACGCCGATGTCATAGTAATTGCTGCGCTCCGGCTGCACCGGCGAATTTTGCGGACTCGCGGCCTGGTTCGTCGTGTTGTTGAACTGCGCCACCGTGGTCGGCGCGAGCAGCTCGAGTGGCGGGGGCGTGAAATATCGCGCGTAGCCCGCGTGCAGCGTGGTACTCGGCGTTGCCTTGTACACGAGGCCGATGCGTGGGCTCAACTGGCTGGCGTCGACGACCTCGTTCATCATGTCGAAGCGCAACCCGTAATTGAGGATGAGCTTGTCGCTCAGCTTCCACTCGTCTTGCACATAGACGCCGAAGAGCCGGCCGATCGTCGTGCTGGCGCTGTTTATCGTGTTCGGCTGGAACGTGGACTGCGTGCCATCGGGATTAGTCTCGAACACCGAGACGCTATCGTTGGCGACCGCGCTGTCCTGTTCGAAATACACGCCAGCGCGCAGCGTGTGCGAACTGTTCAGCCGGTAGGTGGTATCGCCCTGCAGCCCATTGGCCCAATTGCTGCGGAAGTCCTGCGAGGCGACGCCGGTATAGAGCAGGTCACCGATTGGGTCCGGATTGAACTGCGTGCGCGTGTAGCGCGTGAAGTACGAGAGCTGGTAGTCGAGCTTGTCGCCGTTCGTCCCCTGCAACGCGACGGTCGCGAATTGGGTGAGCTCGCTTTGCGTTTCATTGAGATCGGCCGAATTGACATTGGGCGCGCCAGTAAACGTGTAGCCAGGCGTCACGCCCGGTGTATTCGGGATCTGGAACTGGTTGCTCGCGGTGCCAAAGACGACGCTGACGCGGGTCAGCGGGTTGATCAGGTACGACATGTAGCCGAACGCGTTGCCTTGCCGCGTGTGGTCGTGCAGCGGCGAGCCGTCCGACGTTGGCGCTTCGATGCCGAGATCGTTGACGCCGGCCGAACCGCTGAAGAAGTAGGTCAGCGCGCCCTCGGTGCCGTACACGTTGCCGCTGGTCTGCGCGGTGCCGTGGCTACCGCCGTACATGTCTATCGACCCGCCGTTGCCGCTCTCGCCCGACTTGGTCGTGATGTCGACGATGCCGGCGGTCCGCAACCCGTATTGCGCGGGAAGCGCGCCGGTGAGCAGGTCCACCCGGTCGATGATGCGGGTATCGAAAGACTGGCCGAAGCCGGAGATCGGTTCCGGAATCATGATGCCGTTGATCCGGTACTGCAGGTTCGCGTGTTCCCCTCGCACATGAATCTGGCCGTACGAATCCTGTGCGACGCCGGGCGCTTGCAGCAGCACCTGGTTCAGCGGCGTCGCTTCGCCTTGCGGCATGTTCTTGATGTCCGAGTCGGTAATGCGGTACACACTACTGCCGGTTTCCGGCGACAGTCCGTTGCGCGCCTGGTCCAGGCGCTGGGCGCTGACCCGCACGTCAATCGCGTCGCTTTTTGTAAGCGCGACGGTAACGGAACTTGCCGTTTCGGGGCTGGTGGTGGTGACGCTGCTCCCGCTAGCAAAACCCGTTGCGGTGACAACGATCGCATAGGTTCCCGGCGCGACGTCCTGCACTGAGAAATGCCCGCTTGCGTCGGTTTTTGTTGTTCCTGCCGACGCCCCCGTTGCGGTTTGAAGGACCACCTTGGCGTCCGCTACGGGCTTGCCGAGACTATCCGTAACGAGGCCGCCTACCGAGCCGCCGCTTGGTGCGGCATAGACATGGCCCGATAGCGCTTGCGCGAAGAGCAGCAGCGCAGCGTGAGAGAAAAGTGTGCGATGTTTCATTAAGTTGACTGTCGTTATTGAATAGGTCGCATCGCGCTACGCGGTATCCCCTGCGTCATCGCGCCCAGCTGTCCTTGTCCCAGGCAATACCGCCCTGCGGCCGTGCTTCTAACGCCACCGCTATCGGGATCAGTAACCTTTGCGCGCAAACTCTTAAATACGATGCGGATCGCAATGTTATAACATTGCGTTAAAAAATAATACACGCATGGCGTTTTTTTTCTGGCTGCTGGCTGCATTGCGTGGCGGGTACGAAGGATCACGGGGCGACCGAGCAGGATTCGCACAACCCCTTGATCTCCGTTTCCTGCCCGTTCACAACGAAGTGAGCAGTGCGCGCTGCGCGCTCGAGCTTCCTTCGCAGCGCCTCGTCGCGGACCACCGAAACTGACCCGCAGCGCTTGCACACCATGAAGACCGCGTGCTCTCCATCGACATCGCTGCACGCCATGAAGGTACTGGTCGTTGCGACCCGTCTCACCAGGCCTTGTTCCATCAGGAAATGCAACGCTCGGTAGATGGTGACCGGTGAGGCATTGGCACGGGTCGCGTGCATGTCTTCCAGCAACTGGTACGCCGTGGCGCGGCCGCCCCGGCTCAGCAATAATGCGAGGACCTGTCGGCGCTGGGGCGTCAGCCGATGCCCGCGCAATGCGCAGCGGGCGTCTGCCTGCCGTAAGAATGCATTCGTCGCATGTATTTTGGTCATCGAGTGCTTGCACTATCGTTACGCGTCAAAAGCCGCTTGCTACCTTTCGTAAATCGTGACATCTCCTCGCGAAGCGAAGCCATCGCAGCAGCTACGGGTGGCGACCCATGACTTTTTGTGAGCCTCACTAGCCGGCACCCGTTAGCGCCTTACTCATGTGAACAAGGACACCACCGGTAAACGGCTGGCACTACAGCGATTGGCGGGCTATGGAGTGCCCTACCTGCGGCTTTGCCCAACCCGAACCCATCTCCTCAAAGAGACTGGAATGATATAACATTTCTCCAACCTGCGTTCGGCTCGGTCCACATGAGCAGACAGCATGGTTTGGCGAACGCGTTCTATGAGGCCGCGCACGCCACGATTGAAGTTATTTCCTGTTCCCAATGCGATGTGCGGTTCACTTCGGCCAGGGTCGGCAAATCCCTGGACGCTTTCCTATTGACTACAGCGAGCTACCATGGACGACACACGTGTTCCAGTCACAGTGCTGACTGGTTTTCTGGGCGCGGGCAAGACGACGCTCCTCAATCGTATCCTGAGCGAGAAGCACGGTCTGCGTATTGCCGTGATGGAAAACGAGTTCGGTGAAATTGGCATTGACGATGCGCTGGTGATCAACGCGGACGAAGAAGTGTTCGAGATG
>NZ_JAXDPY010000226.1:0-8403 GCF_034668105.1 Paraburkholderia sp. | reverse complement strand
CGGCACCGTCGATTCGTAATGCGCGCTGTCTCCCGCGTGCAGCACGAACGTCTTGCCTTCCAGTGTCAACGACACTTCGCCGTCGATCACATACACAAATTCTTCGCCGGCATGCGTGGTCACTTCGGAGCGCTTCTGCCCGGGTGGCATCCTCACGAGGATCGCTTCGAGCTGACGGCCGCCCGTCAGATTGGTCAGCCGCGCAAACAGATTGGCTGAGTCCGCAAAACCAAAAAACTTCAACTGATCGCCACGGCACACCGAGCGTTCTTCACTTGGCGTGTCGACGAAGTACTGCACCGTCACCCCGAGTGCCTGCGCAATCCCGGCCAGCGACGTGATGGACGGTGACGCCAGACCGCGTTCGACTTGCGAGAGAAACGGCTTGGAGATACCTGCCGCGGTTGCCGTGTCGTCCAGGGTGCGCTTGAGCCGTTGCCGCAGTGAGCGGATCTTGCTGCCAAGTTCGAGTGCCGAATTGTTCTGTTGAATTGTCGTGACCATAGCAGGAGGAAGTTAGCCCGTCAAAATTTGTTTGATATAAGTAAATATGGTTTGATAGCGGTTCAGGCCGGGGCCGCGGTCCATTCAGCGCCCGGTCATGCGAGCGACCGCTTTTCGAGACAACATTCTATGTTGCCAGAACCGGAATGCACGGCCGCCGTTTGACCGAGGTTGATCCGCGGACCGTTTTCAAGAATCCGTTTTTCGCGCCGCGTGGACCGCCCACGCGCCGCCGCAACCATAAAAGCAAGAGGTCCATGATGAATTCATCCACTCCGCCCGGCGCACCGGTCTCGCAGACCCGTTCGTTCTCGACGGTCTTCCTGATCGAGATGTGGGAGCGCTTTGGTTATTACGGGATGGCCGCGCTGCTGGT
Source organism: Paraburkholderia sp. (assembly GCF_034668105.1). Taxonomy (GTDB): domain Bacteria; phylum Pseudomonadota; class Gammaproteobacteria; order Burkholderiales; family Burkholderiaceae; genus Paraburkholderia. Next base: position 7,523 of record NZ_JAXDPY010000226.1, on the reverse strand, counting down.
CCTGTTCATGATCGACAAGCTGAACTTCACCGACAGCCACGCCACCCTCACGTGGGGCGCGTTCACGGCGCTGGTGTACGCGTCGCCGTCGATCGGCGGCTGGATCGGCGACAAGATTCTCGGCGCGCGCCGCACGATGATCTTCGGCTCCGTCGTGCTGGCGGCCGGCTATTTCATGCTGGCGCTGCCCAATGAGCAATTGAGCTACATGTACGCGTCGCTCGGCGTGATCGTGGTGGGCAATGGGCTTTTCAAGGCGAATGCCGCGAACCTCGTGCGCCGCATCTACGAAGGCGACGACGCGCGCATCGACAGCGCGTTCACGATCTACTACATGGCGGTCAATATCGGCTCGACGGTGTCGATGCTCGCCACGCCATGGATCAAGGACCATTGGGGCTGGCACACGGCATTCGCGGTCTGCTGCGCGGGCATGCTGCTGTCGGTGGTGAACTACTTCATCATGTTCCGCACGCTCGCGCATATCGGCTCCGCGCCGGATGCCGGACCGATTCGCTGGAAACGCGTCGGCGCGGTCGCGCTGGGCGGCATCGTGCTCGGCACGGCAACGATGTTCGTGCTGCAGCACAAGGCGATTGCCGTGGCCTGCGTCTACACGGCGGGCGTCGCGATTCTGGCGATCTTCGGCTACATGCTGGTGAAGTGCGAACGCTCGGAGCGCGCCGGTCTGGTCGCCGCGCTGATCCTGACCGCGCAGGTGATCCTGTTCTTCGTGTTTTACGTGCAGATGTCGACGTCTCTCACGCTGTTCGCGCTGCGCAACGTCGATCCGCGCTTCATCCTGTTCGGCGAGACGCTGTTCACATGGAGCGCCGCGCAGTTCCAGGCGCTCAATCCGATCTGGATCATGTTGCTGAGCCCGGTGCTCGCGCTGCTCTATACGAAGCTCGCCAGGAGCGGCAAGGACGTGCCGGTTGCGGTCAAGTACGCGGTCGGCTTCGCGGTGGTGGCGGCCGGCTTCTTCGTGTATGCGGCGAGCGGCAACTACGCGGTGAACGGACGCGTGTCGTCGTGGTTCATGGTGGGCGGCTACGGCCTGTATTCGCTCGGCGAATTGCTGGTGAGCGGGCTGGGTCTCGCGATGATCGCGCGCTACGTGCCGGCGCGCATGAGCGGCTTCATGATGGGCGCTTACTTCGTTGCGACCGGCGTGTCGCAGTATCTGGGCAGCGTGGTCGCAAACTTCGCGCAGATGCCGGCGGGCGATCTGGACCCGCTCGAATCGTTGCCGTTGTACACGAAGCTGTTCACGGGCCTGGGCTGGCTTGCGGCGGTCGGCGCGCTGGTGGCCGTGCTGCTGTTGCCGCTGATGCGCAAGCTTTCGCGTGAACATCAGCGTTGCAGCGACGAGGCGCGTGAGAGCGCGCGGCAAACCACCGCGCTGAGCGGTGTGAGCACGGATTGAGTCAGTCGGCAGTAGAAAAATGGCGCGCCTCGGGTTGCACGGGCGCGCCATTTTTGCGTTCCGGGTAATGCTTTCGCGCTCGCCCCCCGCTGATGGCGGCGACCGAGGTAAGCTTGCGGTTAGCACCGGTCTTCCGGTTCAACCCTTTCCCGGATATTCAGGTAACCACTCGGATGGACATCCACATTGCGGTCGAAGGGCGTCACGATCTGTCCGGACAGATCTACCGGCAGTTGCGTGCCGGCATACTCGCGGGGCGTCTCGCCGGCGGCACACGCCTGCCTTCCACGCGCGATCTCGCGACGCAACTGGGCGTGTCGCGCAAGACCACGCTCGACGTATTCGAGCGGCTGCTCTCCGAAGGCTATCTGAGCGCCCGCGCCGGATCGGGCACCTTCGTCGCCGATGGTCTCGAGCGTCTTCCGGTGGAACGCTCGCCGCATGCGCGGGCCGCCGATTCGGCGCGCGAGCGGGCGAAGGCGAAACAGCAAGCCGCGGCGCGCGCCCAGCCGTTCTGGGAGCAGATGCCCGAGACCTTGCCGCTGCCGCGGCCCACGGTGGCCTCGCCGTACGATTTTGTCGGCGGCGCGACCGACAAATCGCTGTTCCCATTCGAGGTCTGGCGCCGCTGCGTGAACCACGCATTGCGGATACAAGCGCGCGGTCCAGGTACGTATCGCGACGTGGCCGGCGAGCAGGAATTGCGCCTCGCGATTTCGCGCTATCTGGCGTTCAACCGCGCGCTCACGAGCAACTGGGACGACGTGATCGTCACGCAAGGCGCGCAGCACGGGCTCGATCTGATGGCGCGCATCACGTTGCGGCCCGGCGAGATCGCGGCGCTCGAAGACCCCGGTTATCCGCCGGCCCACGCATGCTTCACGGCCACGGGCGCTCGCGTGGTGCCGGTCCCGGTGGACAGCGAAGGCCTGATCGTGAGCAAGCTCCCCGACAAGGCGCGGCTCGTCTACGTGACGCCCTCACATCAGTTCCCGCTCGGCATGCCGATGAGTCTGGAGCGGCGCGTCGAGTTGCTCGAATGGGCGCAGAAACGCGGCGCCGTGATCATCGAGGACGACTACGACTGCGAGTACCGCTTCGAAGGCCGGCCGATGGAGCCGCTGAAAAGTCTCGACCGCGCCGGTCTCGTCGCTTATCTGGGCACGTTTTCGAAAACGATTTTCCCGGAGCTGCGGGTCGGCTACGTGGTGCCGCCGGCTTCGCTCCATGGTCCGCTGCTGAAGGCCCGCCAGATCGCCGACTGTCACGGCTGCACGCTCACGCAAACCGCGCTCGCGAGCTTCATGCTCAACGGCGACTTCGCCAAGCATCTGCGGCGCATGCACAAGACTTATGCGGCGCGCCGCGCGATGCTGCTGAAACACTTGCAGGGCGATCTCGCGCCGTGGTTCGAACCGATCGTGCCGACTGCCGGCATCCATCTGGCAAGCCGGCTGAAGGCGCCGTTGACCGAGGCGGCGCTGGTGGGCGCCGCGCGTGAGGCGTCGATCGGTTTGTATGGACTCGCGCCATTCTATTGGCGCGCGAAGCCGGAGCCAGGCTTGATGTTCGGCTATGGCAGCATCGCCGTCGAGCATATCGATGCGGCGCTCACGAAGCTCGCCGGGATTCTGCCGCGCCTCTGAAAAAACGGCGCTTCGCCGCGAGCACGAATATTACGCGCGCAGATCGTCGTCGCGATGTCGCATGGCGGCCTTGACGATTCGACCTATTCGCCTTCGATGGAAAACGGCAGCTACTATCTTTCGAAGGTGCCCGGCATCGACGCAATGCTGATCGGCCACTCGCATCAGGCATTCCCCGACAAGAACAGCAAGCGCAGCGCCTCTTCCAGGCTTCAACGCTTCCACGTTTCAACGCGCGATCATGGCCGGTTGACGTGCTTCAGATCGTGCTCGGTCTCTTTTGTCCTTTCATCATCGCCCGACGCCGAAAGTGCCTCTATTCAGGTATCGAAACGATCTGTAACGTGCGTTACGTGTTCGTGTTGCAGACCGCTTCGAAGCACGCCGACGCACGATTACCCGCTAAAACAAGGATCAAAATGTGTTGCGAAGTCAGCGTTGCGCAACAAACCTTCGCTGTTATACACAAAAGAGTCGCGCAAATCGTATTAGCGCTTGTAGAATCCGGCGTTGAAGCGTGCACATACCGTGTGCGCTTCGTGCAATTCACTGACCACTACAGGTAGGAGAAACATGCCGACTTCCGCAAAAAAGGTGGCCAAGAAGGCTGCTGCCCCGGTACCGACCAAGAAGGTTGCTGCAAAGAAAGTCCCTGCGAAGAAAGCCGTCGCAGCTAAGAAGGTCGCCGTGAAGGCTTCCAGCGCTCCGTCGCCGATCAAGGACACCTTCACGAAGGCCTCGCTGGCTGCACACGTCGCTGAACGCGCCGCAGTGGAACCGAAAACCGCCAAGGCCGTGCTGGCCGCGCTCGAAGACACGATCCTCGGCGCCGTGCACAAGAAGGGCGCCGGCGAATTCACGCTGTCGGGTCTTCTGAAGATCGTCGTGCAAGCTGTGCCGGCGAAGAAGAAGCGCTTCGGCAAAGACCCGTTCTCGGGTGAAGAGCGTTGGTTCCCGGCCAAGCCGGCTAGCGTGCGCATCAAGGCACGTCCGCTGAAGAAGCTGAAAGACGCAGCAGCAGGCTGATCGCGTTTCATGCGTTAGCGCGGTTTTTAACCGTGCGGTTTTGGCCGCGTGCTTCTAGCCGCTTGCTTTAACCGTATGCTTTTAACTGTCGCTAACGTTTGAGCCGACCCGCCGTGCGAGTTGTCCAAATCCCCGTGGATGCGAATCCACGGGGATTTTTTCTGCACAGTCCCGGCGTTTTGCGAGGTGGCGATGTACGCGCCGCGATCCTGCCGCGAGTTCGACTTCGCTCCGCAGAAGGCCCCATGTCCTGTTTTGCCATGACGGCGGCCGCCCGTCGCGGTGCCCTTCCTGCACCGTACTAGCGCATCAGGGGCCGCCGCAGTACGATGACAGCGAAGCCGTGCCAGTCGGGATGCGCTGTTAGCGTGCATGCATCGTGTTTTGCACGCAAAAAGCTCAATGGCATAGCGCTTGCTTGACCGATTGTCGAACACCGAATGCGCAGCGCATTCGCCTTCTATCCGACAACAAGAGCGGGGCGTGACATGCGATGCTATGACGAGATGCGTCATCATGACGATGCCGTGCGGCCACACTATGCGCGCTTTGAGCGGTGGCTGGTAAAGCAGGGCAATGAGGCGATCGCACGCAAGCGCGCGGAAGCCGACCTGCTGTTCCGCCGGGTCGGCATTACCTTCGCGGTGAACGGCGATCTGTCCGGCACCGAGCGGCTGATTCCCTTCGATCTGATTCCGCGCATCATTCCGCGCAGCGAGTGGCAGACGCTGGAGGCCGGTTTGCGCCAGCGGGTCCAGGCGCTCAATCTGTTCATTCACGACGTTTATCACGATCGCAACATCGTGCGCGCCGGGATCGTGCCGGCCGAACAGGTTTATACCAACGCGCAATACCGTCCCGAGATGCAAGGCGTGAACGTACCGCTGGGTGTTTACGCGCATATCGCCGGGGTCGACGTGGTGCGCGCGGGCGACGAGGGCGAATTCTACGTGCTCGAAGACAACCTGCGGGTGCCCTCGGGTGTGTCCTACATGCTCGAAAACCGCAAGATGATGATGCGGCTTTTCCCCGAACTGTTCGTGCAGAACCGCATCGCGCCGGTCGCGCATTATCCCGATCTGCTGCTCGACACACTGCGCTCGGTGGCGCCGGAAGGTGTCGACGATCCGGTCGTGGTGGTGCTCACGCCCGGCATGTACAACTCCGCGTATTTCGAACACACGTTCCTCGCGCAGCAGATGGGCGTGGAGCTGGTGGAAGGCAAGGATCTGTTCGTCGACGACAACTATGTGTTCATGCGCACCACCCAGGGGCCGAAGCGCGTCGACGTGATCTACCGCCGTGTAGACGACGATTTTCTCGATCCGCTAGCCTTCCGCAACGATTCGGCGCTCGGTGTGCCGGGTCTGTTGACCGCGTATCGCGCTGGACGTGTCGGGCTTGCGAACGCCATGGGCACCGGTATCGCCGACGACAAATCGATCTACCCGTACGTGCCGGAAATGATCGGGTTTTACCTCGGCGAGAAGCCGATCCTCAACAACGTCCCCACCTTCCAGTGCCGCAAGCCCGACGATCTCGCCTACACGCTCGCGCATCTGCCAGAACTGGTGGTGAAGGAAGTGCACGGTGCGGGCGGCTACGGAATGCTGGTGGGACCGGCGTCGACGAAAGCCGAAATCGAATCGTTCCGCGAGCGCCTGATCGCGCGGCCCGCGGGTTATATCGCGCAGCCCACGCTGGCGCTCTCCGCGTGTCCGACTTTTGTCGAAGCGGGTATCGCGCCGCGCCATATCGACTTGCGGCCCTTCGTGCTGTCCGGCAAGAGTGTGACGATGTGCGCCGGCGGTCTCACGCGCGTGGCGTTGCAGGAGGGCTCGCTCGTCGTCAATTCGTCGCAGGGAGGCGGCACCAAAGATACGTGGATGGTCGACTGACGCGGTTGCCAACGCGATTGCCACGGGCGCAGGTCACCGCTCATGCAACTCATGACGCCATCCCGGCAACCGCGTGCGCAACCTGACGCGCCGGCAGATGAATCAACCCGCCGCCGGCCCACACGGATAACCCGCGCGAACCTCTTACTCTTGCACAGGTCTCGCGTCATCAGATACGGAACGCCGTCATGCTAAGCCGAACCGCCGATCACCTCTTCTGGATGGCCCGCTACATGGAGCGCGCGGAGAACACCGCCCGCATGCTCGATATCAACCTGAAGGCGCTGCTGCTGCCGCAAACGCCCGAACAGGAGGCGCGCGCGCAACGTTCGGTGCTGCGCATCTCCGAACTCGAAGCTGCCTTCGCGCAGCGCCACGACGAGCCGACCCGCGAGAACGTGCTCGATTTCATGGTGGCCGATGCGACCAATCCGTCGAGTATTCATTCCTGTTTGCAGGCCGCGCGTGAAAATGCCCGTGCCGTGCGCGGCACCTTGACGACCGAATGGTGGGAAACCATCAACGACACCTGGCTCGAGTTCAACGAACGTGCCGCGGCCGGCCAGGCGTCGAGCAATCCGGGTGCGCTGTTCGAATGGGTGAAGTTCCGCTCGCACCTGTCGCGCGGCGTGACGATCGGCACCGCGTTGCAGGACGACGCGTTCTTTTTCACGCAGCTCGGCACCTTCCTCGAACGCGCCGACAACACCGCGCGGATTCTCGACGTGCGCTTTGCCGACGTCGAGCCGAATTCACGCGATGCCGCGCGCCAGCTCGAAGACTTCTACTACTGGACCTCGATTCTCAGTTCGGTGTCGGCGCTGGAAATTTATCGCAAGGTGTATCGCGATGTCGTCACGCCGGCACGGGTGGTCGAATTGATGATCCTGAACCAGCAGATGCCGCGCTCGCTGCTCGCTTCGCTCGAAGGCGTGTGCGCGAATCTCGCGATGCTGCGCACGGCCGGCTCGAACCAGTGCGAGCGGTTTGCCGGCAAGCTGCGCGCCGAGCTGGTGTACTCCGACATCCGGCAAATTTTCGAAGCCGGCCTGCACGCCTATCTGACACAGTTCCTGGCTCGCGTGTTCGAGCTCGGCAATCTGGTTGCGCGTACCTATCTGATGCTGCCAGTCGCCTGACGGAGTTTTTTATGTACCTGACGATCCGCCACGACACGTCCTATCGTTACGAAGCGACTGTCCATTATTCGATCCAGCAACTGCGGCTCACGCCGTCGAGCGGCGCCTCGCAGGTGGTGCGGCGCTGGAGCATCGACGCGCCCGGCAAGCTCGACGCGACCTTCGACGCCTACGGCAATGTGCTGCACACGCTCGTCATCAACAAGCCGCATGGCGAGATTCGTCTGCATGTGGCGGGCGAAGTGGACACGATTGCGCTGATCGACGGTCAATTGCCCGACGCCGTCGGCCCGATTCCGCTCGAGCATTTCACCTGCTCGACGCGTCTTACCGAGGCCGACGCGGCGATTCGCGAGCTGGCCGCATCGGTCCCGAACCTCGCGAGCTC
>NZ_JAXDPY010000225.1:0-10752 GCF_034668105.1 Paraburkholderia sp. | reverse complement strand
GCGATGAAAATCTGCCTCGAGCGCTTCACGCAATTCGGCTGCGAAGGCCAGGCCGGCAAGATCAAGCCGGTTTCGCTTGATAAAATCGCGGAAAAGTACAAGTCGGGCGAGCTCGCACAGGTTGTCCGCTAAGCTATAACCACGCATCAGGCCTGGCCGATTGGCCAGGTTGTCGGTAGATCGCCGTTCCCGCATCATCCGGGGAACGGCGTTTCCCTTTTGTTCCGGTCACACTTTTTGCCCCACTTTTAGCGAACCACGACGATGTCTACCCTCTACGAATCCACGCTCCGCTCGCTGCCGCTGCTCGGCCGCGGTAAAGTCCGCGACAACTATGCGGTGGGCAACGACCAGTTGCTGATCGTCACGACCGACCGTCTGTCGGCGTTCGACGTCATCATGGGCGAGCCGATTCCGAATAAGGGCCGCGTGCTCAACGAAATGGCGAACTTCTGGTTCGAGAAACTGAAGCATGTGGTGCCGAATCACCTCACGGGTGTGGCGCCCGAATCCGTGGTGGCGGCAGACGAAGTCGAGCAGGTGAAGGGTCGCGCGGTCGTCGTGAAGCGCCTCGAGCCGATTCTCGTCGAAGCGGTGGTGCGCGGCTATCTGGCCGGCAGCGGCTGGAAAGACTACCAGGCAACCGGTTCGGTGTGCGGCGTCGAACTGCCGCCTGGCCTGCAGAACGCGCAAAAGCTGCCCGAGCCGATTTTCACGCCGGCAGCCAAGGCCGAAATGGGCCACCACGACGAAAACATCACGTACAACGAGATGGAGCGCCGCATCGGCACCGAACTGTCGGCCACGATCCGCGACATCTCGATCAAGCTGTACAAGGAAGCCGCCGACTACGCCGCCACACGCGGCATCATCATCGCGGACACGAAATTCGAGTTCGGGCTGGACAACCACGGCCAACTGTATTTGATGGACGAGGCGTTGACCGCCGATTCGTCGCGTTTCTGGCCGGCCGACCAGTATCAGGTCGGCACGAACCCGCCGTCGTTCGACAAGCAGTTCGTGCGTGACTGGCTCGAAACCCAGCCGTGGAAGAAAGAGCCGCCCGCACCGAAGCTGCCGGACGACGTGGTTACGAAGACGGGCGAGAAGTATCAGGAAGCGCTCGAACGCCTGACTGGACACAAGCTCGCCTGAGCACGCGCGCCGGGTGGATCCGGATCGCGAAAAAACGCGGGGAACGCCGCGGCACCCCTCGGGTGCCTGGCGCGCAGCGAAGGATCGAGAGCGCTCTCAAGAACCAAGGAAGCCGTAAGATGAGTGAAGCACAAACCGCCCATACGCATGGCGCGCCAGTTATCGGCGTGCTGATGGGCTCCAGTTCCGACTGGGAAGTGATGAAGAACGCCGTGGCGATTCTGCAGGAATTCGGTGTGCCGTACGAAGCCAAGGTCGTGTCCGCGCATCGCATGCCCGACGAGATGTTTGCGTATGCTGAGAGCGCGCGCGAGCGCGGCATTCGCGCGATCATCGCGGGTGCGGGCGGCGCGGCGCATCTGCCGGGCATGCTGGCCGCCAAGACCACGGTGCCGGTGCTTGGCGTGCCGGTGGCGAGCAAGTATTTGAAGGGCGTCGATTCGTTGCATTCGATCGTGCAGATGCCCAAGGGCGTGCCGGTCGCCACGTTCGCCATCGGCGAGGCGGGCGCGGCGAATGCCGCATTGTTCGCGGTATCGATTCTGAGCGGCACGAGCGCCGAGTATGCGGAAAAACTGGCGGCGTTCCGCGTGCGCCAGAACGAAGCGGCTCACGCAATGGTGCTGCCGGCGCTGTAAGCGCCAAGGCTGATTGCTTTTAGACTTTCCCCCATGTCTGACCCCGGGCCGGATGCCGCTATTGCACGTTTTGCAGGCACATCCGGCCGCGACCGACCACTAAGATGAACCCAGACAACATACCGGTTTCACCGATTCTGCCCGGCGCATGGCTTGGCATGGTCGGTGGCGGCCAGCTCGGCCGCATGTTCTGTTTTGCCGCGCAGGCGATGGGCTATCGCGTCGCTGTGCTCGACCCGGACGAGACCAGTCCCGCGGGCGCGGTTGCGGACCGCCATATCCGTGCGGCTTACGACGACGAAGCGTCGCTCACCGAACTCGCGCGACTGTGCGCGGCGGTGTCGACCGAATTCGAGAACGTGCCGGCGGCGAGCCTCGATTTCCTCGCCAGGACCACGTTTGTGAGTCCGGCCGGCCGTTGCGTCGCCGTGGCGCAGGACCGGATCGCCGAGAAGCGATTTATCGCATCGTCAGGCGTGGCGGTGGCGCCGCACGTCGTGATCGAGTCGTCGGATGCGTTGGCCGCGCTCGACGATGCGAAGCTCGAGGCGGTGCTGCCGGGCATTCTCAAGACTGCGCGCATGGGCTATGACGGTAAAGGTCAGATTCGCGTGCGCAACGCCGAGGAAGTGCGCCAGGCGCATGCATCGCTCGCCGGTGTGCCGTGCGTGCTGGAAAAGCGCTTGCCGCTGAAGTTCGAGGTGTCCGCGCTGATTGCGCGCGCGGCGAACGGCGCGTCGGTGGTGTATCCGCTGGCGCAGAACACGCATCGCGACGGCGTGCTGTCGCACACCATCGTCCCCGCGCCGGATGCAAGCTCGACGCTGGTCGGCCAGGCACAACAGGCCGCGCTGCAAATTGCCGACAAGCTCGGCTATGTGGGCGTGCTGTGCGTCGAGTTCTTCATCCTTGAAGACGGATCGCTCGTCGCCAACGAAATGGCGCCGCGCCCGCACAACTCCGGCCACTACACCGTCGACGCCTGCGCCACCAGCCAGTTCGAACAGCAGGTGCGCGCGATGACCGGTATGCCGCTCGGCGATACTCGCCAGCATTCGCCCGCCGTGATGCTGAACATCCTCGGCGACGTGTGGTTTCCGGACGGCCCCAAGCGCGCGGCAGTCACGCCGCCGTGGCACGAAGTGGCCGCGATGCCGGCGGCGCGTCTGCATCTGTACGGCAAGGAAGAGGCGCGTTGCGGCCGCAAGATGGGCCACGTGAACTTCACCGCCGCGACGCTCGAAGAAGCCCGCACGGCCGGCCGGGATTGCGCGCGGCTCCTGCACATCATCACGAGCTGACGCGAGCGCCATGCCGGATCAAAGCAAACCTGCCGAAGGAGGCGCCGCGAGCGTCTTGCCCGTGAGCACCGCGCAGATCGAGCATGCCGCCGCGCTGCTCGACGCGGGCGAGCTCGTCGCGTTCCCGACGGAGACCGTCTACGGACTCGGCGGCGATGCCGAGAGTCCGGACGCGGTCACGCGTATTTACGTGGCGAAGGGCAGACCGGCGAATCATCCGGTGATCGTGCATCTGGCGCCACAGGGTGATCCGACTTATTGGGTCGACCATCTGCCCGCGGATGCGCAGCGCCTGATCGATGCGTTCTGGCCTGGGCCACTTACGCTGATCCTGAAGCGCGCGGCACGAATCGATGCAGCGGTCAGCGGTGGCCAGGATTCGGTGGGCTTGCGCTGTCCGTCACATCCGGTTGCCCAGGCCTTGCTGGAAGCGTTCAGCGCATTGCGTGACGGACATGGTGGCGTGGCGGCGCCGTCGGCGAATCGTTTTGGTCATGTGAGCCCCACTACGGCGCAGCACGTGCGCGACGAGTTCGGCGGCGCGATTCATGTGCTGGACGGCGGCGCATCGGACGTCGGGATCGAATCGACGATTCTGGATTTGTCGCGTGGATTTCCGGCGCTATTGAGGCCCGGCCGCGTCACGCCGCAGGATATTGCCGATGTGCTCGGCGAAGCGCCGAGGTTGCCAGACGGATCGGATGCGACGGCACCGCGCGCTTCGGGCACGCTGAAGGCGCACTATGCACCGCGCACGCCGTTGGCATTATTGCCGTTCGGGGCGCTCGAACCTTTGCTTGCCGCGCGCGCAGCGGCCGAGCGTGTGGCTTTGGTCGCGCGGGCCTCGCGTGCCGGGCACTGGGCAGACGCGGAAGGGGTGCATTTCATTGCCGCACCTGAAGATCCGCATGTGTACGCGCGCGAGTTGTATAGCTTGCTCAGGGCGCTGGATCGCGCGAATGTCACGCGAATTCTGATCGAGAAGTTGCCAGATACGATCGAATGGATCGCGGTGAACGATCGCCTGGGCCGAGCCGCGGCGGCATTTGAAGCGCAAGGTTAGGAACTCCGTTTGCGCCTGCACGTAGGAAAAGACAGATCGCTACACGCGCTGCGCCCAATACGCCGCGTTTGTGTCGCAAATAAAAAAACGCCTGGCTCGACCAGCAAGCCAGGCGTTCGCATCCTGCTGCCGCTACGCGGCAACCCTCAACTTATTTGCCCAGTCCGCTAGCAGCGATCGCCAGCTCGACCGTCTGCGCGAACAACGCGTGCAAGTGCGTGCTCGGGTGCACCAGATCCGCGAACATGTACGTCTGATCCGCGCCGGCCACGGTAAGCGTTTGCGGCGAGCAGAACAGCGACGACTGGAACTGGCTGCCGTAAGACGCAGCCGTCTGGCCCGGCTGGAGCACGGCCGGATTCTGCGTGGCATAGGTCGTGGCCGCTTGCCCCATCGCGTTCAGGTTACACGCCGTGTTCGTGTTCGACACCGTGAAGCCCAGCGTCTGGTAGGAGGCCAGCGTGGTGTCCAGCCACTTGAAGGCGCTCACATAAATGACCTGCTTGTTCGAAGCAAACGCCTGCGCAAGCGCGCCGTTGTACGTCTGGGTCAGCGCATTGAACAGCGCCTGACCTGTCGCACCGCTTTGCACACCTTGCGGTGTTTGCGCGATATCCGGCACATCCGACACGACCACGTGCGTTGCGCCCGCCCCGACGACCTGCTGAACCGCGCCGACGAACTTGGCCGCCGCTATGCCGATCTGCTGAAGCGCTGCGGGGATCGCCGCATTCGACGCGGCGGCGCCCGCCTGCTGCGCCGCCGCGGGCGTTCCGCCGGCCTGCAGGACTGCCGTCGCCGCCGCGGTGCCCGCTGCCGAGACTGCTTGCGCCTGAATGAAAATGTCGTTCGCGCCGCCGTTCATCAGCACCAGCTGGTTCGCATTGAAGCTGCCGTGCGCGCCCAGATACTGCGTGATCTGCTGCGTGACCGGAATCGTCGTGGCGGCCATGAAGTTCGGCGCGTAGCCTTCGCCTTGCGGCTGATCCACGCGCGAACCGCCTTGCGCGTAGCCATACCCGCCCGCCGCTACCAGCGGTTGGCCGAAGCCGCCCAGATACGCGGCGGTCAACGTGCCGCCGTAGTATTCGGCAACCTTCTGCGTCCACACTTCACCCGGGTTGGTCGTGAAGCGGCCACCACCGAAACTCGACTGGATCACCGGCGCATACGTGCCGACGTCCGACAGGCTGTCGCCGAACGATACGACCTGCAATTTGACGCCGCCTGGAGGCGTGCTGCTCGCATTGTTGTTGTCGCTGCCGCCGCCGCAAGCCGCGAGCAGTGCAAACGCCGCACTGGCGATGGCGATCTGCGTGACGCGGACGAAATTGCGCTTGTTCGATGCTGTTTGCTTCATGTTGACTTCATCTCCTCGTATGTGTGGCCCTTGCGCCATATATTGCAGGCGGCGCCCACCGCTTTGGCGGCGTGACGCCAGCTTACAGAATCTTCTAAGGCCTGCGCGATGTTTGAAACGCGGCCGTATGGTTTTCTTCGACGCTCGCATCGCCGCTGGATAACGCGGTATCGGCACGCGCACTCGCACTCGCACCGGCGGCGCGGCGTGCATGATAATCCGTGGCCCACGCGGGCGGTGCGAACAGCGCGCGCCACTTGTTGCGCCAGCCTCGCACGCTCACGAAATCGGCGGCCATCGACGCCCATTCATGAAACGTCGCCTTCAGCGGGTTATACGTGTGAAGCGGCTCGACGATGCCGTACACCGGCGCATCGCGCGAATCTTCCTCGACATAGCTGCCGAACAGGCGATCCCAGATCACCAGCACGCCAGCATAGTTGCGGTCGATATAGCGGTCGTTGCGCGCGTGATGCACGCGGTGAATCGACGGCGTGTTGAACACGTATTCGAGCCAGCCGAGTTTGCCGATCGCCTGGGTATGCACGAAAAACTGGAAGCCGAGGTTGATCAGCACGATCGCGACGATCTGCTTCGGCGCAAAGCCGAGCACGGCGAGCGGAATCCAGAACAGCCACATGCCGGCAATCGGATACATCAGGCTCTGGCGGAATGCGGTCGAAAAATTCATTCGCTCCGACGAGTGATGCACGACATGCGCGGCCCACAGCCAGCGCACGCGATGGCTGCAACGGTGGAACACGTAATAGAGCAGATCCTGAGCGACGAACAGCGCGACGAACGACACCCAGCTCGCCCGCCACGTGGCGACGCGATAGTGATCGTAGAAAAGGGCATACACGGGGATGATCGCGAGCCACGCGAGCTTGTCGGCGGCTTGCTGCATCAACGCGAGTGCGGCGTTGCAGAGGGTGTCGCGCCAGCTGTAAAGCTGCGCGCCGGGGCGCGTGCGCCGCAGGTGCCACGCCTCCCAGCCAATGCATGCGAGAAAGACTGGCGCCATGGCGAGCAGCAGCAATTCGGCATCGAATTGCATTGTGTCTTCCTCCGTGGTCCCGGGCCGCTGCGTTTGCCGCAACGGACGTTGTCGTTTTCGTTTGATTGGGCCATGCCACCCTAATGATTGCGCGGCTCGTGCGCTACGCGTTGCGTTTTACGCGCGCCTCAAACACTGCCCGACAGCGTACACGGTTGGGCGCGTTGCGGCGCGCGGCTTCTATAGAAGGAATCCTCAATGGGTGCCGTGCTTGTGCGGGTTTTTCCTGGGCTTGCTGGCGCGCGGTTCGGGGACCGGGTCGGAGACCTTCGTGAATCCCTGGGACGGTCCCTGGTATATCCATTCGAGCAAGGCGTCGTGTGCGGCACGCGCGGCTTCGGCATGCGGGTCGTTGATCAGGCTCACCACCACATAACTGTTGCCGTCCGCCGAGGCCACATAGCCGGCGATCGCGCGCACGTCGCGCAGCGTGCCGGTCTTGATGTGCGCGTTGCCGCCCGCGCCCTGGTTGGTCAAGCGGTTGCGCATCGTGCCGTCCACGCCCGCGATCGGCAGCGACTCCACGAACACCTGAGCGACCGGGCTCGCGTTGGCCCGCTGCAGCAGATCGGCGAGCGAAAGCGCCGTGACGTGCTCGTCGCGCGAGAGGCCCGAGCCGTTGTCGAGCGTCAGGTATTCCATGTCGATGCTGTCGCGGCGCAGAAACGCCTCGATCGCGCGCGCCGATTTGGCGGGCGTGGCGGGCGGCTTTTCTTCCGTCGCGCCGATCGTCAGGAACAGGTTGCGCGCCATCGTGTTGTTACTGAACTTGTTGATGTCGCGAACGATGTCGGACAGCACCGGCCCCTGGTGGGTGGCGACGAGCCGCGCGCCGACCGGCACCGCGCCTTCGCGGGTCGCGCCGCTGAACGTGCCGCCGGTTTGCTGCCACAGCGCGAGGAAGCCGCCCGCGAAGAACGCGGAGTGATCGAGCACCGCGACGTTGATCGTGCGCGGGCCGCAGCGCATCGAGTACTCGCCGTCGAACGACGCCACCACGGTGCCGTTGGGTTGCGGCGTCACGGTGGGTGTGACGGAGGCGGCCTCGCCACGGCATGGTCCGTTCACCGCGTGCATCTGGTTGTCGATCTGCAACTGCGAGAGCGCGGGCAGCACGTCGACGGCGACGCTGCCGTCCGGCGAAGGCGTCAGCGTGAACGACAGCGATTTGAAGGCATACAGCAGCGGATCGGGACCGACGTTGTACGGCGCGGTAGCGTCGTCGTCGAACGGCGGCAGGTCGCGCGTCGAGGCATCGAAATAACGCTTGTCGAGCACCAGCGCGCCGTCGATCCCGCTGATGCCCGCCTTGTGGATCTTCTGCACGAGGTCGATCAGTTCTTCGGGCACCAGCTTCGGGTCACCCGTGCCCTGAATGTATAGATTGCCGTGCAACATACCGTTGGCATCGAGCGTGCCGTCCGCATACGCGCTCGTGCGCCAGCGATAGTCCGGGCCCAGGATCGACAGGCCGGAGTAAGTGGTGACGAGCTTCATCGTCGAGGCGGGCATCATCGGCTTGCCGGCGTTCAGCGCGACGATCGGCGTGCGGTCGCCGACCTTTTCGACCACCACGCTGATCGACGACAAGGGCACGTGGGCGCGCTGCAGGCCGACCATCACCGGTTGCGGCAGGACGGTCGTGACATTGACGCTCGGATGCGTAGCCTTGACGCGAGCCTGTGCGGTGAGCGGCAGCATCGTGCCGCAACCGAGCGCGGCGCAGGCGAGCGCCAACGCGGCCGTGCGCGGTGCGACGCGGCGCGGCAGGGAACGGGTGCAGGCAGAGGAGCGTGGACGCAGCGCCAAGGAGCGTGCGAGAGAAGACAAAAAAGCGTGCGTCATGAACAGGCGAGGAAGCAAGATTTCGGGGCGCGAGGTACGCGGCAATCCAGGGTGTGTCGATGCATCGCGCGACGCGTGCGGGCAGCGGTTTCGTTGCGCGTTCGCGAGGGCGGCATTAGTCGGTCGGGCAAATCATGGGGGCACGCTGGCGGATTCACGCGTTCGGCATACCAAGCCGGGCACGCTGATGAATCGAGCCACGCGACGCAAAGCGCTCATTGTAGAGACATGCCGCGACGCTGCGGTGAAAAAGCGTCCTGCGGCGCGCAGGCCGGGCTGGGCGCTAGAATGCGGCATCATCGAATGTTTCGGGACCGTACCAACATGCGCATATTGCTAGTCGAAGACGACCGGATGATCGCCGAAGGCGTGCGCAAGGCGCTACGCGGCGAAGGCTTCGCGGTCGATTGGGTGGAAGACGGTGACGCGGCGCTCAGCGCGGCAACCGGCCAACCTTACGATCTGGTGTTGCTCGACCTCGGCCTGCCCAAACGCGACGGCCTCGAGGTGCTGCGTGCGCTGCGCGCCAAAGGCCACGCCACGCCGGTGCTGATCCTGACGGCGCGCGACGCGGTCGCCGACCGCGTCAAAGGCCTCGACGCCGGCGCCGACGATTACCTTGTCAAACCTTTCGATCTCGACGAACTCGGCGCCCGCATGCGTGCACTGATCCGCCGCCAATCGGGCCGCAGCGATTCGACGATTCGTCACGGCAACCTGACGCTCGATCCGGCCTCGCATCAGGTCACGCTCGACGGCGCGCCGGTCGCGTTGTCGGCGCGTGAATTCGCGCTGCTCGAAGCACTGATCGCGCGTCCTGGCGCGGTACTCTCGAAGAGCCAGCTCGAGGAAAAAATGTACGGCTGGGGCGAGGAGATCGGCAGCAATACCGTTGAGGTCTACATTCACGCGCTGCGCAAGAAGCTCGGCGCGGACCTGATCCGCAACGTGCGCGGTCTTGGCTACATGATCGCGAAGGACGCCTGAGCCGATGCGTTCGATTCGCCGTCAATTGCTGTTCTGGCTGCTGGCGCTGGTGTTGCTCGGCGTCGGCATTGCCGGTTGGCTGATCTACCGGCAAGCGCTGGCTGAAGCCAACGAACTGTTCGATTACCAGTTGGAGCAGATCGCCGCGGCGCTGCCGTCGGAACCGTTTTCGCAAGTGCTTGGTTCGCGCGACACCGGCGACGAAGGCATCGTGCTGCAAATCTGGAATCGCAACGGCGTGTTGATGTACTACTCGCGACCGCGTGCGCCGCTCGCGCCGCGCGCCGAACTCGGCTTTTCCACCGAGCATACGGAGCGCGGCGATTGGCGTGTGTATGGCGCGATCGTCGGCGATAACGTCGTGCAGCTGGCGCAGCCGGTTTCGGTGCGCAACCGGCTCGCGGCGAACGTCGCGTTGCGAACCTTGTGGCCGTTGATCGTATTGCTGCCGCTATTGGGCCTGGCGGTGTGGGTGATCGTCGGACGCGGACTGCGGCCGCTGCGGCGCGTGACCAGCGCGCTCGACGCGCGTCACCCCGAGGCGCTCGATCCGTTGCCCGATCAGCGCCTGCCGCTTGAAGTGCAGCCGCTGGTGCGCGCGTTGAACGGCCTGCTCGAACGTCTCGCCACCGCACTCGACATTCAGAAAGCATTCGTTGCCGACGCCGCTCACGAATTGCGCACGCCGCTCGCCGCGGTGCAGATCCAGTCGCAACTGGTCGCCCGCGCGAAAGACGACGTAGCGCGCAGTGAAGCGCTGGCCGATCTGCAAGCGGGTGTCACGCGCGCCACGCGGCTTGCCGAGCAATTGCTGGCGCTCGCACGCTCGGAACCGGACGGCCTCGCCGCGACCAACGCGATCGATCTGCGCGCGCTGCTGCAGGACTGCGTGGTGGCGTATGCGCCGCTGGCGCAGAATCGCGGCGTCGATCTCGGCATCGAGGCGAGCGAGTCCGCCACGGTGATCGGCGACGCCGACGCGCTGCGCGTCATGTTCAACAACCTCGTTGATAACGCAACCAAATACACGCCGCGAGGCGGCCGCGTCGACGTCAGTCTGCAGGTCGAAGACGGGCATCCGGTGGTACGGATCGCCGACAGCGGGCCGGGCATCGAGCCGGCCGAACGCGATCGCGTATTCGATCGCTTCTACCGGGCCGGCGCCGGCGCGAACCGCGCGCGCACCGATGTGGCGGGCACCGGTCTCGGCCTCGCGATCGTACGGCGCATCGCTACGCAACACCATGCGGCGGTGCGGCTCGACGAGTCGCCGACGGGTGGCTTGCAGGTCGAGGTACGTTTCCGAGTGTGACGCCTTCTGTTCGGAACGTGGTTCAAATCAGCCT
>NZ_JAXDPY010000224.1:0-24466 GCF_034668105.1 Paraburkholderia sp. | reverse complement strand
CCGATCGCGTCGGACACCGTGCGGTAGAACTCATAGATGCCGCGCTCGCCGATGCGGATCGTCGCGCCGTGATACGGCGGCATGACCATCACCATCGCGGCGCCCGCGGCTTGCGCGCTGCGGCTGCGTTCGGCGCACTGGTGCGAGCTGAAATGGGTGGTCGTGACGATCACCGGCACGCGGCCGGCAACCTGCTCCAGCACCAGATGCATCAGCGTGTTGCGCTCGTCGTCGGACAGCGCGAATTGCTCGGAGAAGTTAGCCAGGATGCACAGGCCGTTGGAACCCGCATCGATCATGAAGTCGATGCAGCGTTTCTGCCCTTCCAGGTCGAGACGGCCGGCCTCGTCGAAGATGGTCGGCGCGACGGGGAACACGCCGCGCAAGGGAACAGGGTGGTGGGCTTGGGTCATGGCGATGTGAGTTGTGAGTTGTGAGTTGAGCCGGGGTGCTCAGGCGTAGGTTTTTGAACGTCTCCGTTGCCGACTATACGGCTGTGAGCGTGGCAGGTATATTGAATTGTTTCCATCTTGTGATCGCTTTTGCGACTCACCGCGTCGCTGCCCACGAATCCATGAAAGACACGCTGAACGTTCTGTTGTCCAGACTGCGTATGAAGCAGCTGCAACTGCTGATCGCGCTCGACGACCACACCTCGCTGCACAAGGCCGCGAGCGCGATGTCGATGACGCAATCGGCCGCCAGCAAGGCATTGCAGGAGCTGGAGTCGATCCTGGAGGCGCCGCTCTTTGAGCGCTCGAAGAGCGGCATGATCCCGAACCAGCTGGGCCATTGCGTGATCCGCTACGCGCGGCTCATGGCGACGGACCTCACCGCGTTGTGCCAGGACGTCGCCGAGATACGTTCCGGGCGCGGCGGCCGACTCGCGATCGGGGCGATCATGGGCGCGATTCCCGAACGCGTGGTGCCGGCGCTGAATGAACTGCATGCCGGGCAGCCGGGCCTGTCGATCGAAGTGATGGAAGACACGAGCGCGCGCATGCTGCTGCAACTCGACGAAGGCCGGCTCGATCTGGTGATCGGGCGTGCAACGGTGGCCGCCGATCCGGCGAAATACCACTATCGTCCGCTGGGTGACGAGCCGTTATCCGTGGTGGTGGGTTATGGCCATCCGCCGTTGCCGAGGAAGGAGGTGAAACTGCGTGACCTGGCCGGCCACCGCTGGGTGATGTATCCGTCGCATATGCCGTTGCATGCGTTGCTCGAACGGGAGATGGACCTGGCGGGTCTGGAGATGCCGGATAACCCGATTTCGACCGCCTCCACCTTCGTGACGGTGGCGCTGCTGCAAAGCAGCGCCGATCTGGTTTCGCTTTTGCCGAGCGCGATCGCGGAGTTGTTCGTGCGGCAGAAAATGTTGCGCTTCGTGCCGGTCAAACTGAAGTCGCCGTCGCAAACTTTCGGCATTGTGACGCGCAAAGGCGGCGTGCTGTCGCCGGCGGCCGAGCAATTCATTGAGTTGCTATGTGGCCGGAAGACGGGGCAGGCGCTGACGAAAGGGGAAAATCGACTGGCACAGAAGCAAAAAACCGCCTGAAACGGCGGTTTTGCGGCGGGTGAAAGACGTCCAATATCTCACGCCGATCAGCGCTGCGCCATGTCGTGTGGTGGGGTGTTGCTGCGGCGACACTGTCGGGTAAATCCGAACCGATTACCCCTTCACGTTCCGCGCTACACTTGACCGAAGGTGCGCCAGGTTTTAGAGCATGGCGCCCGCTCGGGGAGAGCAGCCATGAATCGGCCACTGGTTCGATTACCGCTTCGCGCGACAGGTACGGCGCCCGTCAGGAAGTGGCTCAAATGGGGGCTGGCGGCGGCATTTCTGCTCGCGCTGGCTGTGGCGGCCCGCGTGATCCAGGTCGAGATCGAAACGTCGCGGCTGCAGGCGCGCTATCTCTCCGAACTCACGCGCGACGTGGGTTTTTCCGTCGCCGACGGTCCAAGCCATTCCATCCGCTTTCCTCAAGCTGACAAAGGCCCCTACGACAGCCGCCTCGGCTACGCGTTGCTGCCGTCGTTTCAGCAGCGCTTGCTTGAACGCGGCTTTGAAGTCAGCGCGCAAGCGCGTGATTCCGAACGGATGCTGTCGCTTGCGGATAACGGTCTATTCATTCCCTACGCGGAAAAAGATCAGGCGGGGCTGCAGCTGTTCGACGGGACCGGCGCGCCGCTCTTTGGCGGGCAGTTTCCAGGCCGCGTTTATGACGGCTTCGATTCGATCCCGCCGCTGGTCGTCAATTCGCTGCTTTTTATCGAAGACCGCTATCTGCTCGATCCGGATCAGCCGAACCGCAATCCGGCGATCGATTGGGGGCGCTTTAGCCATGCGCTAGTCGATCAGGGGGCGCGTGTATTCAACCGTCATCAGTCGACGCCTGGCGGCAGCACCCTGGCGACCCAGATCGAGAAATTCCGCCACTCGGCAGGCGGCCGCACCGCGACGCCGCCGGAAAAATTGCGGCAAATCGCTTCGGCCTCGGTGCGTGCTTATCTGAATGGTCCGCAGACCATGCCAGCGCGCCAGCAGATCGTCGTCCACTATCTCAACTCGGTGCCGCTAGCCGCGCAGCCGGGTATCGGCGAAATCAACGGGATGGGCGACGGGCTCGCCGCCTGGTACGGTCGCGATTTCAACGACATCGATCGCATCCTGAAAGCGCCGTCGACGGAAGCGAACCTCCCGGAGCAGGGCGTGGCGTTTCGCCAGGTGCTCTCGCTGATGATCGCGCAAAGGGCGCCGTCGTATTTCCTGCATCGCGGCTATGCCGAACTCGAACGTCTGACGGACAGTTATTTACGGTTGCTGGCGAACGGCGGCGTCATCTCGATGCCGTTGCGCGATGCCGCGCTGTCCGCGCAAGTGACGTTGCGCCACGCGCCGAGCCCGACGCAGAACGTGGACTCATTCGTGTCGCGCAAGGCTGTGACATCGATGCGCTCGCATCTATTGGCGGCGCTCGGCATCCCAAGTTTCTATGAACTCGACCGGCTCGATTTGCAGGCGAAGGGCACGCTCAACAACGCCGTGCAGCAGGCCGTGAGTGAACGGCTCGCCGCGGCCGCCACGCGCGACGGTGCTAAAGCCGCCGGTCTGGTCGGCTATGAAATGCTGCGCGCCTCCGACGATCCATCGAGAATCGCCTATAGCTTCACGCTGTTCGAACGGCGCGATGGCGCCAACCTCGTGCGGGTGCAAACCGATAGCGTGAACCAGCCGTTCGACATCAACTCCGGCGCGCGCCTGAATCTCGGTTCGACTGCAAAACTGCGTACCGTGGTGACCTATTTGCAGATCGTCTCCGACCTGCACGCGCGTTATGCACCGCTGAGCACAGCAGAGCTGAAAGCCGTGAAGCCCGATCCGAACGATCAGCTCACGCGCTGGGCACTCGATTATCTGACGCATACCTCGGACCGTTCGCTGCAAGCCATGCTCGATGCGGCCGTCGAGCGCAAATACTCGGCCAGTCCAGGCGAAACGTTTTACACGGGCGGCGGCGCGCAAACCTTCAACAACTTCGAAGCCGACGACAACAGCCGCATTCTCACCGTGCATCGCGCATTCCAGCATTCGGTGAATCTGGTGTTCGTGCGGCTGATGCGCGATATCGTCCACTACGAGATGGTGCGGACCACCGGAGCGTCGTCGCAATGGCTGGGCGATCCGGCGATCCGCAAGATGTATCTCACGCGTTTCGCCGATCAGGAAAGCCGCGTGTACATGAATCGTTTCTACACGAAGTATCACGGCAAAACACCCGATCAGGCGCTCGCTTTGCTGTTGCTCGGCGTACGCAAATCGCCGCCTAAAGTGGCGACGGTGTTGCGCAGCGTCGCGCCGGATGAATCGAATGCATGGTTCAACGCGAAGATGCGAGCCGCGCTGAAGAACACGCCGGCTGCCTCCGTGCTCGACGATGAGGATCTGGCCAATCTGTATGCCAAATACGCAATCGACCGTTTCAATCTGAACGACCGCGGCTACATTTCGAGCGTACATCCGCTGGAACTGTGGACGCTCAACTATCTGCGAGCCCATCCCGAGGCGACGCTCGATCAGGTACAGAAAGCCAGCAGCGACGTGCGTCTGTCGACTTATTCGTGGCTCTTCAAGACGCGCTATCACGCCACCCAGGATCGCCGCATCAAGCGGATGGTCGAGTTGCGCGCTTACGATGCGATCGGCAAATCGTGGCAGGCGCTGGGCTATCCGTTCGCGACGCTGACGCCCTCGTTTGCGGCGGCGATTGGCGCATCCGGCGATCGGCCGGCCGCGCTCGCGCAACTGATCGGCGTGATTGCCAACGGCGGCAACAAGGTGCCGACCGAAAGCCTCACGCAACTCGATTTCGCGAAAGACACGCCGTACGAAACGCATTTCCAGCGGGCAGCCGTGGCGCCGCAACAGCAGGTGTCGCCGGAAATCGCCGGAGTGGTCAGAATGCTGTTGCGCGATGTGGTATTGGGCGGCACGGCCAAGCGTCTCGCGCAGGGCATGACGTTCCCCAACGGCCAGACACTCGAGATTTACGGCAAGACCGGCACCGGCGACCAGCGCTTCAATGTATGGGCCAAAGGCGCGCGTTTGATCGAGTCGCGCAAGGTGAATCGCAGCGCGACGTTCGTGTTTGTGATGGGAGACCGCTTCTATGGCACGCTGACGGCCTGGGTGCATGAGCCGTATGCGGCGCATTACGAGTTCACCAGCGCGCTCTCGGTGCAGTTGCTGAAGTCGCTCGCGCCGGTGTTGCAGCCGTTGCTGAAAGATCCACCTGTGAAAACCGCTTCTATCGCGAAGGTGGCCGCGCAATGAGCAGCGCGGTCTAATAATCCGCGTCCGTCGCCGGCTTGAGGAATAGCTCGTGCACGGGTGCGAAATGCGCGTACAACGGCAGAATCGCACCGCCCATCGCGCGGGCGTCGGCACCGATGGTGCCTTCCAATAGTTGTGGGCGCACCATCCCCTCCCATTCAAAGCGATCGAGCACGCGCTCGGTCCGCCGGATGATTTCGCGGACCAGTTGCCGGTCGAGTTCGCCGTCGATCACCACCGCTTCCAGGTCGAGCAAGGCGGCGGCATTGGTCAACGCACTGGCGATCGCGGGGCAAGCGGTGTCGAGCCATTGTTCGGTCCGCCGCCAGAGTTCCGGCGACAACGCGCGATGGTCATGCGCGGCGGCGGACGGCGCCCCCGCATTGCTCAACAACTGTTCCAGAACGAAACCCGATGCCGCGTGCAGCAGTTGCCGCGCCGGTTTGCGCGCGCTGCCGTCTTTCAACGGAATCGAGCCCACCGCGCCCGCGTTGTCATGCGGTCCGCTGTGCAAACGGCCGTCGATCACGAGGCCGCCGCCGATAAACGTGCCGACGAACAGGTAAAGAAAGTTATGAATCCCGCGGCCCTGGCCCATCACGAGTTCGGCGGCGCAGGCGGCGGTGGTGTCCTTGGCGAATTCGACGGGCAAGCCTGTCATGGTCGCGACGCGGCTGCGCAAGTCGATCTCATGCCACGCTTCCAGCGCGTCCGGCGGCGCGCCGAGAAAGTCGCGCCAGCCGCCGAGCCACAACGGCGCCGCGACGCCTACGCCCACCACTTTGTTCGCCTTCGCGCCGAGCGTCTGATTCATGCGCGCCAGTTTGCTTTCGAGCGCGGGGAACAGCGCGTGCGGATCGGGATAGGCATACTCGACGACATCGCGGCACACCACGTGGCCCGCGAAATTCATCGCCAGCACGTCGAGACTGCGTCGCCCCACCTTGATGCCGATGGTGTACGCGCCATCCGCATGCAACGCGATCGGCACCGACGGTTGGCCGATCCTGCCGCGCACGCGGGCCTGCTTCTCGAGCAGGCCGTCGTCGATCAGACGGTCGACGATCATCGACACCGTCTGCATCGACAGACGCGTGAGACGGCCCACGTCGGCCTTCGGCAGCGGCCCATGCAAGCGGATCGTCTGCAGGACGATTCGTTCGTTGAATTGCCGCATGCCGACCTGATTCGAGCCGACCGTGCGTTTGAGCGGCGAGCGGGTGCCGGTGGTGTCCATCGTCGCGCGCCGCTCAGATGAGTGCGGGCATCATGCAATCGCCTTGACGTCCGCTTCCTTCGCGCCCGTCATGATCGCCACGGCCTCCGACATGTGAATGTCTTTCGTGTTCACCACCGCCGCGCGCCGGCCGAGCCGCTGGATATGAATGCGGTCCGCGACTTCGAACACGTGCGGCATGTTGTGGCTGATCAGAATCACCGGCAAGCCGCGTTCGCGCACGCGGCGAATCAGTTCGAGCACCATGTTGCCTTCCTTCACGCCGAGTGCGGCGGTGGGTTCGTCGAGAATCACCACATGCCGCGCAAACGCAGCGCTGCGCGCCACCGCAACGCCTTGACGCTGACCGCCGGAGAGCGTTTCGACCGCCTGGCGCATCGAACGGATGCCGATTTGCAGATCCTTCATATGCGCGGTGGCTTCGTCGAGCATGCGGCGCTTGTCGATCATCTTGAAGATCGAGCCACGCCAGCCGGGTTTGACGAGCTCACGCGCCAGAAACAGGTTTTCGGCGATGCTCATGGCGGGCGCCACCGCGAGTTCCTGGTAGACGGTTTCGATGCCTTGAGCGCGCGCATCCAGCGGGCTGCGGAATTTGACCGGCTTGCCGTCGAGCAGGATTTCGCCTTCATCGGGGACGGTGGCGCCCGACAGCGCCTTGATCAACGACGACTTGCCCGCGCCGTTGTCGCCGATCACGGCGAGAATCTCGCCGGGCAAGACCTCGAAATCACAGCCGTCGAGCGCGGTGACGTTGCCGTAACGTTTGACGAGTCCGCGCGCCTGCAGAACCGGCATCACGGCAGAAGCGGAAGTAGGTGTCGACATGACAGGCCCCAGGCAAGGTAGTGGCGGTGAATGCTCAACCGCGACGATGGGAAAGTTTGTCCGCGGCCACCGCGAGAATCACCAGCATGCCGGTGATCAACACCTGGTAGACCGAAGAGACGCCGATCAGCGTCAAGCCATTGCGAAACACGCCCACGATCAACGCGCCGAGCAGCGTGCCGACAATCGAGCCGCGTCCGCCGAACAGACTGGTGCCGCCCAGCACGACGGCCGTGATGCTGTCGAGGTTCTCGGTTTGCCCGGCCTGCGGATCGCCGACGCCGGTGCGCGACACCGACAACAGCGCGGCAATCCCGTAGATCGCGCCAGCCAGCGAATACACGATGAGCAGAATCTTCTGCGACGAAAGGCCCATCAGGCGCGCCGCTTCGGGGTTGTTGCCGAGCGCGTACAGATGCCGGCCGGGCACCGTGTCGCGCAGCACGAACCACGTGGCGAGATACATCAGCAGCGTGAGCACCGTGCCGTAGGTGACATCGGCGGGACCGAGCTTGAACGTGTTGCCGAAGAACATGATCGCGTCCGGCAGGTTCGAGACGCTCTCCGCGTTCGAATAGATCTGCGTGAGTGCGAACGCGATGTTCAGCGTGCCCAGCGTGACGATAAAGGCCGGCAGTTTGATGCGTGTGATCAGCACGCCGTTGAGCGCGCCGAACAGCGTGCTCGCGGCGATCCCGCACAGAATCGCGAGAACGGGTGGCACGCCCAGTGTGACCGCGAACTTGGTCATGATGATCGAGCCGAACGCCATCACCATCCCGCACGAGAGATCGATCCCGCCGGTCAGGACGATCAGCGTCTGGCCGATGGCGATCACGGCGACCACCATCGTCTGTTGCAGGATCAGCGAGAGGTTCTGGAACGACAGGAACCGGTTGCTTTGCGAAATGAAGAAGCCGCAGGCCAGCACCAGCGCGATCAGCGGTCCGATTTCGGCGAGCGACGGCAAGCGGTCGGCGAAGGTGCGCGAGTGGGCGGCGGGCGCGGAAGGAGTCGACATGATAGGTGTCCTCGATGCATGTGCGTGGCGGCTTGGCCACGTGGCGAATACGGCGGCCGGCGAACTGGAGGCCGGCGATCCGAATTCCGGCTGTCCAGCGATGCGGCGATCCTGGGGCGGCCCAGCGCAGCGGGCCGCCACTCAACGCTGGTTACTTATTACCCCAACAGTTATCCACGCCGAACTTCGTATCCTTACTGTCGACGCCCGACATCGGCTTGTCCGTGATCAGCGTCACGCCCGTGTCCTGATAGCCGGAGACTTTCTTGCCGGTCTTCGCATACTCGACACCCGCGGTCACGCCGAGCGAGGCCATCTTCAATGGATACTGCTGCGAGGTCGCGGCAATCTCGCCGGCCTTCACGTTGCGTACACCCTCACAGCCGCCGTCGATGGAAACGATCATCACGCTCTTGTCCTTGCCCGCCGCTTTGAGCGCGCGATACGCGCCCGCCGCGGCCGGTTCGTTGATCGTGTAGACCACGTTGATATCCGGCGACTTCTGCAGGCAGTTCTCCATCGCCGTCTGCCCCTTGGCCTGATCGCCGCGGGTGTCCTGGCTGCAGACGATCGACGGATCACCTTCCTTCACACCGAAGCCTTCCAGGAAGCCGTTATGACGCAGCACGCCGACCGATACGCCGGGCGCGAGATCGAGCGTGGCGATCTTCGCGGGCTTGCCGTTCATGGCGGCTTTCGCGTACTTGCCGATCAGCACGCCGGCCTTGAAGTTGTCGGTGGCGAAGAGGGCGTCGGTGGCGTCTTGCGGATCGGTCGGCGTGTCGAGCGCGACCACCATCACACCGGCGGCGCGCGCTTTCTTGATGCTCGGCACGATCGCCTTGGTGTCGCTCGGCGTGATCAGAATCGCTTTCGCGCCGGCTGTCATCATGTTTTCGATAGCGGTGACCTGGCTCGCGTTGTCGCCGTCGAATTTGCCGGCCGCGGTGATCAGCTTCGCGCCGTCTTTCGAGGCAGCCGCTTCGGCGCCCTGTTTCATCTTCACGAAGAACGGGTTCGTGTCGGTCTTGGTGATGAGGCCGACCACGGGCTGGTCGGCCGCCTGGCTCGCGCTCGCACACCACACGGCCGATGCCGCTACGCACATCGAGACGATTTTCCTGGCGACAGGATGCCTGCGGGAATTCAGATTCATGGGACGCTCCTCCGGTTATTGGCCACGACGTTGTGAACTGCGGGCGGTGACGCACGCGAACGCTGCGCGCTTGTTACCTGTTTGCGATCTGATCTGATTGCAATCCGGTTTTGGAATCTCCTGCGATTCCAACGCAGTCCAAACTGGACCGCCTAAATCACTTTGGTTGATTTAGTACAGCAGGCGAGTGGGCGTCCGTCAAGAAAACGATTGGCGAGGACATCGCCCGGCCGAACCGGTCACGAGGGCCGCAGAGCATGCGGGGCGGGGCTTGGCGGGTGTGATGCAGTGCAAGATCGAGCGACGCGGCTTGGGGAAAGTCCTGGTTCGCGTGTAAGTAAATTGTCAGTTAACGCGCCTGACGCGGTGCGCCAGTCGATGCGCGCACAACCAGCTTCGGCAGCGAGGAAACCCGCGGCGGACCGTTCGAGAGTTCGACGGTACTCGCGTACTACATGTACGGCCAGGCGATCAAGTATTACCGCATCGGCTATTCCGCGGCGCTGGCGATCCTTGTGTTCACGTTGGGTTGACGTCTGGCGCGACGAAGGGGTGAAGGGCGCGCTACGGAAACGCGTCGGCGGAGAAAGAAGCACTTGCGATGTCTGCACCTTGACCTTGCTCGCTTGAGTTTCCAGAGGCCGCGCCGGTGAGGCGGTCGTTGCGACCCCGGTCGCACAACGCTCAGCGCGCTAGTCCACATTGAAATGCACACGGATGTCCTGACGGCTTTCCACCGGATGCCCGGCCTGCATCGCAGGAAAGAACCGCCATTTACGGAGCGTTTCTAGCAGGATCTGATTGAGCCGCGGGTTCGATGTCGGCTTGATGAGTTCGACCTCGACTGAGCCGTCGGCGTGAATCATGAAGCGCGCCGTTGCGACCGTTTGATAGGCCTGGTCGCGTAAATCGTCAGGGAGTTCCGGCAACGGTTGAGCCATCGCGTGCGCGCTTGTATCGCCGGACGTGTCGCCGGACGAGGTGGCCGAAGGCGCCATGCTTGCGCTTGGTTCGGAAGACGGCGTCGCGACACGCGCTGGTGGATCGGCCGCCAATTTCGGATTGCTTGCGGCAGGAGCGGGCTGAACGGATGCAACGCTCGGCACCGAACGCGCATCCGGTTGCGAAGGTTTAACTGGCGTCGTAAGTGGTTGAGCTGAAACGTGAGGATGCGTTTCGGCAGGTTGTCGCGTCCTGGTCGGGGTGATCGATGCAGGCGCGGTGCGCTTAACCGGAGCCTCTTCCTGAGCTTTCGGAGGATCGAGTTCGATCAGCCGCATCTCAATTGGCTTTGCAGGTACGTGTGGAGATGTCGTCGTGCTCAACCAGCGCCCGAACTGAAACAGGAACACGATCCATACGATCAGCGCGGCCACTAATGCCAGCGCGATTCGTATTTGCGGGGAATCGTCCATAACCGCAGCGACGCGCATCCGGCTACTCACGGCGTACTGCGATCAGGAACCGCTCCGCGCCCGCGCGGCGTGCGGCCAGCATGGCCTGGACGACCACGCCGTGGCCCGCTGCGTCGTCAGCGGCGATCACCACGTTGCCGTCCGGTTGCAGCAGGCGTTTTACCGTCGGCTCGACCTGATCGGGACGAACGGCCTGTTGGTTCACGAATACATCATTCCTGCTGTCCACCGAAATGGTCAAAGGTTCGTGCGCCGCCATCTTTTGCGCGCTGCCGGCCGGGAGGTTGACCTTGACGGCGTCGAGCCGCTGCATCGCGAGCGAGGCGAGCATGAAGGTTGCCAGTAGAAAGAACATCACGTCGATCATCGGAATTATTTCGATGCGGCCGCGTTTGACCGCGCGCGAGCGCTTGAACTTCACGGCAGTGCTCCGGCGGCGGTGTCGGCGAGACGGTTTTCGCTGAGCCGTGCATTCGCGAACGACTCGAGTTCATCCATGAGCCGTTCGAGCCGGCGGGAGAAATAGTTGAACGCAAACAGCGCGAACAACGCGACCACGAGACCGATCGCGGTTGCTACCAGCGACTGCGCCACGCCGCCCGTCACGCCACCCGGGTCGACGAGACCGTCGCCGCCGAACAACTGGAACGAATGCATCATGCCGACGATGGTGCCCAGCAGACCCAGCAGAGGCGCCGCGGTCACGATGGTCTCGAGCACCCAGAAGCCTTTGCTCATGTCGCGTTCGATCTGCGAGGCAACCGCTTGCGCCTTTGCCTCGCGTAGCCATAGCGGGACGGAAGGATCGGGTGCCCATGGCGCGTTCATTCGCGTGAAAGCGTTCTGATGGGCAACATCTTTTAACCTGCTGGCCCAGTCAACAGACGATTCCGTCCCGCCGATTTCATGCGCCCCACGCATGGCCTCCGGTAAGCGGCCAAAGCGCAGGAATACGTATGATCGATCGAGGGCGATCGCTACCGCCAGAATGGCGAGCAGCGTCAGCGGATAGATGACCCATCCGCCTACGCGTACCGCCGCCAGAACACTTGCCCAATCTTGCATGACCTACCCCTTCGTAGTCTGACGGAATCAGAAATTCCTGGTGATGCCGGCGTAGACGGCAAAATGTGGACCGTACTGCGGTGCGCCGACGCCGATACCCGATCCGTCACGCAACTCATAGACGCGATTGAACGCATTGACCACGACCAGGCGTGCATCGAACTTACCGATGAGCGGCTGGTTGAAGTGCTGTATCACACCGAGATTGATTTGCGTATAGAGCGGCAGCCGATCCGTGTTCGCAAAGCCGCTACGCAAGCCGCTGCCCACCATGCCATCGAACGTGAAGGTCGTTCTGCCGAACCCGTAGGCGCCGCCGAATGACGCGGTGATGCGCTGGTCGTGATCCAGATAGACCCAGTGACTGTTGATATAGGCGAGTTCGGCCGGGTCGAAATTGAACTGCGCCGAATCGATCTGGGTTCCTTGCGCGCGGCTCCACGCGAGATTCAGGTACGCGGACACGTTGTCCTGTTTGTAGTTGGCCGTGAACTCGACCCCATACGCGCGCCCCTGCTGGTAGTTGAACGGAGTGTAGATGAGCGCGGAGCCGAACTGGCCTTCATCGAGCAGGTTCGTGGACTTCTTGTAGTAAGCGTCGAGTCCGACCGTCACGTTCGATCCGAGCCGCTGGGTCACGCCGAGATCGAAATAGTGGCTGCGTTCCGGCTGCACCGGGTCGTTCTGGCTCGACGGACTCTGGTTGGTCGTGCCATTGAAGCGGCTGATGGTCGAACCGGACACCAGTTCGAACGCCGGTGGCGTGAAATAACGCGAGTAGCCGGCATGGAGCGTCGTGGCCGGAGTCAGCGCATAGACGAGGCCGATGCGCGGGCTGAGTTGGCTCGCACTGACGTATTCGTCCATCTTGTCGTAGCGCAGGCCGTAGTTCAGCGTGAGCTTTTCCGTGATTTTCCACTCGTCCTGCACGTAGGCGCTGTACAGATACCCGGTCTTGCTGCTGGAATCCTGGATATTGAAGGGCTGGTCGGACAACTGGTTGCCGTCGGCGTCCGCCGCGAATACGTCGACGCTGTCGTTGAACACCGCGTGTTCCTGCTGGAAAAAGAGGCCGGCTCGAATCGTATGCTTGTCGTTCAGCCGCCAGGTTGTGTCGGCTTGTGCGCCACTGGCCGTGTTGCTGTGAAAGTCCTGCGACGCCACGCCGTTGAAGAGCAGGTCGCCAACCGGGTCCGGATTGAATTGCGTGCGCGTGTAGCGGGTAAACAGCGCCACCTGATAGTCCAGCGCGCCGCCATTGGTGCCCTGGAGGGCGACCACGGCGAAATTGTTCAACTCCGATTGGGTTTCGTTCAACTGACTCGAATCGAACGTGCTGCTGCCGTTAAGCGTGAAGTTGGTCGGCAAGCCGGGCGTGTTGGGAATCTCGAACTGGTTGCTGGTGGTGCCGAACATCACGCTCACGCGCGTGAGCGGGTTGATGATGTACGACATATAGCCGAACGCGTCGCCCTGGCGCGTGTGATCATGAATTGCGTTGGCACTCGCGGTGGGATTCTCGATCCCGAGGTTGTTCGTGCCGAGCGAGCCGCTGAAGTAGTAACTGAACGGCCCCTGATTGCCGAATACATCCGCGCTGGTCTTGATGGTCTGATGGCTGCCGCCGAACACGTCGATCGAGCCACCATTGCCCTCATCGCCCGACTTCGTGCGGATGTCCACCACGCCTGCTGTGCGGTAGCCGTACTGCGCCGGCAACGCGCCGGTCAGCAGGTTCACCTGGTCGATGATGCGAGTGTCGAGTGCCTGGCCGAAACCGCTGATCGGCTCCGGAATGATGATGCCGTTGATGCGGTATTGCAGATTCGCGTGATCTCCGCGCACGTGCAACTGGCCGTATGAGTCGCTTGCCACGCCGGGCGCCTGCAGCAGCACCTGGTTTAACGGTGTGTCTTGCCCTGCGGGCAGCGTATCGATGTCGGCCTGACTGAAGCGGTACACGCTGCTGCCGGTCTCCGGCAACAGTCCGTTGCGGGCCTGGTCAAGGCGTTTGGCATTCACCTGAACGTCGAGTGTGTCGCTTTGAGCGAGTTTGACGCTCACCGCGCTTTGCGCGCCCGCGGTCGTGGTCGTCATGCTGTTGCCGCTCGCGAAACCGGCTGCGATAACGACGATCGCATAGGTGCCCGGTGTCACGTGAGCGATCGCGAAGTGGCCATCGGCGTCCGTCTTTCCCTCGTTGACCGCGGCGCCGCTTGCGTTCTGAACGCTCACGGTGGCGTTTCGGATGGGCTTGCCCGCTGTGTCGGTGACGGCGCCGGTCACCTCGCCTTCATTGGGCGCGGCATGGGCGTGGGCGGCGATAGCGAACAGCAGCAAGGCTGCGTGGGAGACGCGCGTGCGGTTTTTCATCGTTATTTATTCAGGGTTGACCACGGGGTGAATGCGTTTCCGTCTTGTTGACGTTTTTTTCGTGCGACTCGGATGACGGACGTGCGCTTACCGGCTCCCTATCTGCCGGGATCCTCGTCATCGTTTGTCTCGGAGAATGTTATATCATTACATCAGAAAACAAAAATGACAACTGGATAAATGGCACTGCAAGTGGTTTGGGGAGGTGAGGAGGGCGTTTGAAGCGTGAGTGGAAGCCCGGATTCGGGCCGCCGGAATCGGTTGGCGCGGGGGCGTGCCGTGATCGGGTTTAGATTCCGATGATTCCGATGATTTCGATGACGGCGCAAGGCGGGCCGTCATCGAATGCACAACTGAGTTGCTCTGTGAGCGTATTGCTCGTCGGCCCGCTCACAACTGGGCGTGCCCCACGAAGTGCTGCCATTCTGCGCAGTGCCACCATAGGATTGCTGCTCCATCTGCTGGTCGCTGTGCGCGGCGATCTTCGCTTCAGCGGCTTGAATGTCGGCCGGATAGTTGGCGTCGTCGCCGCTCGACGGGCTGAAACCCGCCTGTTCGACGCGCGCCAGGTCGGCGCGGACTTCGGCGCGTGTCACCGGCGCGTTTGATTGTGCGAAGCTCAGAGCGGGAGCGGCCATCGTGCCGACGGCGAGAGCGAAACAAACAAGAGCGTTTTTCATGATTGATATTCCTTCTACGAATGGGCGAATTGAGGTAAAGCGATTGTCGTAAAAAAGCGCTTCTTTAGCTGCCGAAGTACGGTGTGCAGAATCCTGCAGGGCCGACACATGCTGTCGTCGCCGCGGTGGATGGCTGGACGGGTGTATTAGAGGAGGAAGCGCGGTGGCCCGCCTCCGTCGAACCGGACATTGCCGGACCGTCGCCACTTGTGTTCATCTTCAGACGCGCAACCTGTTGCGAGAAGATTGGGTGGGTCTCGGGGTACGACGTATCGGTCACGAAGCGTGAACCGTTAGCTTCGGCCTCGACCAGTTGCTGGCGCACTTCCGCACGGGTTTTTTCCTGTGCCGATGCCTGGGTGACTGCGCCGGCCGATGCAAGGAGGATCATCGAGAGAGTCATTGCAAGTTTGAGTTTCATTTTGGATGCCTAATTGATGGTGATTGAATCCAGCTAACTATGTGATTGGGAAACTACGTCGTTACTCGTCCATCTATGCGGCCTACGTGCTGCTGGCGTTGCTCGGAAGCGCTGCTGATTTCGCTCGAGGACCGTCTTTTTGTTGTCGTCTATGCAGGGGCAAACACGTCGAGGTGATGCTTATTCCCATTTTTTTTTGAAGTGTTCGGGGAGGGCCAAAAC
Source organism: Paraburkholderia sp. (assembly GCF_034668105.1). GTDB lineage: Bacteria > Pseudomonadota > Gammaproteobacteria > Burkholderiales > Burkholderiaceae > Paraburkholderia. The sequence continues at coordinate 9,214 of NZ_JAXDPY010000224.1, read as the reverse complement.
CTTACGTTTTCCTGAGCGCATTTACATGCAAACGGCTGACAGCCGGTGGCGCCGGATTGCTGCGCAATCTCAGAGTAAGTTTTCCCGCTCTGTGCCGCTGAGCGCTTTCTCCCGGCCTCGTTTGCGCGGGCCAACCCTGTACGCCACCGTACCGACTTCCTCCCTCCACGGGAGCATCGTCATTACAAGCCTTTCTTTATTCTCCGTTGCCGCGATCGAAGCAGCTCGCGCGATCAGGCTTCCCTGACCGGTTTGTGCGCCACCTCCATTCCGCCCGAAGCGGCCAAACGCGGAAATCGCCCCGATCATCGATATCGGCGTGCATGGGGTGAAGGTGGATCTTTATCTCGAACATCTGTGGGACCGCAACATCACCATCACCACGCGGCTGGTCGACACCGTCAGTACGCCGATGCTGCTGGATACCTTGCGCGCCCACAAGCTCGATCCCAAGCTTCTGATCACGCATCGCTTCAGGCTCGATCAGATTCTCGATGCTTACGGGACCTTCGCGCATGCCGCCGACCCGCACGCGCTGAAGGTGATCATCGCGGCCTAGTCGCTCGTCTCGACAGGATGGCTGCCGCGCTCAGGCGGCGGCATCTCGTACATGGCCGCGGTGACATCGGCGTGGCCCGGTTTGGCGGCCGCCACGTGCGTGGTCTGCGCCTGCCGGGCCGGCACCAGCAACACCGGACAGCACGCGCTGCGCACCACGCGTTCGGCCACGCTGCCAAGAAACAGACGTTTGAAGCCACGCCGGCCATGCGTGCCGAGTACCAGCAGGTCCGCGTTGAACTCGTTCGCCGTGATGCGGATGCGCTCCGATATGTCCTCGCCGACCGGCGCGACGTCCACCATGCGCGGCGTGCCGGCCACGTTTTCGTGTTTCATGCGGGCCAGTACGTCCGCCAGCAATTGCTGACCTTCCTTCACGAGCGCGTCACGCAGGATCGTCGGATCGTAGCCGGAGGCGTCGTACGCCATCAGCGGATTGTCGACGACATAGAGCGGCTGCAGTTGCGCGCCGGTCTCGTGCGCGAGCTGTAAAGCGGCGTCGAACGCGTGCTCGGACGTTTCGCTGCCGTCGATCGCTACCAGAATGCGTGTGTACATGTGGACCTCGGTGAGTTCAACCCGGTGAGTTCAATCGCAGTGCAAGACAAGCGGCTAAGCACATACGCTGTGCGCAGCGTCTAGACGGCTTTCAGATCGGGCAGCAGACGGTCGAATTCCCGCCTCACCACCCGTAACATTCGCATACCCGTGCTTCGAGACCCGGCCGGTCGATGACTTCGATGTGGCCATAGCTATAGCGGATCAGCCCCGCGTCCTGCAGCTTGGTGGCCGCTTCGGTGACGCCGGGACGGCGCACGCCGAGCATGTTGGCAATCAATTCCTGGGTCATGCGCAGTTCGGTGGACGGCAAACGGTCGACGCTCAGCAGCAGCCAGCGGCACAGTTGCTGGTCGATCGAATGATGCCGGTTGCACACCGCCGGAAGGTTCGATGATCGAGCGTTCGCCGATGCCGCGCGGCGGCCGGACTACGCTTGAAGTATAGTTCGCGCCGCGCGATATTCGGCATGGCGCGCCGCGCGCACGCGGGTGCATACCGACTCTGCAGCCACTCTGGCACGTATCGTGAAGGCCGTCTGTACGGTGGCGTTCAAGACCCGGCCTAGCGAAAGATCTCGGCGATCAGATTGGCCACCGTCCGGATCCGCTCGCTATCGCGCAAGGCGGGGTGCAGCACCATCCACACGTCCTGGTCGAGCGCCTTGATGTGCTTCTCGATGCAGACCAGATCGCTTGTGGTGTCGCCCGCGAGCTGGGCGAGCACGCCGAGCCCCGAGCCGCCCAGCACGCCGTCGAATACGCCCATGCCGTAGCTGCTTCGAAGCGAAGGCGCGGGCGCGCCGGCCAGGGTTTTCAGCCATTGCGTGGCCGGATGATCCGGTTGCCGGTCGTCATACCCGACGAACGACAGCTTGTCCCATTCCTTGCGCGTGATCGCAGCCTTGTGGCGCAGATAGTAGTCGCGCGAACCGAACAGCCCGAAGCGGATCCTGCCGATTCGCCGCACGTACAGATCGCCCTCGTCCGGGCATTCGGACCACAGCGCGATGTCCGCCTCACGGCGCGCCAGGCTATAGGGCCGCCGCGAGGTCAGCACTTCGATGGCGAGCCCGGGCAGCCGGTCCTGGAACGAGCCGAGCAGTTTAAGCAAAATGTAAGACGGCCATTCGACGGCGTTGATCCGCACCGTGCCGTGCGCCCCCGCACCGCCGGTCACGTCCGCGGCACGCTCGATCTGGTGCGCGAGGTCCTCCATCTGCTCGGCCCAGGCCAGCACCCGCGCGCCGAATGCCGTCACGGTACAGCCTGACGGCACCCGGTCGATGAGCGGCTCGCCCAGCCGCCGTTCCAGTTCGGTCAGACGGCGCGACAGGGTCGGCGCGCTCAGATCGCAAGCCGCGGCAGCGCCTCGCATCGTCCCCTCGCGCGCGATCGCCACCAGAATCCGCAAGTCGTCCCAGTCCACGTGTTCCATTTTTGAAACGCCATATTTTGAAATTGGGCATAGCATAACGTGGATCGCGAGGATAGCATTGGACTTGGCCATACTCGTCCCGGCATCTGGCAAGGAAACCCCGAGCTTTCATCGGCGGGCGGCAAGTGTGGCGAACCTGCCCATCACACGACTCAACGGCTATCAGTACGTAGACCGAACGAGCGATACGGAGACATCAATGATTCGTCATTTCCAACCGGCGCGGCGTCGCGCCATCGTAGCCAGCGCAGCCTTTCTCGCAGTGTCGGTGCTGCCCAGCGCAGCGTTCGCTCAGGCCGCTCACAAGCCGAAAGTCGCGCTGGTGATGAAATCGTTGGCGAACGAGTTTTTCCTGACCATGGAAACCGGCGCGAAAGACTATCAGAAGCAGAATCCCGCCAAGTTCGATCTGGTCACGAACGGCATCAAGGACGAAACCGATACGGCTAACCAGATTCGCATCGTCGAACAGATGATCGTCTCGAAGGTCGACGCGCTGGTGATCGCCCCGGCCGACTCCAAGGCGCTGGTGCCGGTTCTCAAGAAGGCCGTCGACGCCGGCATCATCGTGGTCAATATCGACAATCAACTGGATACGGGCGTGCTCAAGTCGAAAGACCTGAACATCCCGTTCGTCGGTCCGGATAACGCAAAGGGTGCGCTGAAGGTGGGTGACTATCTGGCCAAGCGCCTCAAGTCGGGCGACAACGTCGCCATTATCGAAGGCGTATCGACCACCACTAACGCGCAGCAACGCACGGCCGGCTTCAGGCAGGCCATGACGGCGGGTGGCATGAAGGTCGTTTCGCTGCAGTCGGGCGAGTGGGAAATCGACAAGGGCAACGCCGTCGCGAGTCAGATCCTCAACGCGAACCCGGACGTCAAGGCGCTGCTGTGCGGTAACGACAACATGGCGATCGGCGCGGTATCGGCCGTGCGCGCGGCGGGCAAAGCCGGCAAGGTGCAGGTGGTGGGCTATGACGACATCAACGCGATCAAGCCGATGCTTGCCGACGGCCGCGTCCTCGCCACCGCCAATCAGTATGCAGCCAAGCAAGCCGTGTTCGGTATCGATACGGCTTTGAAGGCGCTTTCCGAGCACAAGAAGCAGTCGGAATTGTCGGGCGTGGTCGAAACGCCTGTCGATCTGGTCACCAAGTAAGACCGGCACCGCGCGTGGCCCGCGCTGTATGGCGGGCCACGTTGCCTGATCTTTGTCTGGCTTTTGTCAATTTGATGTCTACTCCCAACCCATCCCTTCCTGACGCCGCGCCTGTGCTGAGCGTTCGCGGCATCGGCAAGACCTACGCCGGGCCCGTGCTGGCCGATATCTCGCTGGATCTGTACGCGGGCGAGGTGCTGGCGCTGACCGGCGAGAACGGCGCGGGCAAGAGCACCTTGTCCAAGATCGTCGGCGGTCTCATCACGCCGACCACCGGTTCGATGACGCTGGGCGGCGCGGCCTACACGCCGGCCAGCCGCAAGGACGCCGAGGCGCTCGGCGTGCGCATGGTCATGCAGGAGTTGAATCTGTTGCCGACGCTCTCCGTGGCCGAGAACCTGTTCCTGAACCGTTTGCCGCAGCGCGGCAGGTTCGGCTGGATCGATCGCGCCAAACTGCGCGAGGACGCCCGGCACGCCATGGCGCAAGTCGGGCTCGACGCGATCCACCCCGACACGCTGGTGGGCACGCTGGGCATCGGACACCAGCAGATGGTCGAGATCGCGCGCAATCTGATCGGCGATTGCCGCGTACTGATCCTCGACGAACCCACCGCCATGCTGACCGCCCGCGAGGTGGACCTGCTATTCGAGCAGGTTGAACGGCTCAAGGCGCGCGGTGTCGCGCTGGTGTACATCTCGCACCGGCTTGAAGAATTGAAGCGTATCGCGCGGCGTGCCGCCGTGCTGCGCGACGGTCGGCTCGTGCATGTCGACGAAATGACCAATCTCCCGGCCGACCGGCTCGTGACCTTGATGGTCGGCCGCGATATCGGCGAGCGGATCGACCTGGGCGAGCGGCGCATCGGCGGCGTGGCGTTCAAGGTGGCGGGCATGACCCGCGAGCCGGTCGTGCACGATGTGTCCTTCGAAGTGAAGGCCGGCGAAATTTTCGGCATCAGCGGGCTGATCGGCGCGGGCCGCACGGAATTGATGCGGCTGATCTACGGCGCCGATCGCGCGGACGCCGGCACGGTGTCGATCGCCCGTGGCGGCGGCCCGCTCCAAGCCGTGAAGGTCGCGTCGCCGTCGGACGCCGTGCAGAACGGCATCGCGCTGATTACCGAGGACCGCAAAGGCGAGGGCCTGCTGCTGACGCAACCCATTGCCGCCAACATCTCGCTCGGCCATCTGCGCGCGGTGTCGAAGCACGGCGTGGTGGACGGCCGTCGCGAGGCGGCGCTGGCGCGCAAGCAGATCGACGCGATGAGCATCCGCAGCGCGGGGCCGTCGCAACCGGTGTCCGAGCTGTCGGGCGGCAACCAGCAGAAGGTCGTGATCGGCCGCTGGCTGGCGCGCGATTGCACGGTGTTGCTGTTCGACGAGCCCACTCGCGGCATCGACGTCGGCGCCAAATTCGATATCTATGCGTTGATGGGCGCGCTCGCGCGCGAAGGCCGCGCGTTGGTGGTGGTGTCGAGCGATCTGCGCGAACTGATGTCGATTTGCGACCGGATCGGCGTGATGTCGGCAGGCCGGATGACGGGCCTGTTCGAGCGCGGCAGCTGGACCCAGGACGCGCTGCTGGCAGCGGCGTTCGCGGGCTACGCGAAACGCGATGAATTGCTGCACGAGCCGATCGAACCCGACGCCAAAGCGCCCGGCGTGGTGGTGCCCGGCACAGCGGCACCCCACACAGCGGCGCCCGACTCGAAATCTGTGGAGTATTGAAGCATGACCGTACCAACCAGCCTGCCCACGGTGCAGAACGAACCGCCCAAGGACGCGAAGCCGGTCGGCACGCGCCTCGGATTTTCGAATTACCTCGGCCTGCTCGGCGCGTTGCTCGGGATGATCATCCTGTTCTCGCTGCTGAGTTCGCACTTCCTGAGCTACGACACCTTCAGCACGATCGCGAACCAGATTCCCGATCTGGTGGTGATGTCGGTCGGCATGACCTTTGTGCTCATCATCGCCGGCATCGATCTGTCGGTCGGCTCCGTGCTGGCGCTCGGCGCGGCGCTCACCAGCGTCGCGGCCTTGCAATGGCACTGGCCGGCGCTGCCCGCGGCCTTGCTCGGCATGGCCGGGGCGGCTTTGACGGGTTGCGTGACCGGCGCGATCACGGTGGCCTGGCGGATTCCGTCGTTCATCGTGTCGCTCGGCGTGCTCGAGGCGGCCCGCGGACTCGCGTATCAGCTGACCAACTCGCGCACGGCCTATATCGGCGATGCGTTCGATTTCCTGTCCAATCCGATTGCGTTCGGCATTTCGCCGGCGTTCCTGATCGCGATCGTCGTGATGGTGGTGGCGCAACTGGTGCTGACCCGCACGGTGTTCGGGCGCTATCTGGTCGGCATCGGCACGAACGAGGAAGCAGTGCGGCTCGCGGGCGTCAATCCGCGGCCCTACAAGGTGGCCGTATTCGCGATGATGGGCCTGCTCTCCGGCCTCGCGTCCCTGTTCCAGATTTCGCGGCTCGAGGCGGCGGACCCGAATGCCGGCTCGGGCATCGAACTGCAGGTGATCGCGGCCGTCGTGATCGGCGGAACCAGTCTGATGGGCGGGCGCGGCTCGGTGATCAGCACGTTCTTTGGCGTATTGATCATCTCGGTGCTGGCCGCGGGCCTCGCCCAGATCGGCGCGACCGAGCCGACCAAGCGGATCATCACGGGGGCCGTGATTGTGGTGGCCGTCGTGCTGGATACATATAGAAGCCGGCGTCGCGCCGCATAAGTCGAACACAAGCGAACATCAGCGATCATGAGCGGTCCTGCGTGGACGCTCGGCAGGAGAGTGGAAAGTGTCGAAAGAAGCAAAGCAGGGCCGCGTGCTCGTGGTAGGCAGCATCAATACCGACCTGGTGGCGCGCTCGCCGCATTTGCCGCGGCCGGGCGAGACGATCGGTGGCCATGAGTTCTCGCAGGTGGCCGGCGGCAAGGGCGGCAACCAGGCGGTGGCGGCCGCGCGCATCGGCGCGCGGGTGGCGATGGTCGGACGCGTTGGGAAGGATGCGAACGGCGCCCAGCGGGTCAAGGATCTGGAAGCCGAGGGGATCGACTGCGCGGGTATCGAGGTCGACCCGGCACAGCCCACCGGCGTCGCGATGGTGACCGTGTCGGACGACGGGCAGAACACGATCGTGGTGGTGGCGGGCAGCAACGGCGAACTCACACCGGAAAGCGTTGCCCGTCACGAAGCGGCGATCAAGGCCAGCGACGTGGTGGTCTGCCAACTGGAAACGCCCTGGAACTCCGTTCACGCCACCCTCGCGCTCGCGCGGCGGCTGGGCAAGATCACCGTGCTGAACCCGGCGCCGGCCACCGGCCCGCTGCCCGCCGAATGGCTGCCTCTGGTCGACTATCTGGTGCCGAACGAGGTCGAGGCCGCGATACTCGCCGGGCTGCCGGTCGAATCGCAAAGCGGCGCGCGAAGGGCGGCGCTGGAACTGCAACGCGGCGGCGCCCGCAACGTGATCGTCACACTCGGTGCGCAAGGGGCTTATCTGTTGCCGGAAGGCGGCGAAGGCACGCATTTCCCGGCGCCGCAGGTGAAAGCGGTGGACACGACCGCAGCCGGCGACACTTTCATCGGGGTATTCGCCGCGCAACTCGCGGGCCGTCAGCCGCTGGAAGGCGCGATCGGTCTTGCGCAACGGGCGGCCTCGATTTCGGTCACGCGCGCCGGTGCGCAACCGTCGATCCCGACGCGCGCGGAAGTCGATAGCGCGGCTTGAAACGGACGCCTGTGTGACTTGAGGCGGTCCAATCTGTAACGCTGGGTGGTTCGACGTTGAACGACCAGCGCCATCTCGCGATGGTGTCTGCTGGTTTATCGCGATCTTCACCAGACTAAATGGACGAGACATGAAATCACAATGCGTAGGCATCCTCATGATGACGCTGCTCCTCGGTGCATGTGGAGGCGGTATATCGACCACCGACCCGCTAGTCACCGCGCCGAAGCTCATCATCGATTCGGACTTCAACACGATGGGCGACGACGGCCAGCTCTTCGCCATGACCACGCAGTTGATGGGGCAGGGCAAGGTCAATCTGCTCGGGCTTACGGTGGTGACCGGTAACGACTGGCTGCTCCAGGAGGAGTCCGATGCGCTCAAGGCGGTGGAGCGCATGGGTGTGCAAAACGTGGTGGGTGTGTACGGTGGCGCGGACTATCCGCTGCAATACGACGTAGCGAGCATTCGCGCGCAGCAGGCCGCCAATCCGCACGGCTATTTCGGCGCGTGGAGCCGGCCGGAACCGACCCAGCAGTCGCAGCTCGTTGCACCGCCGGACGGCTTCGCGGTGTCGACGAAACTGCAGACGCAAGGCGCCGCGGATTTCATGATCCAGACCATCAAGCGTTATCCGAACCAGGTCACGATTCTGGAGGTGGGGCCGCCCACCAATCTCGCCACGGCCATCATGAAGGCGCCGGAGATCGTGCCGCTGATCAAACAGATCGTCTATATGGGCGGTGCGATGGCCGTGCCGGGCAATGCGAATGCCGTGGGGGAACTCAACTGGTGGTTTGATCCGCTTGCCGTGCGCACGGTTCTGCAAACGACGATTCCCCAAGCCGTCATTCCGCTCGACGTCACGAATACGGTTCCGCTCACGCAGAGCGTGTACGACCAGATCGTCAATAACCCGAGCAAGCAGACCGCGGTGACGAAAGCGTATGGCATTGCGAATGCCGGCGCGTTCGCCAGCAACACCGATCTGTTCGACACGCTGACCATCGCGTATTTCATGGACCCGAGTTATGCCACGCAAACGAAAAGCGCTTACCTCGATATCGACACCACCAGTGGCGAGGACCAGGGGCACGTAATGGTCTATCCCGATCAGCCCGCGCCGGGCGCGTCACCGAAGAAGATCACCTACGTCACGCAGTTCGACAACAATCGCTTCTTTAGTCTGTATGTCGATCTGCTCACGCGTCCTGTGCCGATTACGTTGCCTTGATCGCGGCACGGCCGGACGAATAAACGAATGCTTCGCATGCCAGGGCCGCGGTTTCTCAGATGCGGCCCGGGTCGAGCTGGTTCGAGCTGAAGTCGCAGCAAGAAGCCTGGGCTCTTCATCGTCGTGGACGCGGTGCAGCACGCGCCGCATGGCGTGATCGATCTGCAGAAGACGCCGGTGGACGGCATCAATTTCGCGCCGTGCTGGCGTTGCACCGTTACGAACTCGTGGAACTGCGGCAGCGTGATCCGCACGGATCGACGCCGCACTTGACCCGGCAGGGCCGCGAATTGCTGGACCGCCTGCGCACCGGGGCAAGGGAATAGGCAGCGCGGCGCCGCAGCCGCAGCCGCGCCGGAGGTGGCCGACTTGTCGCGGGAGGGTGGCGAGGGAGGGGGAGTCATCAACGCAAGCGGCTCGCTAAACGTTTGCGCGTTCACGGCGGATGTCTAGCGGCGCATCGCTCTCGATGTGCCACAGGAATCCAGAACGGTCGGCTTACGCGGCTTATTAAGCAGCTGATTACGGAC
>NZ_JAXDPY010000223.1:0-4739 GCF_034668105.1 Paraburkholderia sp. | reverse complement strand
CTTTAGCGCTTACTCTGGTCCCATGCAACGCTGTCGACCGGAGTTAGCGCTTTAGCGCTTACTCTGGTCCCATGCAACGCTGTCGACCGGAGTTAGCGCTTTAGCGCTTACTCCGGTCCTATGCAACGCAGTTGCACGGTTTTATTCGGCTTCAAGTTAATCCCGTAGCGATTGTTCCTGCGTACTGCTGTGTCTTTCTGCTGTGCGCCTATTGCTTTGCGTCTTATTTACGAGCCCGACTGAATCGCCGAAAGCATCGTCTTGATCTGGTTCGACAACACCGTCATGCCTGATTCGAAATGCACCGTGTTGTCCGCGAACTGCACCCGCTCCGTGTCGACGTCGACCGTGTTGCCGTCGAGCGCGGGTTGCGTCGGAATGCGGTATTGCAAATTGCCGTAGTCGTCGGGCGCGCCGCCGGTCGGCGTCAGCGTCGCGTTGCCGGACATGTGGCCCGGCGCGGTCACCGCCATCGACATGCCGTTCGTCACCCCCGCGGGTTGCGTCATCGCGAGCGTCGAGTTGTTCGAGGCGCCCGTGCCCGCACCGCCCTCCACCTTCTTCAGCGCGCCGGCCAGCGACGAAGCGAAGTTGACGTCGCGCGCCTTGTACCCGGGGGTATCGGCATTGGCGATATTGGACGACAGCAGTTCCTGCCGGTAAGCGCGTACATCGAGCGCCTGGCGGCCAAAGGCGAATTCGGCATCGAGTTTGTCCAGCATTGAAATCTCCGGAGAACGTTCCCGAGTCTTCCCGCTCGTCCCTCGCTGTGCCTCCTATGAGCACCGCGCCGGACGGGAAGACCTTTTTGCATGAAGTGCATCTTATGGGCCGCACGCAAGTCGCAATCGGACGAATAACCGGGAAAGGGGGCTTCTATTCAACGTTTGCGCAATGGGGGCGCTCACTAGAATGCAATGCGTACCGATGCATTCGATGGAGAAACACGATGGACCAGCCCACCCTCGATCTGACGCACCGCGCGAGACGCGCGGCGACGGCGCGTCGCGTGGGTACGGGCGTTGTGCGCCGGACTTCACGGATTGTGGTGCGCCGCACGTCTCGTCTGGTGGTGCGCCTCGTCGTCAGCGTGGCGCTTTGGGTCGCCGGCGGCATCGTACTGCCGCCCGCTGCACAGGCGCTGGACGCAGACGGGCCGATCGTGATTCCCGGACCGGGTGAGAAGAATCCCGCCGCGCTCGCCGATCTGGCGCAGCAGATGGAAGCAACACCCGCGAAACGCGCGGGCTCCGCGGCGACGCTCGCCGCCGCGACCGCGCAGTCGCTTGCGCGGGGCCCGGTCGCACGCGACGTCGATCAATTCACGCGCGCCGCCAACGCGAGCGGCTCGATCGTCATTCCGGGCGCAGGCGAGCCGCCTGCCGCGCCGCAAATGATCCGCACCAGCTTCAGGCCCGACGCGAATGGCGTCGTGACCATTCCCGCACCGGCAAATGCCAATGTGGCGGCAGCCAATTCCGCCGCCGGAATTGCACGCGTCAATGTGACGCAGGGCGCGCGTCAGGTCGTGCCGGTTGTGATCACGCCCGCGCTCAATGCCGGTCAACAAGGCGCCGGCGCGCAGCCGGTGGCCGCCAATACGCCCGGCAACGGCGTCGAAAGCGCGATCGGCAACGCGCCCGCAGCCGGTGGCTTCGACAGCCTTGCTTCGCGCGGCGAGCCGCCGCAGTTGGGCGCGAACGGCAAGCCGATCGTGACCACGGCGGCCGCAGCGAAACCGGCACCGGCGCCCGCATCGATGCCGGCCGCGCCCGCCACCCTCGCCCGCACGCCGTCGATGCGCCAAGGGGCGCCGGCCGTGGCGCAACAGAACCTGCGCCCCGGCGCGGCAGCGGCGGCGCAACCCGTACCGCTCGCCGGACAGGAAGACGCCGAAGCGATTCGCAGCGCCGCACTCGCCTTCTTGCAGCAGCAGTCGGCAGGCTTGCCCGGCAAGGTCGAGATCACCGTCGCCCCGGCATTTCCGCGCGGGCTCGCGGCCTGCACGACGCTCGAACCGTTCATGCCGAGCGGGGCGCGCCTGTGGGGCCGCATGACCGTCGGCGTGCGTTGCGCAGGGGAGCGCCCGTGGACCATCTATCTGCAAGCGCGCATTTCACTGCGCGCCACTTACTATCTGGCCGCCCGCGCGATGGCGCCTGGCGAAGTGCTCACCGCCGCCGACCTCGTCGCGCGCGATGGCGACCTGACCGGCTTGCCGGAGGCGATCGTGACCGACCCGTCGCAGGCGGTCGGCTCGGTATCGCTGGTGCGCGTCGCCGGCGGCATGCCTTTGCGCCGCGACATGCTGAAAAGCGCGTCGGCGGTGTCGATCGGACAAACCGTGCGGGTCGTCGCAGCGGGCGCCGGTTTCGCGATTTCGGCCGAAGGCAGCGCGATGAACAACGCGTCGCCGGGCCAGCAGGTGCGCGTCAAAACCGCTAACGGACAGATCATCTCCGGCATCGTCAAGGACGGTTCGACGGTGGAGATTCAGCTGTGAGCGCGCACCTCGGCCCGCGCGCCAACGCGGATTCAAACTGGACAGCCGATGCGACCGGCCGCGCGGATGTCAAACCCGTCAAGGGGCCGGATCGCCTTGAAAGACAAGGCAAAAGCTGGAGCGATTGCGCTAAAGTTTTGATCACCGATTGCCGTTATCAGGATCAAATCGTTCAGGAAGCCAATCGTGAAAGTCGATTCCACAACCAATTCGAATCTGCCGACGTTGAAAGACGCCCTGTCCCGCTCACAGCAAAGCGACGCGGCGAGCGCAAGCGCGAACGGCAACGCGCAGAGTGCGGGCACGAGCTCGCCGGCCACCAGCAGCAGTTCGGGCGACGCCAGCGTCAGCCTGTCGGGCCTGTCGCAGCATCTGCGCAGCCTCGCGGCGTCCGGTTCGGCCGATATCGACACGGCGAGCGTCGAGTCGATCAAAGCGGCGATCCAGAACGGCTCGCTGCAGATCGACTCGAGCAAGATCGCCGACGGCGTGCTGAATACCGCACGCGAGCTGTTGCAAAGCAACCCCTCGTCGACCGGCAATTAATCGACCCATCGAAGGACGGTGAACTGCCGGGCGGCATTCGACAAACCCGGTTCGCGAATCATGCGCGAGCCGCCGTGTTCAGCGAGTTGTTGAGATGAAAGACGCCCTGCTTACCACCCTCATCGAAGAATATTCGGCCGTCGAGACGTTCGCCTCGATTCTGACACTCGAGACCAAGGCGCTGAGCGCCGTGTCGCCGCTGGAATTGCTGCCGCCGATCGTCGAGAAGAAAACCGAACTGATCGGCCTGCTCGCCCAACTCGAAGCCAGGCGCGACGCGCTGCTTGCGGAAATGGGCTTTCCGGCCGGCTGGGCCGGTATGGAACTCGCGGCCAGCGCGGATGCGCGACTGGCTGAACAATGGACACTGCTGCAAAAGGCCGCCGACCGCGCGCGCCGCTTCAATACGAATAACGGTGAGTTGATCCGTGTGCGGATGGACTACAACCAGCGCGCGTTGACGGCACTCCAGGTAAGCGTGCCGCAGAAGGCCGGCTTCTATGGGCCGGATGGCCGGATCCCAGCCCAAGCCGTCGCGTAGACCTGCAAGACCCGAAGATTCCTTCCCGCGTGAGTCGCGTTTCGCGCACGGACAGCGCCGGAAAACCGCATTGAAGAAAGGGCTCGTCGTTGACGAGCCCTTTTGCTTTTTCCTTCCCGCAAAGCACATCCACCCATCCTCACCGCTACGCGTTAGCCATCCGGCCAGGTGGCGCGGATTCGTCCGGCGCGTTGAAATCACGAGCCCCCATGAGGTTCTCCGCTCTTCCGGCAGCTTTTAAACGCTGTCGCATACGAGCCAGGCAGGCCGTTACTCACTAGCGAGGTTGTGTAATCGTGTGTATGATTTCAGGAGTGCAATATGAACAGTGCCGAGGTCGTCAAATTGATTCAAGCGGATGGCTGGCGGCTGATCCGGATATCGGGCAGTCACCACCATTTCCGGCACGCCGTAAAAGCCGGTCTCGTGACCATCCCGCATCCAAAGAAAGATCTCCCACCCGGCACACTTAACAGCATCTTGAAACAGGCGGGCCTGAAATGAAAAACCTGATTTTCCCGATCGCGGTCGAGCTCGGTGATACGCACCACGCGTTTGGCGTGGTAGTGCCCGATATCCCCGGGTGTCATTCGGCGGGCGATACGCTGGAAGAAGCCTACGCGAACGCGAAGGCGGCGATCGAGGCGCATCTCGATACGCTGCTCGACGAAGGATTGCCGATTCCCGAACGGCTAACGCTCGACGCGCACCGGTGCAATCCGGAGTACGCGGGTTTCACGTGGGGTTTTGTGACAACGCGAGACATTCCCGCGTTGAAGAAGGCGGTGCGCATCAATATCTCGCTGCCTGAAGTGCTGGTTCATGAGATCGACGCTTACGCCCAGGCGCGCGGCATGTCGCGCTCGGCGTTTCTCGCGCTGGCCGCGGAGCATGAAATGGCCGACGCCTGAGGGCAGGCGGAGCTCAGGCGCACCGCCGGTCGACCATCCATCGAACGTCAGGTCGCCTCGGCGTTTGCCCAGGCCATTTCGCGCAGGCGCGTACGCAGGCGCGCCACGGCCTGGCTATGCAACTGGCACACCCGCGATTCGCTGACTTCCATTACCGCGCCGATTTCGCGCAGGTTCATGCCACGTTCGTAATACAGCGACATCAGCAGCTTCTCGCGCTCGGGCAGGCGGTCGATCG
>NZ_JAXDPY010000222.1:0-6141 GCF_034668105.1 Paraburkholderia sp. | reverse complement strand
AGCGCCTTGGCCGCCTGCAAACTGTTGCAGTGCGGCATGGAAATATCCATCAAAACTACATGAGGCATCCACTCCCGCCCCGCGTGAACCGCCTCCACTCCGCCGAAAACCGCCCGCGCTTCGATATCGTCTAGCGACAGGTAGGTTGCCAGCGCAAGGGCCGCATTTTCGTTGTCGTCGACGACCATAATGCGCAATGGGGCGCCATTGGCCGTGACGCGGCGTGCGGTCCACGGTCGCGGTGTCCGGAGAAATGATCCTGAAAGCAGCATCGAACGTGTCACGGCGGCAGGCGACCGGGCCGGTATCCGCTTTCTGGAGTTCTTCGCTTCGGCGATCCGCAACCCGCACACGCGCCGCGCGTATGCGCGCGCGGCGGGGGATTTTCTCGCGTGGTGCGCTGGCGCCAGCGTGACGTCCATTACTGAGGTGCAGCCGCTGCACGTCGCTGCGTGGATCGAGCGGCAGACGCAGACCCACGCCGCGCCGACCGTCAAGCAGCGGCTCGCGGCGATCCGTCACCTGTTCGACTGGCTCGTCACCGGCCAGATCGTGCCGCAACCCGGCCGCGTCGGTGCGCGGTCCCAGTCACACCACGAAAAAGGGCAAAACCCCGGTGCTCGATGCGGCTGAGGCGCGCCAGCTGCTGGACCGCATCGATGTGACCACGCCGATCGGCCTGCGGGACCGTGCGCTGATCGCGTTAATGGTGTTTTCGTTCGCGCGGATCGGCGCGGCGCTGACGATGCGCGTCGACGACACACTCGAGGCGTACCTGCATGCGTATCTCGACGGCAGCGGTATCGCTGACGATCTGAAGGGGCCACTGTTCCGCACGATCCGGCGCGGCACAGGGCAGCTCAGCGACACGCCGCTGCCGCAGGCGAACGCCTACGCGATGGTGCGCCGTCGCGCGATCGCCGCCGGCATCGGCACGGCCATCGGCACGGCCATCGGCAACCATACATTCCGCGCGACCGGCATCACCGCGTATCTCAAAAACGGCGGCTCGCTCGAGAACGCTGCGGCAATGGCGAATCACGCGTCGACGCGCACCACGCAGCTGTATGACTGGCGACACGACGAGATCAGTCTGGACGAGGTGGAGCGGATCCGCGTGTAAAGAGGGGCGTCCAAGGAAAAGGAAACTACGCACGCCGGGCGTCTGCGAGGTGCGCTTTTCGAATGGCGCTGATCGACCCATTTGTGCCGTTCGAACATTGCTCTGCTCAACGGCAGCTTCCGGTTTGGTTCGGGACGGTCGCACTGCCGCACATCTAGGTAAATAAAGCGCTGTGATGAAGCAATGAGTCAAGTGCAGGCGTTCGTTTCCTCGCAACCGCCAAACCAGGTTCGGGCATCCAGCGTTTTTGGCAGGAAGCGCGTGCCGGCTGCCGCTCCTCCTCCCATTCAGCTTACTTACCCTGGCGAGCGGTGATAGTCTTTTGTCCGCTGCCCGCGGGCGCACGGCCTAGTATTAAATGATCTGCGACGTCAAAACCAACGATTCACGCTTAAGCGATTCACCCGTGGTGCGAGACGGTGTCTCGCGGTTCGATTCGTGCAGGAGGATAAAGTGTCGCGCTATATGGAAAAATGGTTAAGCCAAAACCGCGTGATCGCCGCGCTGGCACTGTTGCTGACGTTATCGTTTTTGACCAATGCGGCGCACGCGGTTTTTCCCGAGGCCGCTGCTGTACCCAATGCCGCTGTTGTTGTGGCTGCGCAGTCGGTTAGATGCCAAGCCATTTCCACGACCAGGCCGCAGCCGATACTTCCAAAGGGATTTACCGAGCAGATTTTGTACAGTGGCTGTCTCAATCAGCCGACCGCGATAAGTTTTAACGGAAACAAAACTATGGTTTTCGTCGCCGAAAAAGGGGGCAAGGTTTGGAATTGTGATTTGTTGACCCCTACTACCTGTACGTTATTTGCCGACCTTGGCAATGAAGTCTGCAATGATGCCGACCGGGGGCTTCTCGGACTTGCAGTCGATCCTCAGAACGATGGCAATGTCTACGTGCTGTACACGACGCCTCCTCCTACAGGAGCGTGTAGCGGAAACGTTCTCACCCGCGGCCAACTTTCGCTTTTGACGGGCGGGCAGCCGGAAAGGAAGATCCTGCCCCTCGCCGGGTCCACCAACCAGACGTGGTGTTTTTACTACACGTCTCACAGTATCGGGGGCTTAGCCTTCGGAAACGATAACAAATCACTCTATGTCAGTGCTGGCGACGGCGCAAGCTTCGACCAGGTTGATTACGGGCAGTTAGATAACGCTTGCGGCGATGGTACAAATCTGCCCCAAGGGGCGTTTCGCAGTCAGGGCGTCTCACCTTACAGCGATGGCCTTATTCTCAAGATTACGGATCCAGGCACGACAAGCCAAAGCGCTACCGTTGTCGCAAAGGGCTTCCGCAATCCTTTCCGCTTCGCCCTTATGCCTGGCACTACCAGTACCCCCGATGAGCTGTATGTCGGAAATGTGGGTTGGGAGACCTGGGAGGCTATTGATCATATCAGCGGCGCCGGGCAGAACTTTGGCTGGCCGTGCTTCGAAGGATGGACCCCCAGTAACAACTCCCTTCCGGCTCCTCAGACGGCGTATCAGGCCCTGCGCACTCCCTACTACTGTGGGAGCATTAGCAGTGAGAGTGTCACTGCACCGTTCTTTGCGTACGCTCACCAGAGTTACGTTACAGCGGAGGACAGCAGAGGAAGGAGCTGCGGCGCTAAGCCGTCCGGCGGGGGCCCGGATCAGAACGGTAGTGTGATCTCCGCCATCGGGTTCACTGACGGCGCCAGTACGTATCCTGTTCCGTTTAAGAGCGCTCTGTACTTTGGCGATCTTCTCCGGAAATGCATCTGGACAATGCAGCCTCCAAATAACACGCCTCAGACATTTGCGAAGGGTCTGCAGGGAGGGCCGGTGGATTTGAAAGCTGGTCCGAACGGGGACCTTTTCTACGTAGACCTGGTTACCAGTACGGTGAGGCGAATTACGCACAAATAGCAGGGAGATTTCTGCGGACCCGTCTCGGCGGCGGCTTAAGCGGAATGGCCGTTTGGTGGGCGGAGCCGACATCTGAGCGTCCGAGCGGCGGTTGGGCGAATGGCCGAAATTGGCCGAACACGACCTCATGATTGACAGTCGCAGCCGCCTCTCGGCCACCCCTTCGTTAAGGTCCCACTCGAGAAATGGGAACCCATCCACACGAGCTTGGACAACCGGGTTCGGCCGCGATTTGAGCCACGGCCATCGACATGATCCTCCCTTCAATATTGATCTTCTCCACCGTGAACTTAAATTGCCACCGGGGCCGGCGTGGCGAATGAGTCGACGCAGCGACGGCTACAGATAAGTGCAACAATAAAAAGCCGTCAGCGCCCTTTGAAACTCATCCCGTGACACGGAGGCGAACATGTTGGCGATCGCGAGGAAACGGGTTGTGGCAACGGTGAACAAGATCCTCGAAGCGGGGCCGGCACCGTGGTTTGCGTCGGCCTTGGCGAGCGCTGCGCTCACCATCGGCTCGGCGCAGGCGCAGCCGCCGTCGTTCGAGACCTTCGCCGTCCCGACCGGCAGTGCGCCGCATGACGTCGCACCGGCGCCGGACGGCGCCGTGTGGTACACCGCGCAGGCGCAGGGCGCGGTCGGACGGCTGGACCCGCGTAGCGGCAGGATCGACAAGATTCCGCTCGGCGCCGGATCGGCGCCGCACGGCGTGATCGTGGGTCCCGATCGCGGGGCGTGGGTGACTGACGGCGGCCAGAACGCGATTGTGCGCATCGATCCGGAGACGCTCGCCGTCACGCGTTTTCCGCTGCCGAAGGACCGGCCGAACGCCAATCTGAACACCGCCGTATTCGACAAGCAAGGGCATCTCTGGTTTACGGGGCAAAGCGGCATCTATGGCGAACTGGATCCGCAGCACGCCCGCATCCGAGTCTTCGATGCGCCGCGCGGGCCTGGGCCCTACGGCATCTGCGTGACCCCGGACGGTAGCCTGTATTTCGCGTCGCTGGCGGGGAGTTATCTCGGCCGCATTGATCCCGGGAGTGGTGCTGCGCAGGTCATCGAGCCGCCAACGTCGAATCAGGGCGCGCGCCGCGCATGGTCCGATTCGAAGGGGCGAGTCTGGATCAGCGAGTGGAACGCAGGAAAAGTCGGCGTATTCGATCCCGCGACGCATCAGTGGCGCGAATGGCATTTGCCCGGCAACGATCCGCACGCGTACGCCATTTTTGTAGACAACCAGGATATCGTCTGGCTCAGTGAATGGAGCGCCAACGCGCTGGTGCGCTTTGACCCGCGTGCCGAGCGGTTCGACGTGTTTCCGCTGCCGCGCCCGCACGCGAATGTACGTGAGATGATGGGCCGCCCGAGCGAAGTCTGGTTGTCCGAATCCGGCACCGATCATCTGCTGCTCTACCGGTCCCCCGTAGCCAATGCGAGCGGGAATTGACGCCCCACAGTACCGACACTGAAATTCCGAAGTCCGCTCCGCCGCGCGCGCAGGCGCAGCGCAAAAACGGCCTAGAGCAACTGCAACGTTTGCGGATCGGCTTCACCGCCGAAATACTTGCGCAGAGCTTCCACAAATACCTCGTTGTCGCTCGTGGCGCGCGCGAACAGGCTGATCGACGATCGAAACTTCAGGTAATCCGGATATCCGAAAATTGCCTCGATGGAACGCTCTTCGACGAGGTTGACCAGTCGCGTCGATTCGCGCAGCCGTGGGCCGAGTAACGGGTGGCGCAGATAGGCTTCAGCCTCGGCCAACGACGAGATAGCGAACCGCTGCGCCATCGCGCTTGACCCAAGGCCCTGGATTTGCGGAAACACGAACCACATCCAGTGGCTTCGCTTACGTCCATTCCTCAATTCATCGCATGCCTGTGCATACACTGGGTCTTGAGCGTCGACAAAGCGCTGAAGGTCGTATAGGTCGTCCATTTCGTATTCCGTTGATGCCGGTGTGGAAATCCACCCTTGAACCCCGATTCTCGCACCTGTTTCCCACCTCGTCCGCTGCCCGCCGCGGCAATTACCTGCTGCCCAATGCGGCATCGAGAGTTGCATTTTTAACGATAGCGCATCGGCGGCCTTCGCGCTCCCGCAACATCGCCTGCGCGGTGCGATCGGCTGAGGTCGACCCTCAAGAGACGTTCGGCTTGACCGAGAGCGGACCTTCAGCGACTGGATCTGATGATCCATTCTGAGATTTCTGCCGCAGCGATGTCATTACGTCTCTCGCCCTCCGCATATTCTCTTCCAATCGATCAAACGTCTGCATGGCCGATTCAAGCTCTTCCTCCGTACAACATTTCACCAGCAGGTTAGTTACTTCGACAATCGCTTCCAAGCACTGATCGTGCGGGGACATTAGGATAGATGCAACCTTGTCTCGAACTGGCTCTGGCCTAGGCGAGGTCATCGCTTGTGCCACCGTCGCTGCTGCTTGCAACTGAGTGGAAATGGTCGCGATTCTCATGACGAGTCCTGCGTCCGGTATGTCGAAGACGGGCAGCCCAGTTAGCAACGCCCGCGCTTCCTGCAAATGGGCTTGCTCTAGTTCCCAAGTAACATGGTCCCTATGCACCTTGGCCGCAGCAGCTTGACAGCGCTGTGCCACCTCCATAAAGAGGGCTCTCATTGCATTCAGTTTCCGTTGAAAGGTGAGGCGCTCTTTTTCTGCAGCAAGCTGGACTTCTTTTCTGCGCTGATACTGAACGAGAGCGACCGACGCCAAGATCGCGCCGACACTTCCTATCGCTTGTATCCATGCAGCCCACTGCTCCGCGTTGAGCCGGAAATGGGCGCCGACCGCGATGAATCCAGCCAGTACAACGCTAAAACCGAACATCAAAACTGCGATTCGTTTGCTCATTGTTTCCCCGAGTCTTTTAGACGTTGAGTCCTTACCTTCCGTCGATAAGCGAGGCTTTGCACAAGATTCTTCAACCATGCGGCATTGTGGCCGATCTAGGAAAGCCCGGCTAAGGTCCGGTTTTGGCCCAGAGCGTGTCAAAACGCTGAGTCACCGGGAATTAACGAAACCTGTCTTGCCGCAGATCGCGACTTTTCGATTGCGGCGATCCGAGCGTCAAATCACAGCCGAAGTATTGCGAAGGCGCAGC
>NZ_JAXDPY010000221.1:0-7676 GCF_034668105.1 Paraburkholderia sp. | reverse complement strand
CGCGCGTTGGCCATGGAGCCGCCAGTCATGCTCTTCGACGAACCGACCAGCGCGCTCGATCCCGAGATGGTCGGCGAAGTGCTCAACGTCATGAAGTCACTGGCGAGAGACGGCATGACCATGATGTGCGTGACCCACGAGATGGGCTTTGCGCGTGAGGTGAGCGACAGCGTCTGGTTTATGGATCGCGGCGAGATTCTTGAGGTAGCCGACCCGCAAACCTTCTTCCGGTCGCCCGTGCATCCGCGCGCGCAGGCATTCCTGTCCGACCTGCGTCACTAATCAACCTTTCCCCTACGAAGCCGCGCTGGGCTGTACAGCAGTCGCCCGGCACGGAAGCGTCATGATCCATCACCCTATGACAACACCCAACATGACCAGCCCAATTGCCCCGCACCTGGTGCCGGCGGTTGCAACCCCTTGCTTCGTGGTGGCGGAAGACCGCGTCCTGCACAATCTGGCGGTCACCGCGCAAGCGTGTGGCGGCGTCGAGCGCCTGATGCCGCACGTGAAGACTCATCGCGCCGCGTGGCTCGTTCGCTTGTTGCTGGCGCATGGCGTCGGCGCGTTCAAGGCCAGTACGCTCGCTGAAGTCGAAATGGCACTGGCGGCTGGCGCCACGCGTGTCATCTGGGCATTTCCGACCGTCAATCCGCAGAACATTGGCCGTTTCATCGAGCTGGCGCAAGCTTTTCCGGACGCCAACCTCACGGGTCTTGTCGATTCTCCCCAAGGACTGAGCGTGTGGACCGGGCTGCTGGCCGGTGCCCCGCCCTCGGTCAACCTGCGTGTCGACCTTGACCCTGGGATGGGGCGCACGGGAATCCCGATGGACGAGAGCGCACTGGAACTCGCACGCGCGGTTGCCGGGCTCGGCCGGCTTGCAGGCTGGCATCTCTACGATGGCCACATCCGGGGCGCTTTTGAAGAGCGCGAAGCGAAGGTGCACACGCTTGCCGAAACACTCGATGCGCTGCAGTCGACCCTGCGCCGGGACGGCATCGATGTGGATGTAGTCGGAGGCTGTAGCTACACGTTCGACCTGTGGCCACGCTCCGCGATGCATTACGTATCGCCGGGCACCTGGGTTTACTCGAACGCCCAGCACCTGCGAGAACTCGCGCACCACGACTGGATTGCTGCCGGGTTTGTATTAACAACGGTCGTGTCTACGCGCAACGGCACTTCCACGCTGGATGCCGGCAGCAAGGCGATCTCCCCGGACAAGCCACAGGCACAACGCTTTCAAGGCGTCGGCGAAATTGTGATGATGAACGAAGAGCACACCGTCATCCGCAACGACACGCTCAACGTCGGCGACCGGTTGTTGCTGGTCCCGGAGCACACGTGCACGACGGCCTACCTGTATAGCAACGCGCTCGTTCGTTCCCTCGACGGTCGGTGGGAGTACCGGGATCAGCTCGGCAACGAACGCTCAGTCGTACCGTTGACCCAATGACCGTCACGAGGCGAGCAAGCGCGAACCCTCGTCGAGATATTCTTAAAGCGTCAAACCAGAAATGATCGAATCAAACAAGCAACCGTCCCGGGGCGGTCATTACAGTCTGTGGCGTCGCGCCGGCGGCCTGATTTTCGTGGCCGGCCAAGTCCCGCGAGATCCCAAGCGGAACATTCTCGGCGAAACGATCGAAGAGCAAACCACCGCCGTGCTCAATAACCTGCGCCTGGTGCTGGAAGACGCCGGTACCGATTTCAGTCGACTAGTTCGCGTCCAGGCCTATCTGTCGGATATGAGCGATTTCCAGCGGTTCAACGCTGTCTATGCCGAAATGATGGGCACCGCCGCTCCCGTACGAACCACCATCGGATGCGCGCTCAACGGCGTACTTGTGGAAATCGATGCCGTCGCGGAGCCTGGAGAAAGTTCTGTTGATCCGCAAAAGTAACGAAGTCATCCGTTCTTCGAGAGGGGGAAGCATCAAGTCCAGAACGAATGTGATGGTCGGCTTCAAACGGTTCAGGAATGCCGCGGCCACGATTTCAGGCATCGAATTGATGCATCGCATTCGCAAGGGTCTGAGCGATCCGCAACATGAATATACTCGTGCGCGTATCGACGCCGCGCGGGGACGCGACTGGGATTTCCAGAACCTCTGCCCTGCGACGGCGGCTTGACCGATCGCCGTCACGCACTCGTGAAGACGGGCATCGCGGCACGCCCCGCTGTATAGACCGACTGATAAATTCAATACATAGGAATCCAGATGAGTGATTGTTACGATGTAGTGATCCGCAATGGAATCATTGTCGACGGAACGGGCGCCGCCCGCTATGACGGTGATGTGGGTATCAAAGGCGATCGTATTGTGTGCATCGGCAATTTGCAAGGGAGCAGCGCAACAACGGAGATCGACGCATCGGGCCTTGCGGTTGCACCCGGCTTTATCGATGCGCATACGCACGATGACCGCCTGATGCTATCCGGGGGCGACATGGCGCCAAAAGTCAGCCAGGGCATCACTACCGTGGTGGGCGGCAATTGCGGCGTTTCGCTGGCACCGATGCCGCGGCCGATTCCCGATCCGGTCACGCCGCCGCTTAACCTGCTCGATGAAAGCGGATCGTGGTTTCGGTTCGCCAGCTTTGCTGAATATCTGGATGCGTTGCGTGCTCAGCCCGCTGCGACGAATTGCGCCATGCTGGTCGGTCATTCGACCTTGCGTGTCGCTACCATGGATGATCTCACCGTACCGGCAAATCCAGATGAAATTGCTTCCATGCGCGCGCTGGTCGATGAAGCCATGCGCGCCGGCGCGATTGGCGTGTCAACAGGATTGTTCTACGAGCCTTCGATAGCGTCACCCACGGAAGAGGTGATTGAAATATGCCAGCCGCTGCGCGAGTACGGCGGGGTGTATTGCACGCACATGCGGAACGAAGGGGATCAGGTCGTTGAGTCACTGCTTGAAAGTTTCCGCGTCGGCCGCGAAGTTGGGATACCAGTCGTTATTTCGCATCATAAGGTGGTCGGTGTCAAAAATTATGGCCGCTCCGCCGAAACACTGAAGCTAATCGCCGAGAACATGGAAAAGCAGGAAATTTGTCTGGATTGCTATCCTTATCCGGCGTCTTCGACCATTTTGTCTGTACAGCGCGCACGCAACGCAACCCGAGTGACCGTCACCTGGTCAAAAGGTCTACCCCAATACGCCGGCATGGATCTGACGGACATCGTTGCGGAACTCGGTGGTACGCAGGAGGAAGTGATCGACCGTCTGCTGCCGGCCGGCGCGATTTACCACATAATGGACGAGCAGGATGTGCAGCGCATTTTGGCGTTCGACCAGACCATGATCGGCTCCGATGGTTTGCCGCACGACGAGGCTCCGCACCCGCGTCTGTGGGGAAGTTTCCCGCGTGTTCTCGGACACTACGGACGGTCATTGGGCCTGTTTTCCCTTGAGACCGCCATCCATAAAATGACCGGACTGACGGCAAGGAATTTTGGGCTCGCAGGTCGTGGTGTGGTGCAGGAGGGCGCCTTCGCTGACCTGACTATTTTTAATCCTGAAACGGTTGCCGACGCAGCGTCATTTGCCAAACCGATTGCGCCGGCCAAAGGCATTCATATCGTGCTTGTCAACGGCGTCGTTGTGTGGCGTGACGGCGGGCCCAGCGGAGCCCGGCCGGGCCAGGTGCTACGGCGTGAGCGCGTGTAGAAACGTCGCATTCCAACACGACTCAAACCCCCGCTGGCGATTCCACCTCAACAGCCTCCCCAGCGCGCCCCTCAGCCGCGAACATATCGACCAGTTCACGCGCGAAGAAAGGCAGCGCCTCGAGATCGCGTACGCAGACGTGCAGCCGGCGCAACGCCCAGCTATCGGTCAATGCAATCGCCGTGATCCGCATTGTCGGCACGAGCCTGCGCGCGACCGATTCGGGAATGACGCCGATGCCGACCGTCGCCTCGATCATCCGGCACACAGCATCGAAATTGCCCATCTCGGCGCGAAAGCGAAACTGGCGGCCGGCGGCGCTCGCCGCTCGCAACAGAAACCGGTGAATCGCGCTCCATTCCGACAGGCCAACGTAATCAAAAGTGAGCGTTTCGACGAATGAGACCGCCTCGCGTCCTTCCAGCACATGGCCGCTGGGCACGATCAGCACGAGACGGTCGTCACGGCATGGCAGATAGTGCAGATTTTCCGCGGGCGGACATGCGTGCCGCATCAGCGGCGCTCGGGCGATGACCAAGTGACGCAGTTTGGCGACAGACGCATCGCAGCGTGCATTGACGCTCGTCGCGCAGGTGCATAGAATCCGCGGGTTGGATCAGCCGAGCCCCGGATGGTCGGCGTGTATTGGATGGCCATCGGAAGATGGCCTTTTTTTTGACAGGCGTGCGGCAGCGCGTAGTCTCGAGCTAGAAAAGGTCGCCCTGCTCTCGCTGGATGTGCACGGATTCTTCCTCGACGAGTCTTGCCTCGCGCAGAAGCGCCACGACGCTTCGCTCGGGCGAGCAGGTAACCCGCGAAAATTCCCGAACAAAGCTTTCGACACCGACGGCAGGATGCCCTCCGCTGAAGTACTCAAGCAGTCGCTGAACCTCTTCTGCGGGTACCTCGAACCGAACCCGCGTCGAGCACGCCCTCAACTCGCTTACGTTAAGCGTTCGCCCCTGCACCCAGTGCAGTCGCGGCTCCGCGTCCGCGCGCCAGCGACCAGTCGGCCTGAACTGCCTTCCGTTCAACTCAAGCAGGTAGCCTCTTAGCGTGAGCTCTCGCAGGTAGTGAAAGGTCGCGCCCATTTGAGCCTGTTCGGCACTGCCGATCGCGTTATAGCGCGCCGCCAGCCAGCGTTGCGCCGTCTGGACTGCGAAACTCGCGTCACGATCTTCGCGACCGGCTCCGGCGACGAATCTAGCGAACACGTCGGCCTGCCAGATCCGCCGATCAACGCCGCAACAGGACTGCGACTGGACTTCGATATCGACGGCGTCGGGCCATCGGTCGCAACTCAAACCAAGCAGCCCTTCAAGTACTTCGATCTTGCCTGGGATGGGCTTCTGGCGGTACAGGGCGTTCTCCGCGTGAGAGCCCGCGTTGATCCACGAGGGGACCGCCAGCGGCACCGTCAGCCGCGTCGGCGCATCTGCGCCCTCGTTGGCCAGGGCAGCCCCTGGGACTTGATGTGAAGGTGCGGAGTCCTTCACTCGAATGCCCTGCTCCAGCACCGGGTGCCGGAGCCAGACCTTGTTTGAAAGGCCCTGCTGAACCACGCGGCGCAAGTCCGATATCCGATGGATACGTTCTTTGCGCGGAACAACAATTTCAAGCGTCGGGAGTCCCAGCGCTTTAACGGCAACGTGCCTGCGTACGTTGTAGATGTCCGGGATGCAAACCTGGATCACGAGCGGGCCGCCTAACGTATGCGCAAAGAAATCCACGGCCACGCCATCGATGATCGTATCCAGCGCAACATCGTCGCCCCACTGTTCGAGCACGCGGTGCGAGTCCTTGCCCTTGCGCGGGCCCGATCGACCCGAGGGACCGAGGAGCGCGGGCGCAAATACAAACCGGCCTTCGGCGAGAATAGAAAGGGCAGCCGCGCGCGTGGCGTGCTGGTTGCCAAGCTCGCACGCATCAGTCACGTGGCGGAAATAAGCCGGTGATTTCGCCGGTCTGCGTACTTCGAGCGCGTGACCGCACGCGACACAGCTATAGGTCTGCGGCACGTTGTCGAGCAGATCGGTGGCCGACACAAGCTGACCGGCCGAATTGCGGGCAAAGGCGATGTGCGAGGTCGATGGCATGTGACTCAACCCGGTGGAGCGCAGTTAAGATCATTCTGGGCCTGGATGGCGCACTGTACTAGAATTTGGTCCCAGGTCGTGTCCCAAAACCAACGGAAAATGCCGCTCAAATGCCTTTCCCCGGACGGACCACTGTTCTCCTTCGACTTCGATCGAACCGGATGTGAGCAGCTGCACGCCGAGCAGGCCGCTCGACACCATCTGCTTTTGCGGTGTTGCGACGCAGTTGTAGGCCTGCGCATCTCGTCCAACGGGCGGCCCCACTTCTATCACATGCATCGCGCAGGCGTGTGTCAGTAGGAGTCTGAGACCGAGCAGCCCCCGCGCATCAAGGAGGCGATCGTCTGCTCTGCGCGCGCTGCTCACTGGACTGCCGATACTGAGGCAAACGGTTGTGAATACGCCGGCGGTGAGTCATGGACGGCAGACGTGCTCGCGAGCCATCGCAGCAGCAACGTGGCATTTGAAGTACAACTCGGCGCCCAGACGCGGGCAGACACCATCGCACGTCAGCGAGGATATAAGGCATCAGGGGTTCGTGGCCTCTGGTTCTTCGCGTCAAGGGCGTATGACGTCTGCGAGGACATCCCCTCTTTCCAGGTCCGCCCAGCCGAAGAGCGCCGGAAACATACGAGGTCCGGGTATCGCCCCCGCACGCGCCTCCACGAACCGGGCGTCAATGCCATCCGCGAGGAGTGGACGCCCCTCTCTGAGTTTGTGGCGGGTGCACTGGGTGCCGGCTCCGCTGTGCGCCTGTCGCAAGGAAAGGCCATATCGACGTGATGCTTCGCCTCGAGGATGCGCTTCCGTGTAAATGTGGCGTGCCTGTTTCCCCCCCTTTGGGCTGTGTCGTCGCCCGCTCCTGACTGCTCCGGACATTACGCGCTCGTCGGGTCGATTATGGGGCGAGGCATCAGGACGCTCGGGCCGCGGTGGCTTAACTTGATCGTTGACCACGTCAACAGCACGCAGGAGCACGTCGAGAAAATCGCGCGCCGCGAACGGGTTGCATATCGGTATCGCTGTCCAGGGTGTGGCGAACCCTTCTCCGACGTGCTGACACCACACCCGAGCAGACGCTGCGGCTGGCAGGCGTGCCGTTGTTAGCGATCGGTTCTCCGCAACCCGAAACCGCGGAATGGGGGTTTGTCTACCGCTGGTGGTTAGAAAGGCACCCTGCCACGACGCAGCCGGCCGGGCCCGCGTGGATGGTCCGATAGCGCGAAAGATGCACTAAAACACGCCGCATTCGAATACGCGATACGCCGTCCCACGCAACACAATGGGCTCTGGTGTGAGTGCGGACTGCTTCGCGCTCCGTTCAACGTATACGCGCGATCAACAATGCCATCTCAGCTCGAAATTCACCTCGGATACGTATTCAAGGACGAGGCGCTGCTGCGACACGCGCTGAAGCCTCGCGCCGAACGGTCGACAAGAACGATATCGGGCGCGTGGAATCCATCGGCATCCATGTACCTATTTGGTCGCCGTTCCGAGCCTTAGCCTCGCACCTTACTTGATGAAAGCATAGTGCGCCGACGCAATTGCCGAAAGGAACTTCCGATTGGCGACAGTGACAGCAAGAGGAGCGAGCAACCAGCCGAATGAAATCGGACCAATCGGCGGCCGTTCTTGAGCCAAGGAGAAAAAAGGGGCGAGTTCAACCGGAGACTTGACGCGGCAGACGGCTTTGAAGCGTGCGACGAATCCTCAAGTGGGGCCGTTACGGGGAATTCCGAAAGTCCCTTGGGCCGGGTTCTGCCGACCGCGTCGGACAGTAGTCGGCCCAGATTGTGTCAAAACGCTTTTTGGAGCCCTAAAATTTGCCTATCCGATAGCGAGGGATGAGCAAGATGAAGCGGTTCGTTCAAGGCGACAATCGTACGCAAAGCTTTCT
>NZ_JAXDPY010000220.1:0-9107 GCF_034668105.1 Paraburkholderia sp. | reverse complement strand
AAGCGAGCCTTGGCCCAAGGCGACGGAGCTTTTAGCGCTCGCCTCTGCCATATTGCCCACGGCGAGGCTGCCCGCGCCCTCGGCCAACGAATTGGTGCCAAATGCGGCAGAGACAGCGCCCGTGGCCTGGGCGTTCAAGCCTAGCGCGACCGAGTAGTTGCCTGCCGCGTCGGCGTTATAGCCGATCGCAACGGCGCCGGCACCTTCCGAATGGGCGGCGCGGCCGAGTGCGACCGAGTCCGCGCCGTCTGCGTGGGCGTTATAGCCAAGCGCCGATGCGCCCGGGGCTGTTGCGTGGGCGTCGTCCGGCGTCAACGTGTTGTCGTTGGTGCGCACGTACTTGACGCCGCTGCCGTTCTGCTCGACGTAAGCGCCACTGGTGTCGCCGGCGACGGCATAGAGCTGCGCACCGTTGACGGCCTCGGTGCTGGTGGCCGAAACAGCACCCTGGTGCAGGTTCGCGATCGTGGTGCCCCCCGTCACACCGCCGTCCGCCGATACTGCGCCGCCGAGCGTGACGCTGCTCTTGTCGGCGGGCGTTGCGTCATATTGAACGCTATTGGCGGTGGCCGCCGTGATCTTGCTATCGACAGCCTTGAGCTGGCTGACGTTGACCGCGTCGGTGTCTGCTGCGCCGGCGGCGACATGGGTGACACGCCGTTCGTTGTTAGCGGCGCCGACCGATACTTCACCGCGGGCCGTGAGGCCGCCAATAGCCGAATCCGGAGCGCCGAACTTTTCGCCCGGCGTGGTCAGATTGGCCGTGGCGGTGGATTTTGCGCCCAAAGCGACGCTATTCGCGGCGGTTGCCGTGGCGCCCGAGCCGATAGCGACGCTGTCAGTTCCCGTCTTTGCAACCGATGCGTTTGCACCGAATGAGATGCTATTGGATGCGGCCGCCTTTCCCTGATAGCCGATTGCAACCGAGTCGACGCCGGTTGCTGCCGTGTTGGAGCCAAGCGCAATGGCCTCGTTGCTCAGTGCGCGGGCGGAATTGCCAATCGCGATCGAGTCGAGGGCAGCGGCTGTGGCGGTGGGGCCGGCCGCAATGGCATTCATGCCGTCGACCGCGAGCGCGTCGTCCGAACCATCGGCGATTCCGCTGACCCCGAAATAGCGATCGGCCGAGACCGTATCCGCATAGGCCGCCGAGCCGCTCCCAGCCAACGCGGCCCCCGCCAGTAAGACTTGCGCAATCACCTGTTTGCCCGACGCGCGCTTCGTTTTCGCTCGCGCCGTTTCCGACGTGGCTACCCAAGTGCTCGTTGCTTCACACCAGACCGATTTGTAAATCTTATTCATTCTTCTGAAACTCCGCGGAATTACGAGCGTGGACGGCGCGTGAAAGCATGCTGATTCGGATATGGCGTCATCGCCCTGATTTGTCGCGCGCATAGAACGTGTCGACCGCGGTGATTCCGTTGTCCGTTTTCCGCGTCCAGAATTATTCGCGCGCCCGAATCATCTGCGTCACGCCGTGGCGTCCACTGGATTAATTGCATGGGCGATGATCGGCGGGATTGTCAGACCTGGTGGGGCGCGGCGGAATAAGCGAATTCCTAAATGGTTGAAATTAAATAACCATTTGTCGTTAAATTTTAATAAGTGTTTTTTATTTGTTGAAAATAGAGAATAGTCTTGTTTTGTCTTATGTAAAAATCAATAATTTAAGAATGTAATAATCCATCGCATTGGGAGTTATTGGATTGGATTTAGGTCGACTGCCGATTTTCTTACGCAAAGCGGACGGCGAGTCGCGCAACTCGCCGGAAACCGCTGACAGAGCGCTTTGCCGGTTCTGTCGCGCCCCTGTTTTTTCGTAGCTTTAACCGGTATCCACATCAACCGCTGGCCCTGGCAATCGTTCTACAATGACGGTTGTTCTCAGAAGTGAGTTTTCATGCGTAAATTTTTTCTTCCCGGCTTGACTGCCATGTTCGCCGCGGGCGCGGCACTGGTCGCCGCCGCTGGCTTTTTTTCTCCGGCGGCTCACGCCAACAACGTGATCGTGCTCAATTCCGGCGAAGCCACGCTGAGCCTGATCGACGAGACCACCCGTCAGGTCGTCGGCACGGTGCCCACGGGCAAGGAACCGCATCACCTGATGGCTACGCCGGACAATTCGTCGCTGATCGTCGCCAATTCGGTGTCCAACAACCTGATGTTCGTCGATCCGAAGACGGGCCAGGTGCAGCGCTGGGTCGAGAACATCGAGGATCCGTACCAGATCGGCTTTTCGCCCGACCGCAAGTGGCTGGTCACCACCGGGCTGCGTCTTGACCGCCTCGACATCTATCATTACGACAGCCAGAAGAACCAGATGACGCTGGCCTCGCGTCTGCCGCTCGCGGTGATGCCGAGCCACATGGCGTTCACCAATGACAGCAAGACGGTTTTCGTCACGCTGCAGGTGTCGGGCGAGCTGGCCGCGATCGATCTGGCCACGCAAACCGTCAAGTGGAAGATGAAGGTGGGCAAGGTACCGGCCGGCCTGTGGATGACGCCGGGCGAGAAGTACCTGCTGATCGGCATGACCGGGGCGGATTACGTCGCGGTGGTCGACTGGCGCAACCAGAAAATCGTCAAGACGATCCAGACGGGCAAGGGCGCGCACAACTTCCGCTCGCTCGCTGACGGCAAGCATGTCGCGGTGTCGAACCGGGTCGCGAGTACGATCAGCGTCATCGACGAAGACACGCTTACCAACGTCGGCGACATCACGGGTTTGATGCCGGGGCCGGACGATATGGAGCTTTCCGCTGACAAACGCTATCTGTGGGTGACCTTCCGCTTTGCGAAGCACATCGGCATCATCGACCTGAATACGCGTAAGCTGATCCAGACGATTGCCGTCGGCCGTTCGCCGCACGGCATCTATTTCTTCAATCGCGCGCCGCTCACGGCGCCGAACGGCGCTTGATGCTGTAATAAGGAAGTAACGGGCCGGCACCATGTTCCATCTGATTTTTTCTTCTCTCGACAGCTTCGTCTCGGCGGTGCAAACGCTGCTGTACGTCGACGTGGTGCAGCCGCTGCTGTTCCGCCTCGATCTGATGGGCTACGACGAAGACACGTACGACAGCCTGTATTGGGTGATCGTCGGCGTCCTCGAGGTGCTGGCAATGTACGCGGTTCTGCGCCCGCTCGAGGCGCTCCGGCCGGTGGAGCAGTGGGAAAACCGCAAGGCCGTGCGTGTCGATGTGATTTACACGTGGATCGCCAAGCTCGGCATTCTCAACCTGTTCTTCTTCTTCGCGCTACAGCCGTTCTTCGATAGCGTGCAAGCCTGGCTGAGGCTGCACAACATCGCCAATATCGAATTCGACAATCTGTGGCCGGGCGTCACCACGCAGCCGCTCGTCACGTTCGTGATGTATCTGCTGGTGCTCGATTTCGCCGGTTACTGGTACCACCGCTGGGAACACCGGATCGGCGTGTGGTGGGAGTTGCACGCGGTGCATCACAGCCAGCAGCAGATGTCGCTGTGGTCGGACGACCGTAACCACCTGCTCGACGATCTGCTGCAGGCGTCGTTCTTCGCGGTGATCGCGCTGGTGATCGGCGTGCCGCCGTCGCAATTCGTCGTACTGGTCGCGATCACGAACCTGGCGCAGAGCGTGCAGCACGCGAATATCCGGCTCTATTTTGGCTGGCTCGGGGAGCGCTTGCTGGTCAGTCCGACGTTCCATCGCCGTCACCATGCGATCGGCTACGCCCACCAAGGGCTGAAATACGGCTGCAACTTCGGCGTGCTGTTTCCCTGGTGGGACATGCTGTTCCGCAGCGTGTCCTGGAGCCGTGAAATGGAGCCGACCGGGATCCCGGATCAACTGGAAGGTCGCCGCTACGGCGACGGTTTCTGGGCACAGCACTGGCTCGCTTTCGTGCGCATCGCCGGGCGCCTTTCGCCGAAGCGTCGCACCGGGAACAGCGACGCCGCCCCGATTTGAATATTCTTCCCCGCACGCCGCTGGTTTCCCCGGCGGCGTGTCACGTGGTTTATCCTGTTCACGTTTGCGCGCACGTTCCAGGTTCATTGTCTGGTCCGTACAGGTCGGCGTTCAGATTCGGGCGCCGGGCATGCGGGCGCCGGGCATCCGGGCGCCGGGCATCCGGCGCGGGCGCCGGACTAACAGACGTCCGGCAACCGGTTGCCGGCGGTGTTGCCCGGTCGTCGCGCGGCTCTCATTCCATCGTTTCGTTCACCGGCCCTCGCCCACATGAATGATCTGTTGCGCTCGTTCGGACGCGCACTCACCAGCGCGCTCCACCCGCGCATGCTCTGGCTGACCTTCCTGCCGTTTCTGGCGGCCACGCTGGGGTGGGGCGTGATCCTGTGGTTTTCCTGGCAGACGCTGATCGGCGCGACTCGCACATGGCTCGAAAGCTGGTCGTTCACGGTTACGCTTTATCATCTGTTCGACTGGCTCGGTTTTTCAGCGCTGCACGTGGCGATCGCGCCATTTATCGTGATTGCGATGGCGATTCCGTTGATCGTCGTCACGGTACTGCTGTTGATCGCCACGCTGTCGATGCCAGCCGTAATCCGCTTTCTGTCGGCGCGGCAATTTTCCGGCCTCGAAATGCGCCGCGGCGGAACGTGGTACGGTAGCCTCGGTCAGGCGTTGTGGACCACGCTGATCTGCCTCGTGCTGCTGATCGTGACGCTGCCGCTGTGGCTGGTGCCACCGTTCTTCGCGCTGATTCCGCCGCTGCTGTGGGGCTGGTTGACGTATCGCGTGATGAGTTACGACGCGCTCTCGCTGCATGCCACGCGTGACGAGCGGCGCGCGCTGGTGCGGCGCTTCCGGCTGCCGCTTCTGCTGATCGGCGTCGCGAGCGGACTGCTGGGCTCGCTGCCTACGCTGTTGTGGGTGTCGTCGGTATGGATGATCGTGTTGTTCCCGGTGATCACCGCGGTGACCATCTGGATCTACGCGTTCATCCTCGTGTTTTCGGCACTGTGGTTCGGCTACTACTGTTTGCGCGCGCTGCAACGCATGCGTGCGGAAGAGCACGGCCCGCGGCACGCGGCGCCGGTTCCTTACTGATGAATTACTGATTAAGCGAAAGAGGCAGCAATGGCATTTGGCGTCATCATCATCGGCGACGAAATCCTGTCGGGCAGGCGCATCGACAAGCATCTGCCGAAGGTCATCGAATTGCTGGGCGCGCGCGGATTGTCGCTCGGCTGGGCGGAGTATATCGGCGACGATCCGGAGCGCATCACGGCAACGCTGCGGCGCACGTTCGCGTCGGGCGACATCGTGTTTTCCACGGGCGGCATCGGCGCCACGCCTGATGACCACACCCGCCAATGCGCGGCAGCCGCGCTCGGCGTGCCGCTCGAGCTGCATGCCGAGGCCGCGAAGCTGATTCAGGAGCGCATCCGCGATATGCATCCGGCGAACGCGGCCGCGCCGCTCGATCTGGAAACGCCTGAGAACCGGCACCGTCTGAATATGGGCACGTTTCCTCAGGGCGCGGCTATTATTCCGAACGGCTACAACAAGATTCCGGGCTTCTCGATCAAACAGCATTACTTCGTGCCGGGTTTCCCGGTGATGGCGTGGCCGATGATCGAATGGGTGCTGGATACGCACTATGCGCATCTTCATCACGCAATGCCGCACGCGGAAAAGTCACTGCTGGTGTTCGAACTGCCGGAGTCGCGCCTCACGCCTTTGATGGAGAAGATCGAACACGATTTTCCCGGCGTGCGGGTGTTCAGCCTGCCGAGCGTGGGCGATGCGGAGCGCGGCGGCGTTTATGCGCGGCATCACATCGATCTCGGTGTGAAGGGTGAACCGGAAGCGGTGGCGGCGGCTTTCGTGAAGCTGCGCGAAGGCGTGCATCTGCTGGGCGGCGATATCGTCGAACCCGAGGTGGCTGCAGCTGCGGCCAAACCGCGCGGTTAATCCACGCTTGCTTCGAGACAGGCGGCAAACCTGAGTGAGCAGCGGTTGATCTGCCGCTCAGGGGCGACCTCATTCGGGCGCGCTCGCGCCCGTGCCTGAATTAAGACTCAACGCATCGGCAAGACTCAGCGCATCATCGGCCTGTCATA
Source organism: Paraburkholderia sp. (assembly GCF_034668105.1). Taxonomy (GTDB): domain Bacteria; phylum Pseudomonadota; class Gammaproteobacteria; order Burkholderiales; family Burkholderiaceae; genus Paraburkholderia. The sequence goes on along the minus strand of NZ_JAXDPY010000220.1, from coordinate 3,040 downwards.
TACAGCGCCGACGATGCATCTGATCGTCCCGTTCATCGTCCGCAAACTCATCGCCCAGGTTCCTGATGCATCGATTCGCGCGGTGGCCGGCGCAGGATGGCCCGGCCGTTGCACCCGCTGTTGACGTTGCGCGCCGGCAGGCACCGCGCAAGCGGGCCACGACGATCAAGCAAGCCGACCCGCAATCACGCGCCGATCCACGGCAACCCGCGAAAGCACCAGCCCGACACCGTCTTCCGATGCCCCTGGCCGTCCTTGTCGCCTTCGAAGCCTTCGAGCAGGTCGTACGCCTTGCTAAAGCCGGCCTGCGTGGCAGCGATCGCGGCGAGCTTCGAGCGCGCGGCGCTGCGGCACAAAAACAGCACGGGCGTATCGGGCGAACTCACCTGGCTCAGTTGCTGAAGGAATTCCTGGTTCGGCACGGCGCCCGGGTAACGGGTCCATTCCACGTGGGCGTATTGCCCGTCGCCGATAACCGGCCGGCCGACCCAATCGAGTTCGGCGCGAGTGCGCACGTCGACGAGACGCGTGCGCGGGTCGAGTTGCAGCAGTTCGAACGCCTCGGCGGGCGATACCGCGCCGGCGTAGGGCAACTGGTTCTCGGTGCGACGCTTATCCGCCTGGGCGTACAACTGTTCGAGCGTGCTCATGAGCGCAAATCTCCTTCGGACCAAATGACCATTCTAGCGCGCCGCATGCGACACGCATGCGCTTGGGCGAGGGTGTCAGGTCAACGCTGGAGTAATGCGGCGGACGCTCAACAATGGTGCATATTTTTTCGAATGCACCAGAATGAAGACGCCCACTGTCGTCAATTTCGCGATTGCACGATTTTGGTGCGACACGCGGCGCAAAGATTTCGGGGCTGCATGCCATACGGTGCGTCCATTCCCCGCGAACGCGCGTACAGCGTGGTTTTGCGCCGCATTGGCGCACACGTGGCACAGAAGCTGCTTTATTGGTGCCGATCGATTTGTCCCAGCGGACTTTTATGTTTCTCCTGAAAGATTCAGGGGTGGACGCGCCGGGGCGGGTCAGCTAGATTGGGCGGCGGCTGAATCCGCCGAATTCGTTAATCAGGAGAAAAGGTTATGAGTAAATCCGTGGCCGACGTCGTGCAGCTCGTCAAAGACGAAGACGTCAAGTTTGTCGACTTTCGTTTCACCGACACGCGCGGCAAAGAGCAACACGTTTCGGTGCCGGTGTCGGCATTCGATGAAGACAAGTTCGAAAGCGGCCATGCGTTTGACGGTTCGTCGATTGCCGGCTGGAAGGGCATCGAAGCATCGGACATGTTGCTGATTCCGGACCCGAACACAGCTTTCATCGACCCGTTCTACGAAGAATCGACCCTCGTGCTGACCTGCGACGTCGTCGAACCGGCTGACGGCAAGGGCTACGAACGCGACCCGCGTTCGCTCGCCAAGCGCGCTGAAGCGTACCTGAAGAGCACCGGTCTCGGTGACACGGCCTTCTTCGGTCCGGAACCGGAATTCTTCATTTTCGACTCGGTCAAGTGGGGCACGGATCAGTCGGGCACCTTCGTCAAGATCGGCTCGGAAGAAGCACCGTGGTCGTCGGCGATGGACTTCGAAGGCGGCAACACCGGCCACCGTCCGGGCACGAAGGGCGGCTACTTCCCGGTCGCTCCGGTCGACACGTTCCAGGACATCCGTTCGGAAATGTGTCTGCTGCTCGAACAGATCGGCATTCCGGTCGAAGTGCATCACCACGAAGTCGCGGGCCAGGGTCAGAACGAAATCGGCACGAAGTTCTCGACGCTGGTGCAACGCGCCGACTGGCTGCAGCAAATGAAGTACATCATCCACAACGTCGCGCATACGTACGGCAAGACCGCTACGTTCATGCCGAAGCCGGTGGTGGGCGATAACGGTTCGGGCATGCACGTTCACCAGTCGATCTGGAAAGACGGCACGAACCTGTTCGCAGGCAACGGTTACGCAGGTCTGTCGGAATTCGCGCTGTTCTACATCGGCGGCATCATCAAGCATGCTCGCGCGCTGAACGCGATCACGAACCCGGGTACGAACTCGTACAAGCGTCTCGTGCCGCACTTCGAAGCACCGGTCAAGCTGGCTTACTCGGCTCGCAACCGTTCGGCATCGATCCGCATTCCGCACGTGTCGAACCCGAAGGGCCGCCGTATCGAAACGCGTTTCCCGGATCCGCTGGCGAATCCGTACCTGTGCTTCTCCGCGCTGATGATGGCGGGTCTGGACGGCGTGCAGAACAAGATTCACCCGGGCGAAGCCGCCGACAAGAACCTGTACGACCTGCCGCCGGAAGAGGATGCAAAGATCCCGACCGTGTGCGCCGGCCTCGACCAGGCTCTGGACGCGCTCGACGGCGACCGCGAGTTCCTGACACGCGGCGGCGTGTTCACGGATTCGATGCTCGACGCGTACATCGAACTGAAGACGAACGAGCTGCAACGCTATCGTCAGTCGGTGCACCCGATCGAATTCGAAATGTACTACTCGCTGTAAGCGGCAATCGCGCTTCGCCCGCAAGGGGGAAGCGCCTTGCCCGACGCTCGCGATCGGTCACGAAGGGACGGCGGCGCCGTCCCTTTTTCGTTAGACCGGGCGCAACGATTTGCCACCATCTCCTATCGGCCGGACTGCAAGATGGTTCTAAAAAATCTGATCAAGGCGAGGAAAGGGCACGAGCAGTCGCTGTCGGATGACGCGCAGCTCGTCGCTTCCGGTCTGTTGCCAGGCTTCGAGGCGTTGCCGACGGTCGTGCTGGTACTCGACAAACGCACGCTGCGCGTTGCGTTTGCGAATCCATCGGCCGAGTCGATGCTCGACCTTTCGCGCAAGCAACTGACGCAGATGGCGTGGCCGGACATCTTCTCGAATGCGGACGAACTGGTCGCGACCATCACCGCAATCGCCGCACACCGTTTTCACGCGACGCATCTGGACGCCGTGCTCGAGCGGCCCGGCCACGAGCCCCTGCATGTTCACGCGATCGTCGGCTTTCTGGAAAGCGCGCAAGACTATGTGCTGCTCGAACT
>NZ_JAXDPY010000219.1:0-4367 GCF_034668105.1 Paraburkholderia sp. | reverse complement strand
GCTGCGCCTTCGCAATACTTCGGCTGTGATTTGACGCTCGGATCGCCGCAATCGAAAAGTCGCGATCTGCGGCAAGACAGGTTTCGTTAATTCCCGGTGACTCAGCGTTTTGACACGCTCTGGGCCATCAAGGGACGGTCGCGATGTCGCTGCGAACGACCGTTGTTGGGCCGGGTTTCGACTGGTCTCTTCATGGCCGGATCGGCGAGATGTCCAGCACGTACACGTTCCTGCTCCGCTTGGTGTCATCGCGGCCTGAAGTTCGCGTATCGAGTGCTTCCGACAACGGATTGTTCAGCCGTTGAAGCACTGCAATTCGGAATATACGCACCATCAAGCGGCTTCGCACCGCCGTTGTGCTCCCGTCGTATGCAGGGCTTGCCAGACCCGGTTTCTATTGGGATCTTCACTTTCAACACGGTCCGTCCATAGATCAGCGGCGGCCGGGCCCCCATCGATATGGAGCCAGTTGGCATGAGTCGAATGACATCTCGATTGGCCGTTGAGTCGGAAACGTCTTCCGGAAGCGACGGGGCCCGGATTTTGCTTTACGGAGCCCGGTACCCTATCTATTGATGTCAACCCGTACGCTGGAGTAATAATAATGTCGATGACGTTGCGCCATGCCCTGTCGTTAAGTCTTAGAAGTGGTTTGATCATTCTCGGCGCAAATGCCGCAAATGGCGCATTTGCGGATGAAGTCGTCAAAATCGGTCACGTCGCGCCGCTTACTGGGGGTACCGCCCACCTCGGCAAGGACAGCGAAAACGGCGCCCGCCTTGCGATTGAAGAGATCAATCAGAAGGGCCTGACGATCGGCGGCCAGAAGATCACGCTGGAGCTCGATGCGCAAGACGATGCGGCCGACCCGCGCCAGGCCACGGAGGCCGCCCAGAAGTTGGTGGACGACAAAGACGTCGCCGTGGTGGGTCACGTGAATTCCGGCACCTCGATCCCGGCTTCAAAGATCTACAGCGATGCCGGCATCGTCGAGATCTCGCCGGCGGCCACCAACCCGACTTACACGCTGCAAGGCTTCAAGACGACCTACCGGGTCGTGGGCACCGACGCGCAGCAAGGCCCGGCGCTGGCCGACTACGCATCCAGGCTGCTCAAGGCCAAATCGGTGGCGATCGTGGACGACGCGACCTCGTATGGGCAGGGTCTGGCCGACCAGTTCGAAACGAAAATTAAGGCCAGCGGCGTGACGGTGCTCTCGCACGACGAGACCAACGACAAGGCGGTCGACTTCCGCGCGATCCTGACCAAGATCAAGGGCGAGCATCCGGACGTCATCATGTACGGCGGCGAGGATGCCACGGCCGGTCCGTTCGCAAAGCAAGCCAAGCAACTGGCGATTGCGGCGAAGGTGCTGGTCGGCGACGGGGCATGTACCACCAAGTTGTCGGATTTGGCTGGCGACGCGACCGACAACGTCATTTGCTCGATCGCCGGCATGCCGCTGGAGAAAATGGCCGGTGGCGCGGATTTCCAGAAGCGCTATGAAGCCCGTTTCCATCAACCAATCCAGGTCTACGCACCGTTTGCCTATGACGCCGTGTACATCATTGTCGATGCGATGAAGCGCGCCAACTCCACCGATGCAGCCAAGCTCTTGGCCATGATGCCGTCCACCGATTACCACGGCGTGCTCGGCGAAACCCAGTTCGACTCCAAGGGCGACCTCAAGCACGGCGTGATCTCGAGGTATCAATACGTGGGAGGCAAGCAGAAGCTGCTGGACATCGTAAAGATGTGAAACTGCCACATCGCGAGCGAACGCACGGCAACTCGGCGACATAAGTCGCTGGGTTGCCGTCGGCATGCCAGCGTGCTCGCGCGTCAGCGACGTCGTTCTTGTTACCAGTCACGGACACCTTGCCCGGCCTCGCCAGTCGTGCCGAATGGGCGGCACCTGCGTCATGGCTGGCGCCAACCATGCGGCTGGTCCGCCTTTGCGCTTAGCAGTAGCGAGCCCCAAGACGAGGCACCGCGTCCGTAGGTCAGTGAGATCGGGGACGCTCTTTATCGTGCTGTTGCCCCCGCCAGGTCGATATCGACGCGGCGGGACGAGCCGTAGCGTAACCGTCCGACCACGACCGATCTTGACGGCGTGTTGATATCGAGCAGTTAAACGCAACGCGTTGAGTTCAGGCGATGTTGTGGTGAAGCTGATCGGCAACGATCCATGGCAACAGTTCGTCGACGCGATTGACGGGATGCTCGGCGATGCGAGCGATGACGTGGCGCAGGTAGGCCTCGGGATCAAGGCCATTCAGTTTGGCGGTACCAACCAGAGTTAGATTGCGGCGCCGCGTTCGCCGCCGCTGTCGGAACTGAAGCGCAGGAAGTTCTTTCGACCGAGAGCAAGCTCGCGCTCATTCTGCCCATATCGGGCAGGAAGTTGAAGTCCATTCTCGTTGGCATCCGCTATATGGTCGCCGCGCCAAGGTTCGAGACGTCGAGGAACGCAGCGGTGGTCGCGTGGTTCATGTCGAAGCCGGCCCCGGGATAGTCAGGGTGGTGGCGGCGTGGATGCTGGATCGCGCCATATGTTCAGCCATGGAGCTTGGCGAGCCAAGAGTCAAGGTGGCGGTGTTTTGCGACCTGCATCGGCTGCTTGTCGATCGGCGCTTGCGCGCACACTCCCCGGACGGTTCCAACATCGTCCGGGAGAAACGCAATGGACAAGCTGCCAAAGGGCGTTCCAGCACGAACACAATCGCCAGTGGTGACGCCGCACCAGATGAGCATGAGGTTCGACAACGCCGAGCTACAGGCTATGAGCGCCGACCAGCGCGCAAGGGCGATCACGCATCTTGCGAGCCTGCCGTTACAAGCCGCGGGCGCCACCACCGGGAAGGAGTATGACGATGACGAACTTTGATCGTCTGCCGGCGCCCCTTCTCCAGCGCAAGGCGGTAGTTTATGTTCGGCAGTCGACGCAGGCCCAGGTCCAGATGAACCTCGAGAGCAAGCGTCGCCAGTACGAGCTCGTAGACGAAGCAAAGCGTCGCGGGTTTCGCGATATCGAGGTCATCGACGACGATCTGGGCCGATCGGCGAGCGGAGCGGTGGCTCGGCCCGGCTTTGAGCGCCTCGTGGCATTGCTCTGTGCCGGTGAAGTCGTGGCTGTCCTTTGCATGGATGCTTCACGTCTTGCCCGTAACGGGCGCGACTGGCACCATCTGCTCGAACTGTGCGGCCTCGTCGAGGCGAGGGTTATCGACCTTGATGGCGTATACGATCCCTGCCGGCCGAACGACCGGTTATTGCTCGGCATGAAGGGCAGCATCAGCGAGTTCGAGCTCAACGTGCTCCCGCGGTATCTTTAGTCAACGGGATCGAAGCTCGGATGAACGAAGTTAGGGGAGCCCGCAATATGCGCCACGAAACGTTCCAATAATGGTGAAGCACGATCTTTCCATATCAAACTGGTTTCAATCAGATCGGCCATACCGTCTACTTGCCTATACACGATCCCGGGCCTCGCGAAGCGGGCGAAAACGTAAGGAACCCAGGCTATGCCCATTCCAGCAGCTACGAGGCTGACGATTGTCTGCATCTCGATCGCCTCCTGCGCTATATGTGGCGAACTGCCGTTCGTGTGGTAATAAGACAGCAGCGCATCGAATAAGGACGGCCCCGCGTTTCTGGGGAAAATGACTATAGAGTCGGATGCGACGTCCGTGAACGTCACCGTCTTCTTGGTTGCGGCAGGGTGACTGACGGGCAGCGCGACAAAAAAAGGCTCTATGAGTAAAGATAACGCTGAAAAGCCCATCGGAACTGCCCCGACAGCATGCAGTATGAAACCAGCGTCAAACTCCTCCGCTTCCAGCGCCGCCATCTGTATGTCAATTGTCGCTTCGCGCAGTTCCAACTTCACGTCGCTATTTATATGCCGGAACTTGCTGATCCAGCCCGGAACTCGCCCATAAGCAACCGTTGAAGCAAAGGCTAGCCGAAGCCGCCCAGAAATGCCCTGCGCCGCGGCTTCAACTATCGTGGGTAATTGGTCGGACATCCGCAAAAGGCGGCGCGCGTGATCAAGCAACGCTTGTCCCGCAGAGGTCAGCGCAACACGCCTCGTGGTTCGATCGAATAACGAGGCGCCTAGTTGCTCCTCGAGATTACGCATCGCTTGCGTCAGCGGAGGTTGCGTCATGTGCAGGCGCTGCGCCGCTCGCCGAAAGTGCATTTCCTCGGCAACTGCCACAAATTGCCGCAACTGACGCAGTTCTATCATTGATACATCCCGCAAATCGAAGTTAGCTCTCAAACATATTAGACCGGCGAATTTCGGCTAACAATACTTTGTCACAAGCTGTGTGGCAAGGCCGACGGGTGTCTTGGATAAGTTCGCA
>NZ_JAXDPY010000218.1:0-10622 GCF_034668105.1 Paraburkholderia sp. | reverse complement strand
GCGATGCGAATGCGCGATTTGCTGCGCTGGCGCGCAGCGGCGATGCGGATAATTAGGCGGCTGCGATCAGGCGGTCGCAGCCGTGTTTGCTCATCAACCGGCCCGCGTCTATCCCGCGAATCCAGTGCCGGCGCGATGTTCCTCGCACGCCGGCATTCCCGGGCAACGCCACGCCAAAAGCAAACTATCGACGATCAGGCGTCGTCCATCATCCGGACTTTGACCTTCTTGCCCTTCACCTTGCCGGCGCTGAGCTTGCGCAGTGCGTCGCGCGCGACGCTGCGCTCCACGGCGACATAGGTCGACATTTCGGTCACGTTGATTTTGCCGATCTGTGAACCGGCGAAACCGGCTTCGCCTGTCAGCGCGCCGAGCACGTCGCCCGGACGGATCTTTTCCTTGCGGCCGCCGAGAATCTGCAGCGTTTCCATCGGCGGCAGCAGCCGCTCATTGCTCGCCGGTTTGAGATCGGCCAGCTTATGCCATTCGACTTCACGCTTCTGCGCCTGTTCGAGACTGCCCACGCGGCCCATTTCGTTCATGCTCGCGAGACTGAGCGCCCAGCCTTCCTGATCCGCGCGACCCGTGCGGCCGATACGGTGCACGTGCACTTCCGGGTCCGGCGTCACGTCGACGTTGATTACCGCTTCGAGCTCCGCGATGTCCAGACCGCGCGAGGCGACATCGGTTGCGACCAGCACCGAGCAACTGCGGTTCGCGAACTGAATCAGCACCTGATCGCGCTCACGTTGATCGAGTTCGCCGTGCAGCGCGAGCGCCTGAAAACCCTGCGCGCGCAGCACGTCGAGCAGATCGCGGCATTGCTGTTTGGTATTGCAGAACGCGAGCGTGCTCACCGGACGATAGTGGTTCAACAGCAGACCGACGGCATGCAGGCGCTGGTCTTCGGTCACTTCGTAGAAGCGCTGACGAATCTTGGTGTTGTCGTGCCGCTCGGCGAGCTTCACTTCCTTCGGGTTACGCAGGAATTGCTGGCTCAGCTTGACGATGCCCTCGGGGTACGTCGCGGAGAACAGCAGCGTCTGGCGCTCTTTCGGGCATTGCTTGACGACGGTGGCGATATCGTCGAAGAAACCCATGTCAAGCATGCGGTCAGCTTCGTCGAGCACCAGCGTGTTGAGCGACTGCAACGGCAGGCTGCCGCGCTCGAGATGGTCCATGATCCGGCCCGGCGTGCCGACCACGATGTGCGCGCCGTGTTCGAGGCTGGCGGTTTGCGGACGCATTGGCGTGCCGCCGCACAGCGTCAGCACCTTGATGTTTTCCTCGGCGCGCGCCAGACGGCGGATTTCCTGCGTGACCTGATCAGCGAGTTCGCGCGTGGGGCACAGCACCATCGCCTGCACGGCGAAGTTGCGCACGTCGAGACGGTTGAGCAGCGCCAGCGAAAACGCCGCGGTCTTGCCGCTGCCGGTTTTCGCCTGGGCGATCAGATCGTTGCCGGCCAGCGCGATCGGCAGGCTCGCGGCCTGAATCGGCGTCATCTCGACATAGCCGAGCTGCGTCAGATTGGCGAGCGTCGCGGGCGGCAGCGGTAACTGGCTAAACGGCGCGCCGGCTTGAATGGGACTGTTCATAGGAGGGGGCTCGGTATCGACTGAAGAGGCTGAAGGCTAAGGACTATTCGGCCATGGGGCCGGTGGCGGGACGGCCTTCGATCTGCTCGTACAGCACCGAGCCATCTTCACCGTCGAAACGTTCGACGTAATTGCGCGCACCGCACATCGGGCAACGGAACAGCAGCCCCTGCCCTTCATTCTTGATGACGACATCCGACAATTCCCACTGCTCGCCGCAGGGCTGGTTTCTACAGGTAAACACGTTGATTCTCCAACTGGATTCGATGGTTTATTGGGCGGGCCGGATCAAGGGCCCAGCCGTGAATATTGTCATTGCCGCGGCGGGCGCCGCCGTCAGTACGGGCGAAGCGTTCAGCCCAGATGCGTATGCCGCGCGCGCGTTGCGCTCACGTCCATTTCGGTCAGGCCCTGAACGATGCCGCAGTCTTCAACGGCCTGGTCGCCATGGCATTGCTCGCGCAGCGTGGTCAGTTGCACTTTCAGTTGCTTCAATTCTTCGATGCGTGCGTCGACGTGCGCAATGTGCTCGTCAAGCAAGGCATTGATGCCGCCGCAGCCTTGCGCCGGTGCGTCGGTGAGACGCAGTAACCCGCGGATCTCGTCGTGGGTCATATCCAGCGCACGGCAATTGCGGATGAAGCGCAGGCGTTCGACGTGCCTCGCCGTATAGCTGCGGTAATTGGCCTCGGTGCGCTCCGCTTCGGGCAACAGGCCCTCTTTTTCGTAGAAACGGATGGTTTCGGTCGTGCAATGGGCGATTTTCGCCAGTTCGCCGATTTTCATGGACCCTCCGGATTGCGGCCTTGACCTTGTAGTGGCTTCAAGGTGTTTACTAGACCACAAATCGAACCAGGAAGCCACCCATGCCTCATGCGAAGCACGCCGAAGCGGACCGCCCGGAACAGGCCAAAGCCTGTGCCCACGGGCACGAAGGGCATGCCCACGAGCATGCGGGCGATGCCACGGAGGGTCACGGCCAGAGCACATGCGGCGGCCACGGCCACGCGGCGCATGCTCAGGAACCGGATCACGAACACGCTCACGAGCAGGGTGAAAGCTGCAACTACGGCCATCACGTGCACGCCCATGAATCGGCAAGCGCCCATTCGCACGCAAGCGGCGACAGTTGCGGCCACAGCCACGCCGACATGGACTGCTGCGCGACGACGCCTGTCATGCCCAGCCCGATCAAGCTCCCGCAATCCGTAGCGGTCGGCAGCGACGTGCGCACCGCGATCCGCATCATGCAGATGGATTGCCCGACTGAAGAAGCGCTGATCCGCAAAAAATTCAGCCGCATGCCCTACGTGCGCAGCATGGACTTCAATCTGATGCAGCGCGTATTGACCGTCGTGCACGCACCGGACGCCCTCGACTCGATCCTCGCCGCGATCCGTTCGCTCGACTTCACGCCTGAGCTGGCGGACGCCGTCAGCGGCGCGACGTCCACGCGCGCACCCAGTGCGCCGCCTAAGCCCTGGTGGCCGCTGGCGCTCGCGGGCATCGCCGCGGCGGCCTCAGAGGCCGCCAGCTGGCTTGGCGCGCCCGTCTGGCTGGCGGCGGGTCTGGCGATCCTCGCGATCGCCTCCTGCGGCCTCACGACGTACAAGAAGGGCTGGCTCGCGCTTCGCAACGGCAACCTGAACATCAACGCGCTGATGAGCATCGCGGTGACCGGCGCGCTGATCCTGCAGCAGTGGCCCGAAGCCGCGATGGTGATGGTGCTCTTCACAATTGCCGAACTGATCGAAGCGAAGTCGCTCGACCGCGCCCGCAATGCCATTCAGGGGCTGATGCAGCTCACGCCCGAACAGGCCAGCGTGCAGCAAGCCGACGGCAGCTGGCAGCCCGTGGATCTCGAGGCGATCGCGCTCGGCGCGGTGGTCCGCGTGAAGCCAGGCGAGCGGATCGCGCTCGATGGAGAAATCGTCGCGGGCCGCTCGAGCATCGATCAGGCGCCGATCACCGGCGAAAGCCTGCCAGTCGACAAGACCGTGGGCGACGCGGTGTTCGCCGGCACGATCAACCAGGCCGGTTCGTTCGACTATCGCGTCACGGCCGCAGCCAGCAACACGACGCTCGCGCGCATCATTCACGCGGTCGAGGAAGCGCAAGGCACCAAAGCGCCGACGCAGCGTTTCGTCGATCAATTCGCGCGCGTCTACACGCCAATCGTGTTCGCTGCCGCGCTCGCCGTCGCGGTGTTGCCGCCGTTGCTGTTCGGCGGACAGTGGCACGAATGGGTCTACAAGGCGCTGGTGATCTCGACGCCGGTGACAATCGTCAGCGGCCTTGCGGCCGCCGCCCGCAAGGGCATCCTGATCAAAGGCGGCGCTTACCTCGAACAGGGCCGCAAGCTCAGCTGGCTCGCGCTGGACAAAACCGGCACGATTACCCACGGCAAGCCGGTGCAAACCGAGTTCGAGATGCTGGTCGAGGCTGATGTCGATGTCGATGCCGTTCGTTGTCGGACGCTTGCGGCGAGTCTTGCGGGTCGCTCGGATCATCCGGTGTCGATTGCGATTGCGGCTGCGGCGAAAAGCGAAGGTGTCGTCAGTGCCACCGTCGATGCGTTCGAGGCCCTGGCAGGCCGCGGCGTGCGCGGCGAAATCGACGGCTTGCCGTATTGGCTCGGCAATCATCGTCTGGTCGAGGAGCTCGGGCGTTGCTCGGCGTCGCTCGAAGCGCGGCTGGATGCGCTCGAGCGGCAGGGTAAAACCGTTGTGATGCTGGTGGATGCCGAACGCGTGCTTGCGCTGTTCGCCGTCGCCGATACGGTAAAGGACACGAGCCGCGCCGCCATCGCCGAATTGCAGCGTCTCGGCGTGCGCGCCGCCATGCTCACCGGCGACAACCCACACACAGCCGCCGCCATCGCGCAGCAAGTCGGCATCGACGAAGCACGCGGCAATCAGTTGCCCGAAGACAAGCTAAACGCGGTGGCGCAGTGGTCGCAGGAAGGCGCGACGGTCGGTATGGTGGGCGACGGCATCAACGACGCCCCCGCGCTGGCGCGATCGGACATCGGCTTCGCGATGGGCGCGATGGGCACCGACACCGCGATCGAAACCGCCGACGTCGCTCTGATGGACGACGATCTGCGCAAGATTCCGCTGTTCATCCGCTTATCGAAGGCGACCCATTCAGTGCTGGTGCAGAACATCACGTTGGCGCTGGGCATCAAGAGCGTCTTCCTCGTGCTTACCGTGATGGGCCTCGGCACGATGTGGATGGCCGTGTTCGCCGATGTGGGTGCAAGCCTGCTGGTGGTGGGCAATGGCTTGCGGCTGCTGCGCAAATAATGCGTTGGGTGATCCTAGTGAGCGAACGACCGATTCCCGGTCGCCTCACGAGCGCCGACTGCGGCCTTTAAAGTATCCGAAGGCTTCATGCCGAACAGCTTCCGGTAATCGGTCGCAAACTGGCTCAGATGCCAGAAGCCCCACGCGGCCGCGACGTCCTGAACCGAGCGCGTTTCAGGCGACGCGTTGCACAGATCGCGCCGCGCGCCGTTCAGCCGGATTGCGCGCAGATACGTGGCGGGCGCCATCCCGAGCACGTCCTGAAAGCAGTATTGCAACGTGCGACGGCTCACATGCAAGCGCTCGCACAACTCCGGCACGTTGATCGCGCGGTCGCGGTGAGCCAGCACATATTCACGCGCATCCGACACGATCGACTGACGCCGCGAACGCGTGGTCATTTCAAGCGGCCCGTCGGCCGGCAACGCGCCCACATCGAATAGCGAGGCCAACACCGACGCCTGCAAATTGTTGCGTGCGAACGAGGACAACGGTGCGCCGCGCGCCGCTCCGTCGTCGAGCAACTGGCGCAGCGACGCGCACAAACGCGCCTTGCGAGCCATGCCGATCGACACGACTTGCGTGTTCGGCAGATGGTCCGCGAGACCGACACGCTCCACTTCCGCCGCGTACCGCCGCAGTACTTCACCTTTCACCACCACGCCGAAAATCTCGTAGCCCGCCGAGGTCAGCAATTCGAATTCGATGCCGCCCGGACGGAATGCGAGCGCATCGGCCGCGATCACCTGTGCGTCGATACGGCCGGAACCTTCGGGGCAAGTTGGAATGCCGAACCAGTAGGCGTCCTCCTGCACTTCGCAGGTTTGCCGCAGCGTATGGCTGGTCGTTTCGACGAACACCTGCATATGATCGAGACACAACTCCGTCAAACCGCCGACGAAGCGGCCTGCGGTCAGTTGATCGTAGGTCTGATTCCATCCGTGGAGGTTGCGCGCCTGCTCGTCGGCGTCGTAGGCGACGCGGGTCTGCACGCAAAAGCTCGGCTGTTGCGGATGCACGTGCGTGCGGGCTGTCAGGCTGTCGTTGCGGGATTCAATCGCCATACCGATCCACGAATGAAGTATTGAAGGGCAAACGAAGGCAATTCCCATGCCGATGCGGTCCGCCACTTGCCTTGTTGGCCCCGACTGCAATGCCAGATGCTGACGTTCTGTTCAATTCCTGAGCAGCACCACACACACTGATCAGAAACGACACGTTCATTTCTCGATCAATGCAACAGGGCTTTGCGCCCCGCTTTGCAAGTGTGCTTGCTGCACGTGCACCGCTCACCAGCGCGGTGCATTGGCACAGTTCTGGCTCTAGCCTTTCGCGGCCAAGCGAAATATCGAGCCGAATATAGCCCATTCAAACATGTGAGGAGCACACAGATGAATCACGCAGAAATGCAGTTTCTGACCACCGAATTCCCGTACAAAAAGCAGTATGGAAATTTTATCGGCGGCGAATGGGTGAAGCCCGTGGGCGGTGAGTATTTCGACAACGTGTCGCCGATCACCGGTGAACCGTTCACGTCGATCCCGCGTTCACGCGAAGCCGATATCGAACTCGCGCTCGACGCCGCGCATCGTGCGAAAGCAGCGTGGGGCAAGACCTCGACCACCGATCGCGCGAATATCCTGAACCGTATCGCCGACCGGATGGAAGCGAATCTGCAACGCATCGCCGTGGCCGAAACAATCGACAACGGCAAGCCGCTGCGCGAAACAATGGCTGCGGATATCCCGCTGGCCATCGATCATTTCCGTTATTTCGCCGGCGCCGTGCGTGCGCAGGAAGGCTCGATCTCCGAGATCGACCACGACACCGTTGCCTATCACTTTCACGAACCACTCGGCGTGGTCGGCCAGATCATTCCGTGGAATTTCCCGATCCTGATGGCCGTGTGGAAGCTCGCGCCTGCGTTGGCGGCCGGCAATTGCGTCGTGCTGAAGCCGGCTGAGCAAACGCCTGCGTCGATTCTCGTGCTGCTCGAACTGATCCACGATTTGCTGCCGGCGGGCGTGCTGAACGTGGTGAACGGTTTCGGCCTTGAAGCCGGCAAGCCGCTTGCATCGAGCAAGCGCATCGCGAAGATCGCTTTCACGGGCGAGACGACCACGGGCCGCCTGATCATGCAGTACGCGAGCCAGAACATCATTCCCGTGACGCTCGAACTCGGCGGCAAGAGCCCGAACATTTTCTTCGCCGACGTGATGAACGAAGACGACAGCTATTTCGACAAGGCGCTCGAAGGCTTCACTATGTTCGCGCTGAATCAGGGCGAAGTCTGCACGTGTCCGTCGCGTGTGCTGATCGACGAGAAGATTTACGACCGCTTCATGGAGCGCGCGTTGAAGCGTGTGGCTGCGATCACGCAAGGCCATCCGCTCGATACGAAAACGATGATCGGTGCGCAGGCCTCGCAGGAACAGCTCGAAAAAATTCTCTCGTATGTCGACCTCGGCAAACAGGAAGGCGCTGAGTGTCTGATCGGCGGTGAGCGCAACCTGCTCGAAGGCGAACTGAACAAGGGCTACTACGTGAAGCCGACCGTGTTCCGCGGCCACAACAAGATGCGCATCTTCCAGGAAGAAATCTTCGGACCGGTTGTTTCCGTGACCACCTTCAAGAACGAGGATGAAGCACTCGAAATCGCCAACGATACGCTGTACGGTCTCGGCGCCGGCGTCTGGACCCGCGACGGTACGCGCGCCTATCGCTTCGGCCGGCAAATCCAGGCGGGCCGCGTGTGGACCAACTGCTATCACGCGTATCCGGCCCATGCTGCGTTTGGCGGCTACAAGCAATCGGGCATTGGCCGCGAAAATCACAAGATGATGCTCGACCACTATCAGCAGACCAAGAACCTGCTCGTGAGTTACAGCGATAAGCCGCTCGGCTTCTTCTGAGCGTAACGAGCCTGTTCGAGCGGGCGGCATTGCGCGGCTCGCTCTTTTTCAGCGAGGGCATGTGATGGCTGATGAGAAGGAAGTGGCCCGTGTGATCGCCACGCCTGCTGCGGTCGATTTGATCGATAAGCTAAGCGCCGAACACGGGGCCGTGCTGTTTCACCAATCCGGCGGATGCTGTGACGGCAGCGCGCCGATGATGTTTCCTCAGAGCGAGTTCATGGTCGGCTCATCCGATGTGAAACTCGGCACGATTGCCGGCGTGCCGTTTTACATGAGCGAATCGCAGTTTGAATACTGGCAGCACACGCAGTTAATTATCGATGTGGTGCCGGGTAATGGCGGGATGTTTTCACTGGAGCGGCCAAGCGGGTTGCGTTTTCTCACGCGTTCCAGACTCTTCGCGGACGATGAAAATGCGTGGCTCGAGACGCATCCTGTGGAACGGGCGGACGCTTGAGTGGCGCGTCGGCGATTTGAATCGCGGCCGGCTGCTGGCCTTCCCCGCGCGCGCTCCCGCCACTTGCCGCGTCTAATTGGAATCGTCGCCGACCGTGGGCGTTGTCGGTGTACTCGCCAGCAGCGCGTCGCTATCGTCTTTTAAATCAACACCCGTGAGACCCAGGCGCCTCGCCTGCGTCAGCAGATAGTGCAACTTGTGTGCGGCGGATTCGTAGTTAAGACCTTCCGGCCGCACGTTTGAAATGCAATTGCGTTGCGCATCGCTACAGCCCACCTTCGGCGCATAAGTCAGATAGATGCCGAGGCTATCAGGCGAACTCAAACCTGGGCGCTCACCGATCAGCATCACAACCAGTTTGGCATTGAGCAGTTCGCCGATCTCATCACCGAGCGCGACGCGGGCCTGACGCGCGACTACTATGGGGCCGATGTTCCAGTCCGTGAGTTTTGCGCAGACTGCTTGCAGCAGCGGAATCGACTGCTTCGATGCAGCGAATGCAGACAGGCCGTCGGCGATGACGAAAACGACCTCTGGTGAGTCCACCTTCAATTGCTTGAGCGCTGCGCGGCTCTCATCGCTTAACCGCCTGCCGAGATCCGGACGCCGCAAATAATGCTCGCGATCAGGCGCGGCACTATGCACATCCAGCGTGCTGAAACTTTGCGCGCGCAGTTGTTCGTGCAGCACGTCCGTATCGAGCGGGTGATGCACGGCGTCGCGCGCCTGCGCATGCGACAGGTTGAACGCCAGCAACGGTGCAGTCGGCAAACTGTTGCCCGCACGGCCCAACGCGATGCGCGCGTTGGTGAATTGCCGCAGCGCGTTCCATGGATTCTTTTCAAGGAAGTCGGTCATGCGATGCCCATCCAGTCGCGTGCGCCTTCCAGCAGCGGTTGTTGAGTCGATGCACTCAGCAACGCGCCACGCGAGTCGGTGATCTGCATCGACTCCAGCCATTCTTCGAATTCCGGTGCGCGGCGCAGGCCGAGCACATCGCGCACATACAGCGCGTCATGAAATGAGGTGCTTTGGTAGTTAAGCATCACATCGTCCGCACCCGGGATACCCATGATGAAGTTGATGCCCGCCACGCCGAGCAGCGTGAGCAGATTATCCATGTCGTCCTGATCGGCTTCGGCGTGATTCGTGTAGCAGATGTCGCAACCCATCGGCACCCCGAGCAGTTTGCCGCAGAAGTGGTCCTCAAGGCCCGCGCGTGTGATCTGCTTACCGTCGTACAGATACTCCGGTCCGATGAAGCCCACCACCGTGTTCACCAGAAACGGATTGAATTTGCGTGCGACTGCGTAGGCGCGCACTTCACATGTCTGTTGATCGACACCGAAATGCGCGTCGGCCGACAACGCACTGCCCTGGCCGGTTTCGAAATACATCAGGTTATTGCCGACGGTGCCGCGTTTCAGCGACAGCCCAGCCTCATATGCCTCTTGCAACAGCGCCAGCGAAATGCCGAAACCCGCGTTCGCTTTCTCCGTTCCGGCAATCGACTGAAATACCAGATCGACCGGCGCGCCTTTTTCAATCGCGGCGATCGTGTTGGTGACGTGAGTCAGGACGCACGATTGCGTCGGCACCTGATAGCGCTGGCGGAAATCGTCGATCATCAGCAACAGCTTGGTGATCGCGGCGAGATTGTCGCCGGCGGGGTTGATGCCGATCATCGCGTCGCCGCATCCGTACATCAGGCCGTCGAGCATCGAGGCGGCGATGCCCTTGACATCGTCGGTTGGATGATTGGGTTGCAGACGCACCGACATGCGGCCCGGCAAGCCGACCGTATTGCGAAACCGCGTAATCACCGGACGTTTGCGCGCCGCCGTGATCAGATCCTGATTGCGCATCAGCTTCGAGACCGCCGCGACCATCTCGGGCGTGAGGCCGGCGGTGATACGCGTGAGCGCGTCGGCATCGGTCGTGGTGCTCAACAGCCAGTTGCGGAAATCGCCGACCGTGAGATGCGATATCTCAGCGAACGCTTCGGGCGAGTGATCGTCGATCACGAGGCGCGTCACCTCGTCGCTTTCGTACGGGATCAATGCCTCGTTGAGAAAGGTGCGCAGCGGCACCTGCGCCAACGCCATCCTGGCCGCGACGCGCTCCTCTTCGCTCGCCGCGGCGACGCCCGCGAGCTGGTCGCCCGAACGCTGCGGACTCGCTTTGGCCATCAACGTCTTCAGATCGGCGAAGCGATAAGTGCGGCTGCCGATTGTCTCGGTAAAGCTCATCTCTACGACTCCATCGCCGCTGCCTGCGCAGCGGCTCGATCCATCATTCTTCGAGCAAAGTGTCCGACGGCGCCACTTCGCGTTGACGGCGCGTCAAC
>NZ_JAXDPY010000217.1:0-17990 GCF_034668105.1 Paraburkholderia sp. | reverse complement strand
CTCGTCCTTGCCGGCATAGATAATGGCGCGCGACGAATTGATCAGCATACCCGCACCGTTCGCCGTGCGGCCGGCGTTGACCGTCGCCTGAACATCGCCGCCTTGCGCGCCGATGCCCGGAATCAGCAGCGGCATCTCGCCGACGATCCCGCGCACCACTTCGATTTCCTTCGGGAAGGTCGCGCCGACCACGAGCCCGAGCTGACCGCTCGCGTTCCACTTGTCCGCCGCCAGTTGCGCGACGACCTGATACAACGGCCGCCCGCCGGTCTCCAGGAACTGCAGATCCGAGCCGCCCGGGTTCGAGGTCCGGCACAACACGATGACGCCCTTGCCCGCGTGCTCCAGATACGGCTCGATCGAGTCGAAACCCATATACGGATTTACCGTGACCGCATCCGCCTGATAGCGCTCGAACGCCTCGCGCGCGTACTGCTCGGCGGTGCTGCCGATGTCACCGCGTTTCGCGTCCAGAATCACCGGCAAGCCGGGGTGGTGCGCATGAATGTGCGCGATCAGCTGCTCGAGCTGGTCTTCCGCGCGATGAGCGGCGAAGTATGCGATCTGCGGCTTGAACGACGACGCATACGGCGCGGTCGCATCGACGATGGTGCGGCAAAAGTCGAAAATCGCTTCGGGACGGTTCGCGAGCGCGCCCGGGAATTTGCTAGGCTCGGGATCGAGGCCGACGCACAGCAGCGAATTCGTGCGCTGCCAGGCGTCGTTGAGTGTCTGGATGAAATTGGACATGGTGAGTCTCGCGGCGAGCCGATAACGGAAGAGGCGCGTATTTTACCTGTCCTGCGCGGCAGGCCTCGGCGCGCGCGGCACCACGCGCGCCGGCGCGTTCGCCAGCCACGCGTCCGCTACTCGCCCATTACCCGCCTACTGTTTGCGCCGCGACCCACGCGCCCCCGGCGTCGAACGCAAACCAGTGCGTTCGACAGTGAAGCGGAACATACGTGCGAGGCGCTCGCCGCGTCTCAACATCGTCATGCCGTTCTCGCACGCGCCGCCGGCCAGATTCATCGCATTGATCGGATGATCGACCGGCTCGAAGCAGAAGAAGTCTTCACCCGGTGGCGTATACAGCACGTAGTAGTCGGTGTCGGCGGCGATATTCAGCGACAGGCGGCGCTTGGGCCACACCACCGCCGCCTGCCCGCTCCAACCCGTGAACGCGTGATTCACGATGGCTTCCGGCAGGGGATACGCCACGCCGAATTGCCATGCGGGCGGCGCCGGCACGTGACGCACCGGCAGCCAGTCGTCGCCGGAGAGCCACAGGCCGCCGGCCGCCGCCGACAACTCGGTATCCGCATCGCGCACGAAAAAGGGATGCACGCCGAGCCCGAAAGGCAGCGCCTCGCGGCCGGCGTTCTCGATTTCCAGCGTGATGACGAGCGTGGCGCCATCCAGCGTATAGGTTTGGGTCGCGCGGAATGCGTACGGTTTGCCGTCGTGTCGATCGAGCGTCAGACGCACGTTTTCGCGATCCGATTCCGCGACCTGCCAGGCAGAGAGCCAGCCGTCGCCATGAATCGGCAACGGTTCGTCGGCGCGATTTTGCGGGACGTCGACACGCCGCCCCGCCACATCGAAATGACCGCCGCCGATCCGGTTCGAATACGGCAGCAGCGGATAACAGGCGAGCTGGTTCGGCTGGGTGTCCGCGCCGACATGGCGGCAGCGCCGGAAAATCGGCGTGAGCGCGCCGTCGTTGCGCCAGTCGAAACGGGTGACGCCGCCGCCGAGCGCCGGCGCGACGTCGAGGCGCAAGTGCGCGTTGGCAAGCGTAATGCAAGCGACATCGCCGCTCGTTTCGCCGACCGCCACCGCCGACGTGCTGGGCCCGGGAAGCACCGGATTGGCCGCCGCGTTGAGTCGCGCGCGTCGGGTCTGAGAAGAAGCGGAAACAAGATTCGCAACAGTCATATCTGGCTCCATCGAGAGGCGTGGGACGTTGCCGTCATTGCTGACGGATGCTGTTGGGCGACTTTTTTAACCGGTCGCCTCTGGGTCCGAACTGCATGCTGCCGATTTGCTGCCACTGGTTTTGCGACACCAACTGCCGATTCGCCTTCAAAGTCACGGCTAAACCGTCCTCCTTACCGCCTCGCGAATGAGGCAGCGTCATTCTGCGCTATCTCGGCGAGCCTTGGAACACGGGCTCCGGCAAACCTTGTCGTGCGGGCGTGGCGATGAATACGCCGCCCGCACCCGGATCGTCCGCGAGCGCGGCCGCGTCGAGCCCGATGCGCGCGCTCGTGACGTACAGCGTGCCGAGTTCCGCGCGCGCCGGAGGACGTCCGGTTGGAAGCCCGGTTGGAAGCCCGGTTGGAAGGCCGCCAAACGCCACGCAACTCGGTTGCGCGGTCGGCACCTCGACGCGCTCGGTTTCCACACCGTCGGGGCCATACCGCACCACGCGCCTGCCGCCCCATTGCGCGTTCCACAAGCCGCCGTCACTATCGATGGCCGAGCCGTCGGGCTCGCCGCTCGCGTCGGTCAATGCCGTGAACACGCGGTCGTTGGCGATGCTGCCGTCCGCGCGATAGTCGCACGTGCGGATTTCCCGGGCCGGTGAATCGCAGTAATACATCGTCGCGCCATCGGGACTGAACGCAATGCTGTTCGAGATCGCCGGCGCGGGCAACGGCAAGCGCTCCAGCGACAAATCATGATTCAGCCGATAAAACCCGCCGACCGCTTGCAGCGGCGAGCCTTCGTCTTTCGTACCGAACACGAAACGACCCTGGCGATCGCAGCGGCCGTCGTTCACACGCGTGTTCATGCCGGGTTCGACGTCGACGATACGCTGCGTCTCGCCCGTTGCCGGATTGAAGAACGCCAGATGGGTCGCCAGGCCAAGCAGCAGGTAATCCGGATCGGCACACAGCGCGAACGTGCCGAGCCGCTCGGTCATAGGCCACGAGGTGCTGCTGCCGTCGCTTGGGTCATAGCGCCACAGGCGCGCGCCTTCAATATCGGTCCAGTAGAAGCGGCCGGTTTTCGCGCACCACGTCGCGCCTTCGCCGAGCGTGCATTTTGTGTCGAGCAGCAATGCCGCGCGGGGTGAAGGCGCCCCCGCAGGCAATTCCACGCGGATGTCCGCACTCACGCCCAGCCTCCGTCGACGATCAGGTCCTGCGCGGTAATCATCTTGCTATCGTCCGCGGCGAGGAACAGCGCCATGCGCGCCAGGTCGGCCGGTTGCAGTTCAGCGTCAATGCACTGACCTTCCTTGATCGAGCGGCGGCCCGCGTCGTCGAGCCACAAACGCTTCTGCTTTTCCGTCATTACCCAGCCCGGCACCAGCGTATTGACGCGGATGTTGAAGTGACCGAGGTCGCGCGCGAGGCCACGCGTCAAACCCTGCACGGCCGATTTCGACATCACGTACACCGGATAGCCGCCGTTCTTCAGCATCCAGCTGATCGAGCCAAGGTTGATGATCGAGCCTGCGTTGGCCGCTTTCATGTCCTCCATCACCGCTTGAGCCGCGAAAAACTGGTGACGGATATTCACCGCAATGCCCGCGTCGAAAGACTCGCGCGTCACTTCGCCGACCGTGTGGCGCTTGTCGTTCGCCGCGTTGTTCACGAGCACCTGGATCGGCCCGAGCGCGCTTTTGACATCGGCGATCGCTTTTTGCAGCGCGTCGATATCGGTCAGGTCGCAGGGCACGAACAGCGGCTTGTGTTTCGAATCGCCGAGTTCGTCGGCGAGCGCTTCACCCGCGGTCGCGTCGATATCGAAGAACGCGACGCGCGCGCCCTGCGCCGCGAAATGCTCGACGAACGATGCGCCGATACCGGTCGCACCGCCCGTAATCAACACCGTGCGGTCGACGAGACTCGGATAGCGGGCAAAAAACGCGTGGTCCGCGAGACGGTCGTTTGCATTGGCCGGAGACGACATCGTTCGATTCCTCTAGAAGCAAAGTGAGTGGATCGCGGTTTTAGTCGCGCGAGCCGCGGTTCTTCAACTGGTCGAGCAGCACGGCGGCGAGCAGGATCGCGCCGCGTACGAGGTACTGATAGAACGCGTCGATGTTCATCAGGTTCATCACGTTTTCGACCGTACCCATGATCAGCACGCCGATCACGACGCCGGAGATCGTCGCGCGGCCGCCGAGCAGCGACACGCCGCCCAACACGCACGCCGAAATCACGTTCAGTTCGAAACCTTCCGCCGCGTTCGGCTGGCCGGAGGTAATGCGCGAAGCCAGAA
The DNA here is from genome assembly GCF_034668105.1 of Paraburkholderia sp. GTDB lineage: Bacteria > Pseudomonadota > Gammaproteobacteria > Burkholderiales > Burkholderiaceae > Paraburkholderia. The sequence goes on along the minus strand of NZ_JAXDPY010000217.1, from coordinate 13,757 downwards.
TCACACCGGCCAGCGCGGTCACCGCGCCTTGAATCAGGAAAATATAGACGCGCGTGCGTTCGACATTGATACCGGCGAGACGCGAAGCTTCCGGGTTCCCTCCGATCGCCAGCGTATTACGGCCGTACACGGTCTGGTTGAGCATCACGCCGAACACGATGAAGCACAACAGCGTGACCCAGATCGGCAGCGATACGCCGAAAAAGCTCAAGCCGCCGAGCGCGATGAACGTATCCGACGACACGCCTACCGCCTGCCCGTGCGACACGATAAAGCCGAGACCGCGGACGATTTCCATCGTGGCCAGCGTCGTGATCAGCGCGTTGATGCGCAGATAGGCGATCACCGCGCCATTGACGAAGCCGATCACGGCGCCCGCCGCCACCGCGGCGATGATCGCGATGAATGTATTGCCCGTGGCGTTCAGCACCATCGCGCACAGCACGCCGGCGAACGCGACCGTCGAGCCCACCGACAGGTCGAAATCGCGCGATGCCAGGCAGAACATCATCGTGCACGCGACCATGCCGATCTGCGAGATCGACAGCGCGAGACCGAGCATGTTCTCGATCGAGAAGAAGTGATCGACCGTCAGCGACATCGTGACGAACATCACGATGAAGATCAGGATCAGGCTGTACTCGGTGATCTGCTGCCACCATTTCGCCTTGTCGTTCGACTGTGGAATCAGCGCTTCGGCCGCGCCTTTGGCCGCTTGTTGCGCGAGGTTTTCTCTGGCTTGCATTTTGAAGACTCCTCCCGTTCCCCACGGGTTGCCGGACTTTCGTCCAAATAAGGTTCAGGCCGCTCGCTCGGTGGCGGCGGTTGCGGTTCCGGCGTCGGTTCCTGGTAAGGCGGTCGAGCTTTGCGGCAACGCGAGGCTCAGCACCGTTTGTTCCGTTGCATCCTTGCGGGCCAGCTCACCGGAAATCCGGCCCTGGCGCATCACGATGATCCGGTCGGACACGCCGAGCACTTCCGGCAATTCCGACGAAATCATGACGATCGCGCAGCCGCGTTCGGCGAGCTGATAAATCACGTTATAGATCTCATGCTTCGCGCCGACATCGATCCCGCGCGTCGGCTCGTCGAGAATCACGACCTTCAGATCGGGCTCGGCCAGCCAGCGCGACAGAATCGCCTTCTGCTGATTGCCACCGGACAGAAAACGAATCTTCTGACGGCGGCTCGGCGTCTTGATCTTCAGCAGCTTGATAAAACGGTCGGCGGTTTCCGCTTCCTTCTTGCGGTCGAGGAACATCCCCGCGCGCAGATAGTGACGGCGGCAACTGATATTGATGTTCTCCGACACCGTCGCCATGGCGACAATGCCTTCTTCCTTGCGATCTTCCGGGCACAACACGATGCCGTGCCTGATGGCCTCGCCCGCGCTGCGCACCTTGATCGGCTTGCCGTCGAGCACAATTTCGCCGCCCTTCTTGTGATCGGCGCCGTACACGAGGTGCATCAGCTCGCTGCGGCCCGCGCCCACCAGGCCGAAAAAGCCGAGAATCTCGCCGCGCCGCACTTCGAAGCTGGCCGGCTGCGCGAGCGCGTGACCTTCGATCGCTTTCGCCGCGAAGCGCACGTCGCCCAACGGACGTGCCGAATAGCTATAGATGTCGGAGATCTCGCGCCCAACCATTTCGCTCACGATGGTGTCGCGCGACACGCCTTCGAGCGTCGGATGCGAGGCAATCTTGCGGCCGTCGCGGAAGATCGTGCAGGCGTCGCATAGCTCGTAGATCTCGTCCATGCGGTGCGAGATGTAGATCATCGCGCGGTTGTCGGCACGCAGATCGCGCACCAGCTTGAACAGCACCTCGGTCTCGCGATGCGACAGCGAACTGGTCGGTTCATCGAGTGCGATCACGCGCGCATTACGCAGCAGCGCTTTGCAGATTTCGACCATCTGGCGTTGCGCGATCGAGAGCTTACGCAGCTTGGCGTTCGGATCGAGCGCCACGCCCATCGCTTCGAGGCGTTCGAGCACGAAGCGTTTGGCTTCGCGCTTGTTGACCCAGCCGAGCGAGTTCGGCAACTGCCCGAGCAGCAGGTTTTCCGCGACGGTCAGATCGGGCACGTATTGCAGTTCCTGGTGAATCACCGCGATGCCCGCCGCGATCGACGAAGCCGCGCTCGCAAAGCGCACCTCATTACCGTCGATCATCACGCGGCCCGAATCGGGCTGGTATTCACCGCCGAGAATCTTCAGCAGGGTGGATTTCCCCGCGCCGTTTTCGCCCATCAGGCCGTGCACCTGGCCGACGTTGACGTCGAAGGACACACCGTCGAGCGCGCGCACGCCTGGAAAGACTTTGCCGATATTGTCAAAACGTAGCGTCGCTGACACTTCGCCTCCTTTGGTCTGTCTCAACTGCTCAACTTTTATTGCTGCTGCCGGCGTGCCCAGTCCCTGGAGAAAGACCCGCCGGCAGCTCACTTCATCACACCGCGTGCTGAATCAACCCGCTTAGTTCGCCGCGAGACCCATCTTCTGACGCACGTCGGCCACGTTGTCACGCGTGGCCAGCATGCCGGTGGTCAGCGTCAGCAACGGCGGTTCCTTGCCTTGCGTGATCCAGTCGTACATCAGCGTCGAGGTTTCTTCGCCGTGGCGCTTCGGGCTGATGATGACCGTGCCGTAGAAGCCCGTCGGGGTCGGCTTCTTGAACTCGTTCAATGCCGAGTCCGAACCGCCGATGCCGATGCCGATCATGTTGTCCGCCTTGAAGCCGCGGCCTTCCGCTGCGCGCACGGCGCCGAGCACCCCTTCGTCGTTCAGCGCGTAGGCCACCCAGTGCTTGAACTGCGGGTTCTTGGTCAGCGCGATGTTGGCGGCGTTGAACGCGTTTTCCGTGTCGGTCTTCGCTTGCGGCGCGGCGATGATGTTCGCTTTCGGGAAGCCGGCGGCGACCAGTGCGTCGGTCGCGCCGCTGGTGCGGTCGTGCGCGGTCGGCAGCTGTTCGTAGGTCACGTCGATGGCGCCCACATCCTTCATGTCCCAGCCGCGCTTCTTGATTTCCGCGGCGAGACCGTCGCCGACCTGCTTGCCGATGTTGTACGCCGAGATGCCCATATGCGGCACCGCCGCGATGGGCTTGCCCGCGCCGTCGACGAGGCGGTCGTCGACCGTCATCATCTTCAGGCCGTCGGCCTTCGCCTTCGCGACAATGCCCGGTCCGAGCTTGACGTCAGGCGTGCAGATCACAAAGCCCTGGGCTTTCTGAGCCGACAGGTTGTCGATGGCGCTCATCACCTTCTCGCCCGACGGCGCGCCGATTTTCACCAGCGTGAAGCCCTTCTCCTTGGCGGCGATTTCCGCGAATTTCCATTCGTCCTGGAACCACGGTTCTTCCGGCTGCTTCACGAGAAAGCCGATCTTTACCGGGTCCGCGGCTTGCGCGACCGGTGCGTTGAAGAGCACACCCGCCGCCGCTGCTGCCAGCGTGAGGAAAATTCTTCGTTTCATGATGCGTGTCTCCTGACTAATTGATAACGAGAAGGTATCGGCCGCGTCTTCTTGTACCGGTTGTGACACACGCGGCCAGCGCGTCGTCCGGTGAAACCTTGGCTTGCTGTTGCTGCCGTTTGTTCTTGTTGCCCGTTTTTGTTGCCCCGCTCTTGCTGCCCCGTTCTTGCTGCCCCGCTCTTGCTGCCCCGTTCCTGTTGCCCGTTCCTACTGTTCTTGCTTCTTGCTGGAACTGCCTGTCCCGCATCCTGTTGCGTGCCGCTCCGCCCTGTTCAGTCGTGATACACCGCCGAGCGGCCGCCGTCCACGGTGATGCAACTGGCGTTGATGAACGGCGCTTCGTCCGAGGCGAGAAACACCGCCGTCATCGCCACCTCTTCCGGGCGGCCGATGCGCTTCATCGGTTGCAGATCGAGCGTCGCCTGTTTCGCGGCCGCCGGATCGGCTTGTTCATTCCACCAGTCGTGCGTCAGTTGCGTTTCGATGTACCCGGGCGCGATCGCATTGACCCGCACATTGCGCGGCGCGTATTCGATGCCGAGCGCACGCGTCAAACCGATCACGCCGTGCTTCGCCACCGGGTACGGGAAACATCCCGGAATAATCTTGAACGCATGCGTCGACGCGATATTCACGATGCTGCCCGCGCCACGTTCGACCATGCCCGGCAGCACCGCGCGGCAGCCATTCCAGACGCCGTCGAGATCGACTGCGAAGCAACGGCGCCAGTCGTCATCGGTCATCGTCAGCGGATCGCAGAACACGTTGATGCCGGCGTTGTTGACCAGCACGTCGAGCGCGCCGAACGCGCGTTCGCCTTCGCTCACCGCGTGCTGAACCGACGCCGACTGCGTCACATCCGTCTGCACCGCCAACACGCGGCCGCCGGTTTGCGCCTTGATCTGCTCCGCCGTCTGCCGCGCCGTTTCGATATCGAGTTCGGCCAGCACGACCGCTGCGCCCTCGCGCGCAAACGCGAGCGCGATCGCCGCACCGATGCCGCGCCCGGCGCCGGTGATCAAGGCGACTTTGTCGGCGAGCCGCGTCATTTCTTCGCGCCTGCCCGAGCGATGCGCAACCCGTTGATGAACGCCTTCGCGTGCGAGGCGGTCACCGCCACGCTCTGACCCGGCTTGTACAGCGCCGAGCCGAGGCCGAAGCCATTCGCGCCGGCGCTCAGGAACGGACCCATGTTGTCCGGCGTGACCCCACCCACCGGCACCAGCGGCACCTGCGCCGCGATCACCGCGCGCCACGCCTTCACGACCTGGCAGCCGAGCTGTTCGGCGGGGAACATCTTCAGCACGTCCGCGCCGTTTTTCAGCGCGATGAAGGCTTCATTCGGCGTGGCCACGCCCGGCGCGCAGGCCATGCCTTGTGCTTTCGCGGCGCCGACGACGTCCGGATCGCTATGCGGCATCACGATCAGCTCGCCGCCCGCCGACTTCACGTCGTTGACGAAACTGGGATGCAGCACCGTGCCCGCGCCGACGATCGCATCCACCGGCAACGCCTTGCGGATCGCCGCGATGCTGTCGAACGGCTGCGGCGAATTCAACGGCACTTCGATAATGCGAAAGCCCGCTTCGTACAGGGCCTGGCCGTGCTCGGCGGCATCAGCCGGCGTCACGCCGCGCATGATCGCGATTAGCGGACACACGTCGAACGCGGCGATCAAACCCGCGTGCGGCATGTACGGGGCGGGCAGATTGATGTGAGGTTGCATGTCGGTTCCTTGTTTCGTGAGCGGCGGCGCCGCCGGTCAGCCGGCGCGCGCCGCTTGGGGCGCCGGATTGACGAGCCCTGCCTGAGCGGCGACGCGCCAGAGGCCGCGCTCGGTCGCGTGCTTCACCAGTTCCGCGTGAGTGCAGCCGAATTGCGCGAGTGCCAGGCGATAGCGTTCGCACAGCGCTTCATTGCCGATCAGGCGCAAGTGCTGGCCGGCCAGCGAGGTTTGCTGTTGCGTCAGCGCGGCTTCGAGACCGGCCAGTTCGTGCCCGATCAGCAGGCCCGACAGATAGTCGGGCTGCTGTTCGCGCGAAAGTTGTCCCGTCAGGCCGAGCGTGCGGGAGCTGAATACGGTGGCCAGCAAGCCTTGCTGCCCCTTGTCACGGGCGATCTTGACGCCGTGCAGGAACGCCTCGGTGTCCGGACGATCCGGCGTGACCATCGTGCGGCCGAGGATGGTGTGCTCGCGCAATGCCGCGAACACCTCGCCGGTCATGAAGGTATGAAAACGTTCGATGCGGCCTGCCTGCACGACGGCCCATTTCGCGTGGGTGCCGGGCAAGCCGATCAGCGCGCGCTTGCCGCTGTGCGCGGCGCCCGATTCGCCAGATTCGCCCGATTCCTGACCGAGGGCGCCGAAAATCTGGGTTTCTTCGCCGCGCATCACGTTCGGCAGTTCGCCGCGTTGCAGGACGCCCGGCACGATGTGCAGCGTCGCGCCACTCGCGGCTTTTACGCGGACGATGCCGGCCACCAGCGCATCGGCATTCGCGGGCGCGTCGACGTAGGGTGCCTCGACCCAGCCTTGCGCGCTGCCGACCATCCCTGCCGCGATCACCGGCACGGCGGGCGCCTGGTCGAGCCACGCGCCGCACGCGTCGTCGAACGCGGCGTCGAAGCCGCCTTGCTCGGCGCTGCGCGGCAAATTCATGATGCCGGCCGTCGATGCGCGCGTCGCCAGCACCTCGCCGGCCGCGTCGTATAGATACGCGCGCAGCGACGTGGTGCCCCAGTCGAGCGCGATAAGCGCTGCGTGCTGGGGGTTGGCGGAGGCGTTTTCGTTGGCGATGCTGCCGTTGGTAGTGACGCTTCCGGTGGTTGTGCTTCCGGTGGTTGTGCTTCCGGTGGTTGTGCTTCCGGTGGCGGTGGTGCTTCCGGTGGTGGTGGTGCTTCCGGTGGTGGTGCTTCCGCTGGGGGCGCCTCCATTGGCGGTGACGCTTCCGCTGGGGGCACCTCCATTGGCGGTGACGCTTCCGCTGGCGGCGCCTCCATTCGCGATGACGCTTCCGGCGGTGACGCTTCCGTTGGTGGCGACCCTTCCGGCGGCGATAGCGCTTCCGCTAGTGGCGCTTCCATTGGCGTTGACAGCGGCGTTAGTCGCTGCCGGCATGGGGGAACCCGCTTGCTTCATCGCTTGATCCTGCGGGTTGCCGGTTGCGGGGCGCGCCAGCCGAGTTCTTCCGAGATCGCGCGCGCTTCGCGCTGCACGACCGGAATCAGTTCGTCCATGCGCTCCAGCGACATATAAGGAATCGTGCTCGCCACCGACAGCGCAGCCACGACGGAGCCCGACGCATCGCGCACCGGTGCGGCGACGCAACGGATCGATGCTTCGTTTTCCTCGAGGTCGAAGGTGTAGCCGCCGGCAGCGTAGTTGGTCATGCGCTGCATGAACGTTTGCTGATCGGGACGGTTATCCGGCTTGAAGCTGACGCCGGCGAGCGCGCGACGCGATGCTTCGAAAAGCGACTGCCAGACGTCCGGCGTGAGGTCGAGCATCATGGCTTTGCCGATCCCCGTCGACGCCAACGGCATCCGATGACCGACGCGCGAGCGCATTTCGAGGCCACGCGTGCCGGGGATCTTGTCGATGTACAGCACGTCGTCGCCGTCGCGCACGCCGAGGTGGATCGTGTCGAGCGTCTGCTCAGCGAGCGATTCGAGATGTTGACGCGCGACTGCGGTGAGCGGCATCTGTTCGAGCGCGATGGTGCCGAGTTCGATCAGCTTGGGGCCGAGCAGATAGCCGCCTTGCACTTGCCGCAGATAGCGCGCCTGCACGAGGCTGCTCACCAGCCGATGGGTGGTGCTGCGGGTCGTGCCGAGCGCGGCGCCGAAGGTACGCAGATCGCGCACGCCGGCAGCGGCGGCTTCCAGAATCGCGAGGCCGCGCAGCAGCGTTTGTGTGCCGGCTTGTTGCGGCGTGACGTCGAGCAGCGTGCTGGGCAACGCGATTTCGTTGAGCACGGCCGGTTGCGGGCTGGCGCGGTGTGCTTTGGCGGCGTTGGCGGCCGGTTGCGGCACTGCGCGGGGCGCATGATCGGCTTGCGGCTCCAGATCGGCTTTGGACGCGCTGGCGGCGTGAGTAGGCATCGCTTTGTTCATGGCGATCTGCTTGTGGTGGTTTTTGCGCTTACAGCGCGGGACCGGAGAGGAGGCCTGTTTTGTTCGCGGAACCGGATGCGTTGCCGGTGGCGCGGGCAGGCGGGTGCTGCCTTTGGGTATTAGGCATGGTTTGGCTTTGTCTCCGGTTTTATTTGCTGTCGCTGACCGCGGCCTGTTTTGCTGGCTCGCGGTGCGGGTTGGTTTGGATTGTAGGGCGGTTTTTGAGAAAGCTCCAATATGTGAATGTTTGATTCATATACTGGGATTTTTTTTCTTGCGGGGCATGCATGAGGGTTAGGTCGGGGCTGCTGCGGCACCCTCCGGTTTTGATTGCCCCCATGTGGCGGTTTTTGTTCCGGCTTTTTTATTTGCCACCGGCGGCAAAGAGAAGTAAGTGCCCGCCCCGCACAGGGGCGACGCTAATCGACCAATAAGAAAACAAGGAAAGGCCAACGCCGTAGGCAAACAGAAACAAGCGCCCCGCAGGCAACCACTTCGAGCAAAGCCCGACGCCGTAGGCAATCAGACGAACAAGCCCACCGCATGAAACCATGCTCAACAACAACCCAACACCGCAGGCATTTTATTCCGGCAACTCAGCCGCCCCCATCCTCCTCGCAATCACGCGAGAACGCTGCGCCAGATACCCCGAGCCTCTGTGCTCATCAAAATACTTAGGCTGCGGCAACATCACCGCCAACCGTGCCGACTGCGCAGCAGTCAACTTCGCAGCAGAAGTCTTGTAGTAATAATGCGCGGCCGCCTCCGCGCCATAAACCCCATTCCCCCACTCAACGGAGTTCAGATAAATCTCGAAGATCCGCTGCTTATCCATCAAGGTCTCAAGCATCCACGTAATGATCAGCTCCTGCCCCTTGCGGATATAACTCTTCTCCCGCGACAAAAACAGATTCCGCGCCAACTGCTGGGTAATCGTCGAGCCGCCCCGCACAATCTTGCCCTTGGTCTTATTGCGCTCCCACGCCTGCAAAATGGCGTCCGTCTCGTAGCCGTTGTTATTCACGAAGTTCGCATCTTCGGAAGCGATAATCGCACGCTTCAAATTGTGCGAAATCTGCTCATACGGCACCCACGTATGCTGCACCGAAAGATCAGGCCGATCCTCCGATAAGCGCCACGCATCCGAGCGCATGAAAGCCGTCGACTGGGGATTCACGTAATTCCACAACGCGATCTGCGCGAAATAGAACGCCTGCGTAGCGAACCACGCAATTGCCACCACGGCCCCCAGATAAAACATCCATCGCACCGGACCCGTCCGGCTCCCGCGCCGTGTTGCTGTCATCGTGACTGGAGCCCTCAAGTCGGTGAATTGGCGTGTTCCGGAAAGTCATGCAGCAATCTAGGCGCGCGACGGCGCCGTCAACAGCGCTCGCAATTCGGCCAGCACCGGCGCGCCGTCCGGCCGCACGCCGCGCCACACGTAGAACGATTCGGCGGCCTGCTCGACCAGCATGCCGAGACCGTCGGCGCCGCGCGCACCGAGCTTCTGCGCATGCTCCATGAACACCGTCGGATGCGCGCCGTACATCATGTCATAAGCAAGCGTGCCGCTGCCGAACGCACGGTCGTCGCACTCGGGCAACGAAGCATCCAGACTGCCCGCCGTCGCGTTGACGATCACGTCGTATGGTCCCGCTTCGATCGCTCGCGCACTGCCGCCGCTCAGACGGCAAGCGGCGTCGCGCGCAGCGTGGGCGAACTGATCGACCAGCGCTTCGGCCTTCGCCGCGGTGCGGTTGACGATCGTCAGCGTATGCGGCGCGCGATCCAGCATCGGCAACACGACGCCGCGAGCGGCACCGCCTGCGCCCAGCAACAAAATCCGCGCGCCCTTCAACGGCACACCAAGATTCACCTCGATGTCGCGCACGAGGCCAAAGCCGTCCGTGTTGTCGCCGTAGACACCGCTCGCATCGAAGCGCAACGTGTTCACCGCGCCGGCGGCCGCCGCGCGCGGCGACAAGGTGTTCGCGAATGCGTGTGCGTCGAGCTTGAACGGCACCGTGACGTTCAAGCCACGTCCGCCCGCTTCGATAAAAGCCCGCACGTGCGGCACGAATGCATCGACCGGCGCGAGCAAGTGGCCGTACTCGATCGGCTCGCCGGTCTGCGCGGCAAAGCGGCCATGAATGAACGGCGACTTGCTATGACCGACCGGGTTGCCGATGACCGCGTAGCGATCGCGTGCTGCGCCAGTGCTCATCGTCCCGGCTCCGCCACGTGCTGCTGATCCGCTGATGCGTCGCTGGCGCCCGCGCCGTTTTCTGCGTCGCCCTGTCCAGCCGCGCCGCCGTCAAGGTCCGCTTCGGCTTGCGCCTCGGCTTCGCCTTCGGCGCTTTCATCGGCCACGTCGATGATTTCCTCTTCGCCCTCGTCGGCTTCCTCAGCTTCGCCGCCGCTCGTCACGGTCGGTGCGTCGAGCACATGCAACAGGCGCACGGAAGCTTCAACGGTCAGTTCGTCGAGCGACATCACTTCCATCTGCAAGCGCGTGCCGCGCGCGTGCACGCCGAGACCCGGCACGTGCAGCAGTAGCGGAATCTCCTCGAGGCGCACCAGATCGCCCTTCACCACCGACGCCACCACCTGCTTGCGGTTCTCCTGCTTCAACCATCTCAGACACCAGAAGTACTCCATGCGGCGCTGGTGATCCGCATACGCGGTGTAGGTGTCGTCGAAACCTTGCACGACGGCGAACAGTTCGGCGTCCTTCGGCTTGAAGGGTGCGGCCAGTTTCGCGGTCACGCCATGCTGCACACAGGCGAGCAACTGCCACTGGTTCACGAGGTCGACGTAGCGGCGCAGCGGTGACGTGCTCCACGCGTATTGCGTGACGCCCAGCCCCTCGTGCGGCGCGGCGTTGGTCTGCATGCGGGTGCGCTTCGGGCCGGTCGGCGCGCCGAACGCGCGTTGCGTCCGATAGATGCCCGGCACACCGTGGTCGTGCAGGAACGCACCCCACGACGAGTTGGCGAGAATCGCGAGCTCCGCGACGATCGTGTCGAGCGGCGATCCGCGCCGACGCGGCGTGATGGTGATGTGCTCGCCTTCCACGTAGAAGTTGAAATCGGTGTTGCGCTGCACCTCGCGGCGCAGGCCGTACCCGGCACGCGCGGTCTGGCGCTTTTCGAACAGCGCCTGCGCAAACGGCCACAGCACGGCGATGTCTTCCTTGTGCGGATAGTCGCCGGTGCCGGCGGCGAGCGCTTCTTCGGTGACCAGCTCGTCCAGCGTGTTGTGGCGCAGATTGTTCTTCACGAACACGCGCTCGGCGCGCGTTTCGCTTGCCACGATTTCCTGGGTCTCGCGATTGATGATCACATACAGCGACAACGCCGGTCGCAAGCCGCCTTCAGCCAGCGTGAACGCTTCGACGACGCTGTCGGGCAGCATCGTGATCTTGTCGCCCGGCATATAAACGGTCGACAAGCGCGTGCGTGCAATCTCGTCGACCTCGTCGCCACGCACAATGCCGAGCGCCGGCGCGGCGATGTGCACGCCGATCCGCACACGGCCGTCGGCCAGATGCTCGACGGAGAATGCATCGTCGATTTCAGTGGTGGTAACGTCGTCGATCGAGAACGCCTGCACGTGGGCTTCCGGCAGATCTTCCGGCAACGTGCCGACGGTGACCGGCGGAAAACCGGTGCCGTGCGGGAAAAACTCGGAGAGGAATTTCGCCTCGTGCAGCGCGCGGGCCGACGGAATTCCGCCGCACTCGAGCATCAGCCGCGCCTGCGAAATGCCGCGCGCCGCGGCCGCGCCCTCCAGCGCCTTGTATTCGATCGTGTTCTTGTCCGGCCTCGTGAGCAAAGCGAGCGCCTTGCTGCCGCTAAAGCCTTCCGGCAAACGGCCTGCCTTCAGCTCTTCTTCGTAGCCTGCCTGCACCATCGCCTGCTGACGCTTGCGCTCCAGCCCGGCAAGCGCCATCTTGAGTTGCTCCTGCGGCGCGCGCTGGTACATGCCGCGGCCTTTGCGGCGAAAGTAGACCGGCGCGCCGTGCATGCGCAGCACCAGCGCCGCGCGCTCGATCGAGCCGAACGATTCGCCGAAGTACTCGGCGCCCAGCGTGGCAAACGGGAATTCATCGTCCGGCGCGCATTCCCACAGGAAGTCCAGATCGATGTCCTGCGCGGCGGCGTCAGCCTGCTGCATCAACTCGCCGGCGCTCGGCTTTTCAAATTCGATCAGCACATCTTTCGCGCGCACCTTGGCGCGGCGGCCGCCCGGCAACTCGACCTGAAAAGCATCGCCTTGGCGCGACAGCACGCTGCCCGCCTTGAAACTGCCCGATTCCTCGAAGAAAACGTTCACTCAATACTCTCGTTCTGACTTGCATCCGCCGGTGCGCCCGATCCGGTTCAGCTATCGGTCACTGCGCGGCACGGCAACATGTTCGTGATAGTGGATCCGCGGCGCGATACGCGCGCGCCGGCGGCATGATTCTGGTGATACTCAACGGCTCCTCGCGGCGCAAGCGTCGCGGCCACGGCAGTCAGGCCGCCTCGCGCGGCGCCGGCGGCTCGATGTCTTCGGCGTCGCAAAAGGCCAGCACAGCGTCGACGTATTGCGCGAATTCGCTGATCGCATGGTCGCTCCCTTCGATCAGCGTCGTGCGCGCGCCCGGATAGTGCGCAAGCATTTCGCGGTAATCGAGCACTTCGTCGCCGGTGGCGGCTATCAAATAATAGCGTTCGGGCCGCGTGATCGACGCGACGCCGAGCGCGCGCAGTTCATCCAGATGATGCGGCTCGACTGTGATGCTGCCGCCGCCGTGCCACAAAGGCTGCTCGCCGAGGTAGGCGCTCAGGTCGCGTTGCGGCACCACCGCCGGGTTTAGCAACACCGCCGGCCAGCCGTGCTTCTCGGCGAGATGGGTGGCGAAGTAGCCACCCAGCGAACTGCCGATCACCGTGACATTTGCCGGCTGCGCTGCCGCCACCAGCGATTCGGCGAGCGCCACGGTCTCGAACGGCGAGACCGGCAGCATCGGGCAGCACCATTCGTCGCTGCGCCCCAGTTCGACGAGACGTGCCGCCAGCACGCGCGCCTTGAACGAATTAGGCGACGAGCGGAAACCGTGCAGATAAAGGATCACGAAGCGCCTCGCGCGGAGAGGGCCGCGGACAACGCATCAAGCAGCTTCTGATGCACGCCGCCGAAGCCGCCGTTGCTCATCACCAGAATCTGGTCGCCGGGGCGCGCCGCATGCACGACTGCTTTGACCAGCGCGTCGAGATTGTCGAAAGCTTGCGCCTTGCCGCCGAGCGGCGCGAGCGCTTCGCCGAGATTCCAGCCGAGTGCGTCGCGGCCGGCGGGCGCTCCGTAGCCGAACACCAAGTCGGCGTCGGCCAGACTCGCGGGCAGTTGCGCCTTCATCACGCCGAGCTTCATGGTGTTCGAGCGCGGCTCCAGCACGGCCAGGATGCGCGTGTTCTCACGGCCGACGCGCGCGCGCAATCCGGCCACCGTGGTTTCGATCGCCGTGGGGTGATGGGCGAAATCGTCGTAGACGGTCACGCCATCGACGCTGCCGCGCACTTCCATGCGGCGCTTCACATTCCGGAAGCTCGCCAGCGACTTCGCGGCCACCGCCGGCGGCACGCCGACATGCCGCGCGGCGGCGATCGCAGCCAGCGCGTTCATGCGGTTGTGCTCACCCTGCACCTGCCACTCGACCACGCCGACGCGCTGGCTGTTGTGATACACGGCGAAACGCTCGTCGACCGGCTCGCCGTCTTCCGCCGGCAAGGTTTCCCAACCGCCTTGCACGCCGAAGCGCTCGACTTCGCTCCAGCAACCGCGCGTCAGCACACGCTCCAGCGCGTCTTCGCGACCATTTGTCACAATCCGGCCGAGGCCCGGCACCGTGCGGACGAGATGATGAAACTGTGTTTCGATCGCGGCCAGATCCGGGAAGATGTCAGCATGATCGAATTCAAGATTGTTCAGAACCGCGGTCTTGGGGCGATAGTGGACGAACTTGGACCGCTTGTCGAAAAAGGCCGTGTCGTACTCATCGGCTTCGATCACGAAGAAACTGGAATCGGTCAGCCGCGCCGACACGCCGAAATTCAGCGGCACGCCGCCGATCAGGAAGCCCGGATTGAGACCCGCGTCTTCGAGCAGCCACGTCAGCATCGAACTG
>NZ_JAXDPY010000216.1:0-2578 GCF_034668105.1 Paraburkholderia sp. | reverse complement strand
ATCCGCGTGACAGCCCACCTATCCACCCGCTGTCCCGGAGATATTCATGTCCCAACCCGAGCCTAACGTCGACGAACTGGTGAGAAGCATCGCTGAGGAAACCGACACGCCCACGGAAACGGTCTCCAAGATGTATGCGGACACACTGGCCGACTACCGGCACGAAGCGCGTGTGTTCGATTACGTGCCCCTGTTCGCCGCGAAGAAAGTACGCGACAAGCTGCGTCATCCGTCGAAGCACAAACACTGATACGGCGGCGCGCGGAGACCACCGCCTGCCTGGCACCACTTTGAATCGACCGGTTCGCTCGTGTGCCGATGCACCTGAATCGCGCACCGCTTTATTTTTCCCGCTGCTAGACTCTGACCCGGATACATCGACTCGGGGGAAGATGGCATGCGGGTGACAATCGTAGGCGCGGGTATCGCCGGTTTGAGCACGGCGTGGTCGCTCGTGAAGCTGGGGCACGACATCACGCTGATCGAGCAGGGCTCGATTCCGAATCCACTCGCCGCCTCGGGCGACCGGCATCGCATGATCCGGCGCGCGTATGGCAATGCCGACGGCTATGCACGCACCATCGCCGAGGCACTCGATAGTTGGGATCTGCTGTGGAATGACCTGGGCGTCTCCCACTATGCGGACTGCGGCGTGCTCGGCATTTCACAACGCGCGGGTGATGGCGCCGAGCTATTCCGCGCCGGCCTCGACCGGATGCAATTCGACTATGAACGGCTCGATCCGCAGGAAGCGGCCGAGCGTTATCCGTTTCTCGACCCTGCCACGATTCGCTATGCCTACCTCGATCACGATGGGGGCGCGCTGTTTAGCGAACGCATTGCGCGCGACATGAAAGCGTGGCTCAAGATGCGCGGCGCGGAGATTCGCACGCACACCAAGGTGCTCGCGGTGGATGCGCACGCGGCCTCTGTGCGGATCGAAGACGACACGACCATTCGCGCCGACCGGCTCGTGGTGGCTACGGGTGCGTGGACGCTGCAACTGTTTCCCGCGCTCGCCGAAAACCTGGTGACTTATCGCAACGTGGTTGCCTATATGGAGCCGCCGGCGGACCTGGAGGAGGCGTGGTCGAATGCGCCTGCCATCGTCGATATTGGCGGTGATAGCGACGGCTACGTGCTGCCGCCCATCGATGGCGTCGGCCTGAAGTTCGGCGCCGGTGCGGTCAAATCGCGTGCGCCTGATCCCGATGCGAATCGCGTGGCGGCGCCTGGAGAAGGCGATAGTCTACGTCGGCTGTTTGCGCCGCCGTTCAGGCGGATCGACGAATATGCGGTCACCGAAGTCAAAACCTGTGCCTACACGTTTACGGCGGACAAACGCTTCTTTTCGAAGCGCTTCGGCAACACGCTGGTGGTGTCGGCATGTTCTGGTCACGGCTATAAATTCGGCGCGGCAGTCGGGCGCCGGGTCGCGCAAGCGCTGGATACGGATGACGATGTCACGCTCGCGCGTTGGCTTAGGGCGGAAGCGGTTTAGGGTTTCTTTGTTTTCGCACTACCGTGCCTGCTTCAGCGGCGTGTGCCTGATTGTTCGCACGAACCTTCATTCGACATCAAGAGGCCGTAGCCCAGATTCGTGGTTCCAAATTCTGGTCGCATTGTGGCGCTAACAATGGCGCTGCAAATTCCTTATGCTGACGGTTCTGGCGTCGCCGTTCGCCTGCAACGATAAACCCATAAGGAACCACACCCATGTCCGATGCGATTCATATCCGCCCCGTCACGGCCGCCGACTTCGACGCCTGGCTGCCACTGTGGGACGCCTATAACGCGTTCTACGGTCGCTCGGGCGAAACGGCATTGCCCCGTGAGATCACACGAGTCACATGGGGACGGTTCTTCGATGCCTATGAGCCAATGCACGCGATGGTCGCTGAACGCAACGGCGAGTTGCTCGGCCTTGTGCATTTTCTGTATCACCGTCATACCACCATGGTGGCGCCGACCTGCTACCTGCAGGATCTCTACACGCTGGACGCGGAGCGCGGCAATGGGGTCGGCCGGGCGCTGATCGAAGCGGTGTATGCGCGGGCAAAAGCGGACGGGGTGCAGCGCGTCTACTGGCAAACGCATGAGACGAATCACACGGCGATGAAGCTGTACGACAAGGTCGCGGAACGGTCGGGCTTTGTGGTTTATCGGAAGGCGCTGTGAACTGACCAGGCAGGCTCTTCCAGCCGCTTATGGCTGCATGCCTTCAAACTCCCAATATGCATAGCGCGCGATCTTCTGCGCGATGGTTAGCCAGTCGTTACCGCTGAATCGCCACACCAATCGCTCACATTGATCGGTAATTAAGTCGAGGCTATATTTCTCCACAATCAGGAAGTGACGGGCCCAACGAGCGGGTGCATCTCTTTCGAGTTCTTCGACAAGCCACTGCGGCGTGCAAACGAAAAGCTCAAAATAATCTACTCCCGACTCCCCTTTCGGACCAATCGCAAGGCGAATCCATGTGCCGAAATTATCTCGCTCAACGGGCTGATAGAGTTCGAGAATGTCTTCCATCTCGACCGAATAGAACTTTCTGATTTCTACGTTCATGGCGCGATGT
>NZ_JAXDPY010000215.1:0-5157 GCF_034668105.1 Paraburkholderia sp. | reverse complement strand
CGTTTTCTCTCTGGGTATGGATAGTCCGCTAACGGTACGCAACGGAGATCTTCTACGTGACCGTCGATGACATACAGACCGGGGACGCGGTTTATCAGGTGGCCGTGAGCGTTGTTCGTGTCGATTTGATCCAACCGCCGTGGTAATTGCATCCCCAAGAATATTTATGCAACGAACTTTTAAACCTCAAGAACGCCGGCTACTGGAGTTTCTTCTTCAAGTGAGGCGCATCGTAGCGCCGCGCATGCCAGCAAGTCCTCCAGACAAACCCTGATTGCTGCGTTCAATCCGCCACTGCTATCGTTCGCTGGTCTGTGTGGAAGCGCTTCCACTTCCGCTGCCAGACGGCATCCACATTGAGTTTCGCCGTACCCGGTTCAACGACCTCATCGCAGGAGAGAATCCGTGGCAAACGACGCATCAGTTATATCCGATACCCGCTCCCCAGCAGTCTCCAAGGACTCGCTCGCCGATCCCTTCACCCCGCCCGCTGACTCCACGCTGTGGCGCAAAAACTTCCTGCTTGGCGCCGCCACGGCCTCCTATCAGATCGAAGGCGCGGTAAATGAAGACGGCCGCCTGCCATCAATCTGGGACACCTTCTGCGCAACACCCGGCAAGGTGTTAGCCGGCGACACAGGCGCCGTGGCCTGCGATCACTATCACCGCTGGGAAGCCGACATCGATCTGTTGGCCTCGCTCGGCCTCGAAGGCTACCGACTCTCGATAGCATGGCCACGCGTCATGGACGCAGCAGGCGCGCCGAATCGCAAAGGGCTCGACATCTACAAGCGCCTTCTGAACCGCTTGAAAGAGAAGGGCATCACGACCTTCGTGACGCTGTATCACTGGGACTTGCCGCAGCATCTGGAAGACCGCGGCGGCTGGCTCAATCGCGACACCGCCTATCGTTTTACCGACTACGCCGACCTGATGAGCCGCGAACTGACCGGCACCGTGGACGCATGGGCGACGCTCAACGAGCCGTGGTGCTCGGCGTATCTCGGCTACGGCAACGGACACCACGCGCCGGGCCTCGCCGATGGACGCTTCGCGACGCAGGCAATGCATCATCTGCTGCTCGCGCACGGCCTTGCGATTCCGGTATTACGCGCCAACGATCCGGCCTCGCAGAAAGGTATCGTCGCCAACATCGGCCGCGGTACGCCCAATAGCGACAGCGCTGCGGATCAGCATGCGGCGCATCTTTTCGAAGTCCAGCACAACGCATGGATTCTCGATCCGCTGCTCAAGGGCGCGTATCCGCAAGCGCTATTCGAACTGTGGCCCGGCACCGAACCACTGATTCTCGACGGCGACCTCAAGACGATTTCCGCGCCGCTCGATTTCCTGGGCATCAACTATTACTTCCGCACCAACGTGGCGAGCGACGGCGCGCACGGATTCCGCGAAGTGCCGCTCGAAGGCGTCGAGCGCACGCAAATGGGTTGGGAGGTCTACCCCGACGGCTTGCGCGATTTGCTGACCGGCTTCAACAGCACGTATCACAACCTGCCGCCGATCTACATCACCGAGAACGGCATGGCCTCGGATGATAAGGTGATCGACGGCCACGTCGACGACACACAGCGCATCTCGTTCCTTAAGCGCCATCTCGCGGCAGTCGATCAGGCGATCAAGGCCGGCGTGGATATTCGCGGCTATTTTCTGTGGTCGCTGATGGATAACTTCGAGTGGGCGTTCGGTTATGAGCGCCGCTTCGGTGTCGTACACGTCGACTACAGTACCCAGAAGCGTACAGTCAAACGCAGCGCGGAGTTGGTGGCGAAGTTCTTGAAGGAGCGTAAAGCACGAGTCTAACGGCAGGT
The DNA here is from genome assembly GCF_034668105.1 of Paraburkholderia sp. Taxonomy (GTDB): domain Bacteria; phylum Pseudomonadota; class Gammaproteobacteria; order Burkholderiales; family Burkholderiaceae; genus Paraburkholderia. The sequence continues at coordinate 3,328 of NZ_JAXDPY010000215.1, read as the reverse complement.
TGAGCTGGTTTGTATGTCGACTTGAAACACAGGCGCGCAGCCTGGAGGAGACGGAATGCACAGCAAAAAAATGGTCTTGCGAGGCGTGGTTGCAGCACTGGCGTTGTACGGCGTCGTCGCGTACGCAGCGGAACCCTTGAAGGCCAACGTGATTCACTGGTGGACCTCCGGCGGCGAGTCGGCTGCAATCCGCCAGTTCGCCGATGCGTATAACAAGGCCGGTGGCCAGTGGGTCGACAACGCGGTGGCCGGCGCCGATCAGGCGCGCTCCACCGCTATCAACCGGATCGTCGGCGGCGATCCACCTACCGCCGCGCAGTTCAATACCTCCAAGCAGTTTCACGACCTGATCGATCAGGGCCTGCTGAACAATGTCGATGACGTCGCCGCGAAAGAAAACTGGAACGGCGTGTTCCCGCAGTCGATCATCGACAGCATCAAGGTGAAGGGCCATTACTACGCCGCGCCGGTCGATATTCACATGCCGGCCTGGTTCTTCTATTCGAAGCCGGTGTTCCAGAAGGCCGGCATCGCCGCAGAGCCAAAGAGCTACGACGAATTCATCGCCGATCTCGGCAAGCTGAAAACCGCGGGCGTGATCCCGCTCGCCCTCGGCGGTCAACCGTGGCAGGAAAAGATCACGTTCGACGCGGTCTTCGCCGACGTCGGCGGTCCCGATCTCTATCTGAAGGTGTATCGCGATCGCGACCAGAACGCGGTCAAATCCGACGCCTTCAAGAAAGTACTCGCGTCGTTCAAGCGCTTGCATGACTTCGTCGATCCGGGCTCGCCTGGCCGTAACTGGAACGACGCCACCGCGCTGGTGATTTCCGGCAAGGCGGGTGTGCAGATCATGGGCGACTGGGCCAAGGGCGAATTCTCGGCGGCCAACCAGACTGCCGGCAAGGACTTCGGCTGCTTCCCGGGTTTCGGTCCGCACTCGCCGTATCTGGTTGCGGGCGACGTCTTCGTGTTTCCGAAAACCGATAACGCCAACGCGATCAAGGCGCAAGATCTGCTTGCCACGGTGATGACCTCGCCGGCCGCGCAAGTCGCATTCAGCGCGAAGAAAGGCTCGATTCCGATTCGTCCCGATGTGGACGCCAGCAGTCTCGACATCTGCGCGAAGGAGGGCATGGCGATCATGAAGGACAAGTCGCGTCAGTTGCCGAATCCGGAAATGCTGCTCTCGCCTGACACGCAGGGCGCATTGATCGACGTCATCACGAACTTCTGGAACAAGAACCAGTCGGTCGACGACGCGCAGAAGGCGTTTGCCAGTGCGTTGAAGAGCTAGGCGCTTACCATGCACGCGCTCAAGCTGCCAGCCGCCGGCTCCAGGTCGCGCAAGGGGTCGCAGAAAAAGCCGTTGAAGAAGCCGTTAAAGAAGCGTTTTCCGTTTGCGGTGTGGCTGGCCTTGCTGCCCATGGTCCTGACCGTCGTGTTCGCGTATCTCGGCACGATGGTCTGGACCGCGCGCGTGTCCCTCAGCAACTCGCGCACGTTTCCTTCCGGCGACTTCGCGGGCCTTACGCAATACACGCGGCTCTTCAACAACGACCGCTGGTTGCTGTCGCTGCAAAACATCGTGATTTACGGCGCGTGTTTCATCGTAGCGTGCATGGTGATCGGTTTGTTGCTGGCGATTTTCATCGACCAGCGCGTGGTGGCGGAAGGCGCGTTGCGCACGGTGTTTCTCTATCCGTATGCAATGTCGTTTGTCGCAACGGGTCTGGTCTGGCAGTGGATTCTCAATCCGCAACTGGGCGCGCAGGCCGTGCTGCACACACTCGGCTTCGTGCATGCGCGTTTCGACTGGATCGTCGATCAGGACTGGGTGATCTACACGATCGTGATCGCGACGGTGTGGCAGGCGTCCGGCCTCGTGATGGCGCTGTTGCTGGCGGGCTTGCGCGGTATCGACGACGAACTCTGGAAAGCCGCGCGCATCGACGGGATTCCGCGTTGGCGCGTCTATATGAGCATTGTCGTGCCGATGCTCGGACCTTCCATGTCCACCGCCTTCGTGCTGCTCTTCGTGATGGTCGTGAAACTTTACGACGCCGTCGTCGCCATGACGCAAGGCGGCCCTGGCACGGCGAGCGAAGTACCGGCGAAGTTCATCATGGATTATCTGTTCGGCCGCGCGAACATCGGCCTCGCGTCGGCGGCGTCGATCGTGTTGCTGGCCACGGTGCTCGCGATTCTCGCGCCGTTCTTCTATGCCCGCAGCCGCGCTGCGTTGCGTAAGGAGGTGTGATGAACACGCTCAGTCCGCCACTCAAGGGCGGCACGCCGAGCCGTACGCGCCGCCGCCGCCGCGCTTTCACACCCGCGCGCCTCGGCGTCTACGCATTCCTGCTCACCGCCGCGTTGTTCTTCCTGTTGCCGCTATACGTGATGCTCGTCACCTCGGTCAAACCGATGAGCGAAATTCGCCTCGGCAATCTGCTCGCTTTTCCCGCGCATTTCACCCTCGACGCATGGAGCGCCGCGTGGCATTCCGCGTGTACCGGGCTCGATTGCAACGGCATCCGGGTCGGCTTCTGGAATTCGGTGCGGATCGTCGTGCCGAGCACGGTGTTGTCGATCGTGATCGGCGCGGTGAATGGCTATGCGCTGTCGTTCTGGCGGCCACGCGGCGCCGGGCTGCTGTTCGGCGTGCTGCTGATGGGTGCCTTCATTCCCGTGCAGGTGATGGTCTATCCGCTGGTGCGCGTGCTGGCGAGCGTGCATCTGTTCAGTTCGCTGCCGGGCATCGTGGTGATTCATACGATCTTCGGCATGCCGGTGATGACGCTGCTATTCCGTAACTACTACGCGTCGATTCCGCAGGAGTTGTTCAAGGCGGCGCGCATCGACGGCGGCGGCTTCTGGCGCATCTTTCTGGAACTGATGCTGCCGATGTCCACGCCGATCATCGTCGTCGCGGTCATCATGCAGGTGACGGGTATCTGGAACGACTTCATTCTCGGCCTGGTGTTCGCCGGCACGAAAAATCTGCCGATGACGGTGCAACTGAACAACATTATCAACACGACGACTGGCGAGAGGCTCTATAACGTCAATATGGCGGCGACCATTCTGACCTCGATGGTGCCGCTGACGGTCTACTTTATTTCGGGCCGCTGGTTTGTGCGCGGCATTGCGTCCGGCGCCGTCAAGGGATAAGTCAAAGGATAGGGCATGACAAACCTGGCTAGTGTGGCAAATGCGGCGGCACATGCAGCAGGCGCGGTTAATGGGGCAGACGCGGTGGTAGACGCTGTGGTAGACGCGGCGAACCTCGGCAACGCGGCGGATGCGGCGCGTCTATCGAATCCGGCCA
>NZ_JAXDPY010000214.1:0-8467 GCF_034668105.1 Paraburkholderia sp. | reverse complement strand
ACCGAAAGTGCCCGGGTACGATTAAAAATCTGGCGTGCGCGGACATTATTTCGGCGTCATGGGAGGCTTCTGCGGTCCGACCATCGCCGGCGCAAGAGCGCGCCGATCCATCGCATCGACTTCGCGTCGACCCACATCGAGCCGGCTCGCGCCGAATCGCTATAATTTCGCCATGTCAGAATTCTCCGAAACGCCAGCCGGTACCGCCGACGCCGCTGCGGTTTCCGCCGCCGCGCCCATCCCACGCCCGTTGCGGGCGATCCAGCCCCTTCCCGACCAGCTGATCAGCCAGATTGCCGCCGGTGAAGTGGTCGAGCGGCCGGCCTCAGTGGTCAAGGAATTACTGGAGAATGCGCTCGACGCCGGCGCGCAGACGCTGCGTATCCTGCTCGACGAAGGCGGCGTCAAACGCATTTCGATCACCGACGACGGTTGCGGCATCCCCGAAAACGAACTCGCGCTGGCACTGATGCGTCACGCGACCAGCAAGATTCGCTCGCTGGCCGAACTGGAAGCGGTCGCGACACTGGGGTTTCGCGGTGAGGCGCTGGCGTCGATTGCATCAGTCGCGCAGATGAGCATCACGAGCCGCACCGCCGAGGCGCCGCATGCCGTGCGCGTCGATGCGCAAACCGGTGTGCTGAGTCCCGCCGCCGGCACCCAAGGCACCACGATCGAAGTCCGCGAGCTGTACTTCAACACACCCGCGCGCCGCAAATTCCTGAAAAGCGAGCAGACCGAACTCGGTCACTGCCTCGAACAGATTCGCCGCGCCGCGCTCGCACGGCCGGATGTGGCGATTTCGGTCCTGCATAACGGCAAGGCGGTCGAACACTGGAACGCCAGCGAGCCGCCTGCGCGGGTGGCGAAGATTCTGGGCGAAACCTTTGCGACGGCTCATTTGCCGCTCGATGAATCCGCCGGACCGCTCGCCGTCTACGGTTGCGCGGGTCTGCCGACCGCGAGCCGCGGGCGCGCCGATCAGCAGTATTTCTTCGTCAATGGCCGCTTCGTGCGCGACAAGCTGCTCACGCACGCGGTGCGCGCCGCTTACGAAGACGTGCTGCACGGCGACCGCTATCCGTCCTACGTGCTGTTTCTCGATCTGCCGCCCGAGGCGGTCGACGTGAACGTGCACCCGTCGAAAATCGAAGTGCGGTTTCGCGATTCACGTTCGATTCACCAGTTCGTGTTTCACGCCGTGCAGCGCGCGTTGGCGCGGCACGCGGGCGCGTCGCCGGAAACGACCGCCGGCGGCCATGCCGCGCATCTGCAAGCATCGGCAGGTGGGCCGGCCTCGTTCGGCGGTACGCCGCTGGGTGGTGCGGGCGGCGGCTTCGGCAGCGGCATTGGCGCGAATGCAGCCGCGGGCGCAGGCGGCCTCGGTGGCGGGACGGGTAACGGGATGAGTAGCGGATTCGGATCCTCGCAGCCCGGCAATACGTGGATGCGCCAGGCGCGCATGACGCAAGGCACGCTGCCGGTTGCCCAACCGCTGGCCTTCTACGACGCCCTCTTCGGCCGTAGAGACACCAACACCGGCACAGTCGAAGGCGCGACGCTCTTCGAAGCGCGCGATTCTGCCGCCGAGGCGCCCGCGCCCTACAACACGTCCGTACCCTCCTACGCGTCGCCCGTTTTCAATGCGGCCGACGAGCAGCCGCTCGGCTTCGCCCTCGGCCAGATTCACGGCATCTACGTGCTCGCGCAGAACGCGCATGGACTCGTGATTGTCGATATGCACGCCGCGCACGAGCGCATTCTGTACGAGCAGTTCAAGAACGCCATGGCCGATCGCACGATTGCCGTGCAGCCGCTCCTGATCCCGCAGACCATGCAGGCCGATCCGGTCGAAATCGGCACGGTCGAAGAAGAGCGCGACACGCTCGACGCACTCGGTTTCGACCTCGCCGTGCTGTCGCCCACCACGCTTGCAATTCGCGCCGTGCCTGCGTTGCTGAAAGACGCCGATCTGCAGGCGCTGGCCCGCGCGGTCCTCTCCGACCTGCATGCGTTCGGCGGCTCACGTGTGTTGACCGAGCGTCAGCACGAACTGCTCGGCACGCTCGCGTGCCATCACGCGGTGCGCGCGAACCGGCGTTTGACGCTCGATGAGATGAACGCGCTGCTGCGCCAGATGGAGGCGACCGAGCGCGCCGACCAGTGCAATCACGGCCGTCCGACGTGGTACCAGTTGACGCTGTCCGATCTCGATCGGCTGTTCATGCGTGGGCAATGACGGTGCATCTGATTACGTTTCTTCAGCGCGCGCCGTTTTGCCTATGACCTCGCCAAAGTCCACGCCGATCCCTTGCCTGCTGGGTCCGACCGCATCCGGCAAGACCGCTGCCGCGCTGGCATTGGCCGCACGGCGGCCGGTGGAAATCATCAGCGTCGATTCAGCGCTGGTGTATCGCGAGATGGATATCGGCACGGCCAAGCCAACGGCTGAAGAGCGCGCGGTGGCGCCGCATCATCTGATCGATATCGTCGATCCGGCGGATGCGTATTCGGCGGCGGGGTTTCGTAGCGACGCGTTGCGTCTGATCGGCGAGATCAGCGCGCGCGGGCGCCTACCGTTATTGGTCGGCGGGACGATGCTGTATTACAAGGCCCTCACGCAAGGCCTGAACGATCTGCCCGCTGCCGATGCCGAGGTGCGCGCAGCACTTGACGCCGACGCCGCACGCGACGGCTGGCCGGCGCTGCATGCGCGGCTTGCCGCTGTCGATCCTGTTACGGCCGCGCGTCTCGCGCCGAACGATTCGCAGCGGATTCAACGGGCGCTCGAAGTTTTCATGCTGACCGGGCAAGCAATGTCCGCGTTGCTGGCCGCGCCCGCTCGCGTCGATAGCGATGCGCAGGCCTGGCGCTTCGTGCCGATTGCGCTCGAGCCGTCCGAGCGCAGCGTGCTGCATGCACGCATCGAAAAGCGCTTCGATGCGATGCTGGCTGAAGGCTTCATCGACGAAGTGGTGAAATTGCGCGAGCGCGGGGATTTGTTGCCCGAGATGCCGTCCATGCGTTGCGTGGGATACCGGCAGGTCTGGGAATATCTCGATGGGGCGGTCGACTATTCGACCATGCGCGACAAGGGGGTCTTTGCCACCCGGCAATTGTGCAAGCGGCAACTCACGTGGCTGCGCGGCATGACAGAGCGGGTTGTGGTTGATTGCTGCGATCCCGGCGCGACTGCGAAGGTTGTCGGCTTGATTGAAGAATTGATTTGAGGTGTTCGCCCGCGCGGCGTTTTCTTTCCGTACACCGCGCGGGTCAAGCAGCCGTTGTTTAAACTGGCCGTTCCGGCTGGTCGCTCAAGCTGTTCTGTTTAAACCACGACCGTCTGAGCTTCACCGGCCGCGCTTTCGCGAATCACGCCGATCTTCCAGACCTGCTCGCCGGCAGCCGACAACAGCCCGATCGCCGCATCGGCGTCGGCGGCGGACACCACCACCGCCATTCCGATCCCGCAATTGAATACGCGGTGCATTTCCGCATCTGCCACGCCGCCGTGCTTCTGCAGCCACGCGAACAGCGGCGGCATCGGCCAGCCGCGATGATCGAGTTCAGCCGTCAGACCCTCACGCAAAACGCGCGGAATATTTTCGACGAGGCCGCCGCCCGTGATGTGCGCCATGCCCTTCACAGCAATCTGCTGCATCAACGCCAGCAAGGGCTTCACGTAAATATGCGTGGGCGCCATCAACGCATCGGCCAGCGAGCGGCCATCGAAGTCCGCGTTCAGATCAGGCTGCGCACGCTCGATGATCTTGCGCACCAGCGAAAAACCATTCGAATGGATACCGCTGGAAGCCAAACCCAGCACCACATCGCCCGGGGCAATCGTGCTGCCGTCGATAATCTTGCTCTTTTCCACCGCGCCGACCGCGAAGCCGGCGAGATCGTATTCGCCGTCCGGATACATGCCCGGCATTTCAGCCGTCTCGCCGCCGATCAACGCGCAACCCGCCAGTTCGCAACCCTGCGCGATCCCCTTGACGACGGTTGCCGCAGTAGCGACGTCCAGCTTGCCGCAAGCGAAATAATCGAGGAAAAACAGGGGCTCGGCGCCTTGCACCAGAATGTCGTTGACGCTCATCGCGACCAGATCCTGGCCGACCGTGTCATGCTTGTTCAGTTGAAACGCGAGGCGCAGCTTGGTACCGACACCGTCCGTGCCCGACACCAGCACCGGCTCCTTGTATTTCTTCGGCACTTCAAACAGCGCGCCAAACCCGCCGATGCCGCCCAGCACGCCGTCGCGCATCGTCTTTTTGGCAAAGGGCTTGATCGCATCGACAAGGGCGTCGCCCGCGTCGATATCCACGCCGGCGTCGCGATACGACAAACCTTGGGCCGAATCAGTTGAATTCGGGGCCGATTTCGGTTGATTCATGGGGAAGAGCTCGAAGGTCGGTAAAATGCGATTTTACCCGATGCCGACCAGAGTTGGCGCTTCAGCGCTTACTCTGGTCCCATACAGAGTTGCCGGCCGGCTGGCTGGAATTTGAATCATCCTGAATGATCCGGTCGCGACGAGACCAGGGAAACAACTTTGCAACAGAATTCCTCGATCCTGACCCCTGTGCAGCGCCGCGCCTTTACCTGGCTGGCGATCGCGCTGGGCGTCGGCATTCTGCTCTGGCTCCTGAGCCCGGTGCTGACGCCGTTCCTGCTGGGCGCCATTCTCGCGTACATTCTGCAACCGGGCGTCGCGTGGATGGTGCGCCGGCGTGTGCCACGCGCCCTTGCCGCCTTGCTGATGATGCTGCTGTTCTCGCTGCTGATAACGCTGCTCGTGCTGCTGGTGCTGGCCGTGATCCAGAAAGAGGGCCCGCAACTCAGGCAGCAGGTGCCGGTGTTCTTCACCCACGTCAACAGCTGGCTGCACCCCAAGCTCGCGCTGCTGGGTCTCGCTGATTCGCTCGATTTCGCCAGCATCCGCGATCTCGTGATGGGCCAGCTGGAAGGCAGCGCGCAGACCGTGGCGGCGTATGCATGGGCCTACCTTCGCACCAGCGGCAACGTGATGATGACGGTGGTCGGCAATGCCGTGCTGGTGCCGCTCGTGCTGTTCTATCTGCTGTACGACTGGAACCGCATGCTCACCCGCGTGCAGAGCGTGGTGCCGCGCCGCTGGCTCGACAAGACGCTGCAGCTCGCACGCGACATGGACCAGATGCTGTCGCAATACCTGCGCGGCCAGCTGCTCGTGATGGGCGTACTGGCGGTCTACTATGCGCTTGCGCTGACCGTCGCCGGCTTTGAAATCGCGTTGCCGGTGGGTATTTTCACGGGCCTTGCGGTGTTCATCCCGTACATTGGGTTTGCCACCGGTCTCGCGCTGGCGCTGCTCGCGGCACTGCTGCAGTTCGGCGACTGGTACGGCTTCGGCGCGGTCGCGCTGATTTACGGCGTCGGCCAGATCGTGGAAAGCTTTTATCTCACGCCGCGCCTCGTCGGCGAACGGATCGGACTGCACCCGCTCGCGGTCATCTTCGCGTTGCTCGCGTTCGGTCAGCTGTTCGGCTTTTTCGGTGTGTTGCTGGCGCTGCCGGTCAGCGCGATTCTCTCGGTGGCGATGCGCGAGTTGCGCCAAAGCTATCTGGCGAGCACGCTTTACAACAACTGACCGCTCATCGGACCGCCCAGCGAATTTTTACGGCCCGAGGTTCGGGCCATCTGCGGCCCACGCTTCATTTTCGGCATTAACCTACTGTGCTTCGTCAACTGACGCTCGATCTCGGCACCCCGCCGCCATCGACATTCGACAATTTCTTCGCCGGCGCCAACGCCGAGCTGGTCACGCGGCTGCGCGAGCTCGACAACGCGCTCGCGGCCGGGCCAGTGGCCGATCGCACCTTCTACATCTGGGGCGAGGCCGGCAGCGGCCGCACCCATCTGCTGCAGGCGCTGGTTCACGAAGCGCCACCGGGTCACGCACGTTTTGCCGGTCCGCAGAGCAGCCTCGCCGCCTTCACGTTCGACCCGCGCGTCGCGCTGTATGCGATCGACGATTGCGACAGCCTGTCCGCGGCGCAGCAGATCGCCGTATTCAACCTGTTCAACGAAGTGCGCGCGCATCCCACCAGCGCGCTCGTCGCGGCCGGCAATGCGCCGCCGATCGGCATGACGGTGCGCGAGGATCTGCGCACGCGCCTCGGCTGGGGCCTCGTGTTTCACCTCGCGCCGCTGCCGGACGAAGGCAAGGCCGCGGTGCTGAAACACGCGGCGCGCGAGCGCGGCATCATGCTCGCCGACGACGTCCCCGCCTACCTGCTCACGCATTTTCGCCGCGATATGCCGAGCCTGATGGGCTTGCTCGACGCGCTCGACCGCTTCTCGCTCGAACAGAAACGCGCGGTCACGCTGCCACTTCTGCGCATCATGCTGAACTCGCCCGACGCCGAGGACCGGCGCACGGCGCCCACCTCCTCAACGTCGCCCGCCGCTTCATCTGCGTCCCCCGCCCCCGCTTCAAGTAAAATAGGCCCCCATGGCTAACCTCGCACTCTTCGATCTCGACCACACGCTCATTCCCACCGACAGCGACCACGAATGGGGCCGCTTCATGGTGAAACAAGGCATGGTCGACGCCGAAAATTTCGGCCGTGAAAACGACCGCTTTTTCGCCGACTACAAGGCCGGCAAGCTGGACATTCACGCTTATCTGATCGCCATGCTCACGCCGCTCGCAAAATATTCGCGCGCCCAGCTGGCCGAGCTTCACGCGCAGTACATGCATGAAGTCATCACGCCGGCGATCTTTCCGGTCGCGCTGGAACTGGTCAGAGAGCATCGCGAAGCAGGCGACCTCTGCTGCGTGGTCACCGCCACCAACGAATTCATCACGCGCCCGATCGCCCAGGCGTTCGGTGTCGATGCGCTGATCGCCTGCGAAGCGGAAACCGTCGACGGCCAGCCGCATTCGCCGTACACCGGCCGCCCCACCGGCACGCCGAGCTATAAAGAAGGCAAGATCGTCCGTACCGAGGCATGGCTGGCTTCGCTCGGCAAGACCTGGACCGATTTCGAGCGCAGCTATTTCTATAGCGACTCGCACAACGACATCCCGCTGCTCGAAAAGGTCACCGATCCGATCGCGACCAATCCCGACGACACATTGCGCGCCCATGCGCAGGCCAAAGGCTGGCGCATCCTCGAACTCTTTCAACCCTCGTGATCAAAAAACTTATCCGCAAGCTATTCGGCCAGGACCCAGCGCCCGCTGACGACACCCCGCACGCTAAGGCCGAAGCAGACGTAGCCGACGAGGCATCGGCACGCACCGCGTCCAGCGCCGGCAAAGCGCGCCGCAAACCGGCCCGCCCGGCGGCCAAAGCCGTGCGGGACCCCGACGTGCCGGTCATCATTCCGCACGACGTGCATGGCATCGATCAGTCGCTGATCTCGAGGAACGCGATTCGCGTCACCGAAGGCCTGCAGGAAGCGGGGCATCGCGCGTTCATCGTCGGCGGCGCGGTGCGCGATCTGCTGCTCGGCATCAAGCCGAAAGATTTCGACGTCGCGACCGACGCCACGCCCGAACAGGTACAGAAATTGTTCCGCCGCGCCCGCATCATCGGCCGCCGGTTTCAGATCGTGCATGTGCAGTTCGGCCAGGAAATCATCGAAACCTCGACCTTCCGTGCGCTGGTCGATCCGCCCGCCGCCGACGCACCGCCCGCGCGCCGCCTGAAGCGCGACGAGCTCGATCGCCGCACCCATGCGGTGGACGCCAGCGGCCGCGTGCTGCGCGACAACGTGTGGGGCGAGCAGCACGAAGACGCCACGCGGCGCGACTTCACGATCAACGCGATGTACTACGATCCGGCCACCCAAACCGTGCTGGACTATCACAACGGCATGGCCGACATGCGCGCCCGTCTGTTGCGCATGATCGGCGACCCGGCCACGCGTTATCGCGAGGATCCGGTGCGCATGCTGCGCGTGGTGCGTTTTGCCGCGAAGCTCGACTTCGAGATCGAAGACACGACCCGCGCGCCGATCGCCAACATGGCCGATCTGATCAACAACGTGCCGGCCGCGCGTCTGTTCGACGAGATGCTCAAGCTGATGTTGTCCGGCCACGCGCTCGCCTGTTTGAAACGCCTGCGTCAGGAAGGCCTGCATCATGGTCTGTTGCCGCTCCTCGATGTGGTGCTGGAACAGCCGATCGGCGAGAAATTCATCACGCTCGCGCTGACCAACACCGACGCCCGCGTGCGCGCCGGCAAGCCGGTTTCGCCGGGCTTCCTGTTCGCCACGCTGCTATGGCACGACGTCCAGACGCGCTGGCAACAATTTGAGGCGAACGGTGAATATCCGGTGCCGGCGCTGCATCGCGCGATGGACGAAGTGCTCGACATGCAAACCGAGAAACTCGCGATCCACAAGCGCTTTTCGTCGGATATGCGCGAGATCTGGGGCCTGCAGTTGCGCCTCGAGAAACGCTCGGGAAGAAGCG
>NZ_JAXDPY010000213.1:0-21675 GCF_034668105.1 Paraburkholderia sp. | reverse complement strand
AAGCGTGATTGCGATGCTGCGCAAGGACGTGACCGATACGCCGCTCGACTTCAACAACTTCCGCGACTGAACGCGAAACACGCTGACTGCCGGGCGCGCGTTGAGGCTCGGCAAGGGGTGCATGGAGGCTCGGAACGGACGCATGTTGACCGCTCGGCAACGCACCACACAGAGTTTCAGCACCTGGCGCCTAACTGAGTTGAGGCGCACCACCCGGCGTGTACCGAACGCTCACCACACCGGCAGTGCGCTCTTAGTGCGTACTCCGGAAGCCAACCAGGGCACGCCAGCTAACATCCGGACACCCGGTCGGACGCACCCTGCTCGCCCTCAAGACTCGTTCCCACCCGCCGCTCTCGCTGCCGCATCGGCTTTTTTCCTGTCACCAATGCGGCTTTCCTGGCCGCGCATCAGCTTGGCGATGTTGCCGCGGTGGCGCCACACCAACAGCGAACTCATCACGACAATCGCCAGCGCGATGATATGCGGCCCGAACAGAAAGCCGTCGAAGATCGGCGCGAACACCGCCGCAGCCAGTGCCGCCAGTGACGAATAACGTGTGAAGAACGCCACGATGAGCCACGTCAGCAAGGTGGCGACGCCGAGAATCGGGTTGATCGCGAGCAGCACACCTGCCGCGGTCGCCACGCCCTTACCGCCCTTGAAGCGGAAGAAGATCGGATACAGGTGGCCGAGAAACACGGCGACCGACGCAATCGCGACCGACGTATCGTCAAGACCGTAGCGCGCGCCGAAGTGCACCACGAACCACACCGGCAGCCATCCTTTGAATGCGTCGCCGATCAGGGTGAGAATCGCGGCCTTCTTGCTGCCGCTGCGCAGCACGTTGGTGGCGCCCGGGTTGCCCGAGCCGTACGAGCGCGGGTCGTCCAGCCCCATCGCGGCGCTCACGATCACGGCAAACGACACCGAGCCGATCAGGTAGGCAACGACAGCAACGATCAGGTTTTGCATCTGGGACTCTTATAAGGATCGGCGGTCTGAAACTCGAGACTCCAACCGCAACAGGGAACAAAGCGGCGCACATTCTACCGAACCCAGCTGCCCGGAAAACATTCAGGCAAACATCAATCGACGCTCGCGCACTGGACCGGTTTCGCGGCCAGCAAGCCGGTCAATATGCCAGGCTCGATGCTGACCAGAAAACCGCGCCGGCCGCCGTTCAGCCAGATCTTGTCCATCTCGAGAATGCTCGATTCGACATACACCGGCATCTGCTTACGCGTGCCGAACGGCGAGGTGCCGCCGATCAGATAGCCCGAATGCCGGTTCGCCACCTCGGGCTTGCACGGTTCGACGCGTTTGGCGCCAATCTGCCGCGCCAGATTCTTGGTGCTGACGGTGCGGTCGCCGTGCATCAGCACGATCAGCGGCTTGGCGTGCTCGTCTTCCATCACGAGGGTCTTCACGACATGATGTTCGTCCACGCCGAGCTGGCGCGCGGATTCCTCGGTGCCGCCGTGCTCGATGTAATCGTAAGGATGTTCGCCGAAAGTGACGCCATGGCGGCGCAGAAACTGCGTCGCGGGCGTTTCGGAGACGTGTCTTGATTTGCTCATCGGCGCATTGTAATGGCGAGTTTGCACAACGGCTATTTGCCGAACGGCCAATTGTGCGGGTCCGGCAATTGTGGCACGATCGTTCGCAAATCTTCCGGCGCGGCATGCCGGGCATAAAACAGTCCACTGGAGACAGCGTTGAGCCTCGATTCATCCACCCGTTCCACGATCGACATCCCCGCGCTACTGGCCACCCTGCCCGCGCGTATCGCCGACATTCCGGCGCTCGCCGCCGCGCGCGATCCGCGGCACGTCGCGTTGATCGAGGATGCGCGCCGCCTCACCAATGCGCAACTCCTGGAAGCCGTCGACGCCGCCGCCGCGCTGCTCCGCGAATGGGGCGTACGTGGCGGCGATCGCGTGATGATCGTGGCCGAGAACAGCATCGCGCAGATCGTGCTGCTATTCGCAACCGCGAAACTCGACGCGTGGGCACTGGTGTCGAACGCGCGCCTATCCGCCGCCGAACTCGACGCGATCCGTGCGCACGCGCAGCCTCGCGTGGTCGCCTATGCGGTCGAAAGCTCCGTGGATGCCCAACAGCATGCGGCGCGGCATCAGGCCGTCACAGCGCCTGCTTTCGCGCCGGATATCGGCGCCTGGTCGTACACGATCGACAGCACCGCAAAGCCCGAACCGGTCGAAACCGCGAATGACCGCCAATGCGCCGCGCTGATCTACACCACGGGAACCACCGGCGCCCCGAAAGGCGTGATGCTGTCGCATCGCAATCTGCTCTTCATCGCAGCCGTGTCGAGCCGCTTGCGCAAAGTCGGTCCGGACGATGTCGTGTATGCCGTTCTGCCGATCTCGCACGTGTATGGCTTCGCCTCGGTCTGTCTCGGCAGCCTGCACGCCGGCGCGACCCTGCGCCTCGCACCGCGTTTCGCGCCGGAAGCCGTACGGCGGGCGCTCGGCGAAGAGCGGGTGTCGATCTTCCAGGGCGTTCCGGCCATGCACGCCAAACTGCTCGAACATTTGCAGACACACGGCCACGCGTGGTCGGCGCCGCATCTGCGCTTTGCCTATTCGGGCGGCTCGCCGCTCGACGCCGCGCTGAAAGCGCAGGTCGAAAACGTCTACGGCCTCCCGCTGCACAACGGTTATGGGATGACGGAGAGCAGCCCGACGGTCTCCCACACCATGCTCGATGCGCCGCGCCGCGATTGCTCGGTCGGCGAAGTCATTCCGGGCGTTGACGTGCGGTTCGTCCAACTCGACGGCGTGGAGGCCGCGCCTGGCGAAATCGGCGAACTCTGGGTGCGTGGCCCGAACGTGATGCTGGGTTACTACCGCAGCCCGGAGCAGACTCGCGCCGCCGTCACCGAAGACGGCTGGCTCAAGACCGGCGATCTCGCACGGCGGGACCCGGATGGTGCGTTGCACATCGTCGGGCGCAGCAAGGAGCTGATCATCCGTTCTGGCTTCAACGTGTACCCGGCGGAAGTCGAGCACGTGTTGAACGCGCATCCGCAAGTGGTGCAATCAGCGGTGATCGGGCGTGCCGTGGAGGGCAACGAGGAAGTGGTCGCGTTCGTCGAGCTGACCGCGGGCGCGCAGGTGTCGTCGGGTGAACTCATCGCGTGGTGCGCGGAGCGACTCGCGCCGTACAAGCGGCCTGCCGAGGTGAGGGTGCTCGCCGCGTTGCCGGCGGCGTCGACTGGCAAGATTCTCAAGCACCGGCTGCGCGAGTTCGTCTAAGCGGTGGCCGTAATGGCTTCGGCTTCCGCTTCGGCTTCGGCTTCGGCTTCGGCTTCGGCTTCGGCCCCGGCTTGAGCGCACAAAGAAAATTACTGCATGCGCACTCGCACCCAACGCGAATGCCCTTACGAATCACCCGCGCGGATGATGCTGCGCATGCAGCGACTTCAACCGTTCGCGGGCCACGTGCGTATAGATTTGCGTGGTCGAGATATCCGTATGACCGAGCAGCAATTGCACGACGCGCAAATCGGCGCCATGGTTCAGCAGGTGCGTCGCGAACGCGTGCCGCAGCGTATGTGGCGAGAGTGGCGCATGAACATCGGCCGCCGCCGCGTGACGCTTGATGATGTTCCAGAACTGCTGGCGGGTCATGCCCTCCGCGCGGCTCGTAACGAACAGCGCATCCGTTGCGCGCGCACCCAGCAACGCAGGACGGGCTTCGCGCAGATAGCGTTCGATCCAGCCATGCGCCTCTTCGCCGAATGGAATCAGGCGCTCTTTCGAGCCCTTGCCCATCACGCGCACCACGCCGTCGTTCAGGCCCACTTCCACCGTCTTGAGCGTGACGAGTTCGGTGACCCGCAAACCGCTTGCGTACATCAACTCCAGCATGGTGCGGTCGCGCAGGCCCAAGGGCGTGTCGATATCCGGCGCACCGAGCAGTGCTTCGACTTGCGCTTCGCTAAGCGTCGACGGAAAACGCGGCGGCTGTTTGGCCGAACGGATGCGCACCGTCGGATCGACCTTCGCGCGATGCTCGCGCACCGCCCAGCCGTAATAGCGGCGAAACACCGAGAGGCGGCGGTTCGCCGAGGTGGATTTGTCTTTCTGACGGGCCGCGCTATAGGCGTTGAGATCGGCCTCGCTAGCGGTGTCGAGCGACGTGTTGCGAGTGTTCGCGAGCCATTCGCAGAACAGCCGCAGATCGCGCCGGTACGCATCGAGCGTATTGCGCGACAAGCCGTGCTCGAGCCACAACGCGTCGCAGAACGCATCGATCGAGGCGGAGCTGGCCGCAAACAGAGGGGACGCAATGGGCGTGTCTTCAGTCAGGGTATCGCTCATGCGTAGGGAATGCCTTCATGCGTCAGCAGCCAGCGCTTGACGTTGCGAAAAAAACCGTCGTCGGCGTGATGCGCGAATCCGCCAATGCCGCTCGAACTAACCACCCGATGGCACGGAATCACGATCGGAAAGTAATTGGCGCCGCACGCCTGGCCAACCGCGCGCGGGGCGCTGCCGAGTTGCCTCGCGAGTTGTCCATAGGTTCGTACGACACCCGGCGGGATGTCACTAATGGCTTGCCAGACACGCTGCTGAAACGGGGTGCCGAGCGCCGCCAGCGGCAATTCGAACTTCGCGGAAGCACGCTCGAAGTAACGCTCGATCTGTTCGACGGCCTGCTTCGCGAGAGGCGTGTCCGGTGCGACGTTCTGCATCGACTCCGGCAAATAGACGATCTCGCGCACGGCCTCGCCTTCGAGGCGGATGCCGACCTTGCCGAACGGTGCATCGATCACTGCGTTGAACATGGTACTTGCTCCGTGATTGGCGAGGCACTTTTCGAATTGCACGGTGGCGTAGTTCGATAAGCGTGCAGCGCGTCGCTACCTCGTGCGTCTTCCTGCCACGTACTCGCCGGAATGCCGCTACTTTACGCCGCTTCCAACGCCCATTCCACATGCTCGCGCACCACGGCCGAAGGGTGCTCGACACGCAACTTCAGCGCGTCAACAATCGCCTTGCGCGCGTCCGCACTCAAACTATCAGAAGGAGCTCGCAGCGCATTACCCATCCCCACCGCCAGATTGCGCAACCAGCTTTCATAGCCGATGCGACGAATCGCACTACCCTGCATGCGCGTATCGAACTCCTCGGCGCTCCACGCAAAGAGTTCGACCAGCGTCGCGCGATCGAGTCCATGCCGCACATCGAAATCGTCGACTGGTGCGGCCTGCGCAAACTTGTTCCATGGACACACGAGCTGGCAGTCGTCGCAGCCATACACACGATTACCGATCAGCGGCCGCATTTCCAGGGGAATATTGCCCTTCAATTCGATCGTCAGATACGAAATGCACAGACGTGCATCGACCTTATAAGGCGCCACGATCGCACCCGTCGGGCACGCGCCGATGCAACGCGTGCAATTGCCGCAGTGCGAGCCCGGCGTTTCGGGTGCCTTTTCCGGCGACGTCTCGGCATCGGTGGGCAACGGCACATCGACATAGATTTCGCCGAGGAAAAACAGCGAACCCGCAGCGCGTTGCAGCAGCAGCGTGTGCTTGCCGCGCCAGCCGATGCCGGCCTTCTGCGCAAGTTCTACCTCGAGCACCGGCGCCGAATCGGTAAATACGCGGTAGCCGAAAGCACCGATCTCCGCCTCGATTTTCTCGGCGAGATGTTGCAAACGATTACGCATGACCTTGTGATAATCGCGGCCCCGCGCATAGATCGACACCACCGCCGCCGACGGGTCCGCAAGCCGCGCATGCTCGGCTGCGCGCCAGTCTTGCGCTGCGAGCGGCGAGTCCTGCAACGCGCTTTCTTGCGCCTTTCCACTCAATGTCTGGGCGGGCAAATAGGCGATGCGCGCTGTAATCACACGTCGCGTGCCGGCCACAAGCTCGGCGGGGCGCGCGCGTTTCATACCGTGTTTCGCCATATAATCCATCTCGCCGTGGCAACCCGCGTCCAGCCATGCTGCAAGCGGCGCCTCGGCAGCGGAGAGATCGGTGTCGCTAATGCCGATCGCTCCGAAACCCAGTTCACGGCCCCACGTTTTGATGTTGAGCGCGAGCGCATGCAACGCCGCTTCATCGAAATGACGCTCGGCACGCGCATCGTCGTTAGACGCAGGCGTGCGGGGAACAGGGGACTCCGGACTTCGGTTCATCACGCCATTTTACGAGAATGCCCGTCAATCCCGATCTCGCGATCCAACCGCCCGCCCATGTCCTGCTCGAACGCTCCTTCGCGCTCGCGGACGAGGCCGCCACGAATGCCTTCGGCGAGCGCTTCGCGCAGGCGATCGAAAGCGTGCGCGAGTTGCAGCGCAAGCCACGGCACAGCCCGCAGCAAACCACCCAGCAGGAAGCGCAACAACCCGCCCCGCTCGCCGCGAATGAGCCAGCATCCCTCGGACTGCAAGTGCAACTGGTCGGCGACCTCGGGGCCGGCAAAACCACCCTCGTGCGCGCAACCCTGCGCGGCCTCGGCCACACCGGTCGCGTGCGCAGTCCGACTTACACACTCGTCGAACCCTACGTGCTCGAACGGCCTGCTGGGGAACTCGCGCTCTATCACTTCGATCTGTACAGATTCACCGATCCGGCCGAATGGGCCGACGCGGGCTTTCGCGAGTACTTCGACAGCGGCGCCATCTGCCTCGTCGAATGGCCGCAACGCGCGGGCCGCCTGCTGGGCGTGCCGGATCTCGTCTTCTCGCTCGACCTGGACCACGAAGGCAACGGCCGCGTACTCGTCGCACGCGCATATAGCGAATCAGGAAAGGCATGTCTCGAAAGATGTTGATCAAACCATTCCGCTCGATCGAATCGGCGGCGACCGCAACGCATAACTGGCGGCGCCGGCAGATTCTATGCGCGGGTGCGTCCACGCTGATGCTCGGTCTGGTCGCTCCGCGTCTCGCGTGGGCGAGTTCGGTGCTCGGCGTGCGGGTCTGGCCGGCGCGCGACTACACGCGCGTGACGATCGAGTCGGATCAGCCATTGCAGAACGCACAGCAGTTGCTGCAAAGTCCGGACCGGCTGGTGGTCGACCTGAGCGGCCTCGATCTGGATCAGGCGTTAAAGGATCTGGTGTCGCAGATCACGCCGAACGATCCGCAGATCCAGTCGGTGCGCGTTGGGCAATATCAGCCGCACGTCGTGCGCATGGTGTTCGATCTGAAGGGCTCGGTGAAGCCGCAAGTCTTTACGCTGCCGCCGGTCGGCGCGTACAAGTACCGGCTGGTGTTCGACCTGTATCCTGCCGTTGCGCCTGACCCGCTGATGGATCTGCTCGCGCAGACCGAGCACAAGCAGCAAACGCTGGACGAAAACAACGCGCCGCCCGCCACATTGAGTGGCCCGGGCACCACGCCGCCCACCGCCGACAACAGTGAAGCTTTCTTCGAGCGCTACGCGCAGAACGGCGGCGGCAGTGGTGGCACAGCGCCGGGGGTGCCGCGCCCGTCCGTGCATGGCGCACCCCCGGTGCCGCCCATCCTCGGCAAGTCCACGCCCACGGCGCCGGCGGCTCCGTCCGCGCCGCCCGTCGCGATCGCCCGCAACAAGGGAGGCACCAGCGGCAGCAACCTGGGTGGCGACGACACCGACAGCGGCGGCGACGACAACTACGCCTTCACCAACCCGAAAACCGGCAAGAGCAACACGGTGCGTCTGTTGACTGTCGCGATCGATCCGGGTCACGGCGGCGAAGACCCGGGCGCGATCGGCGGCTCGGGCACGTACGAGAAGCACGTCGCGCTCGACATCGCGAAGAAGCTGCGCGCCAAGATCGACGGCCAGCCCAACATGCGCGCCATGATGACACGCGACGCCGACTTCTTCGTGCCGCTGAACGTGCGCGTGCAGAAGGCGCGGCGCGTGGGCGCGGACCTGTTCGTCTCGATCCACGCGGATGCGTTCACCACGCCCGATGCCAAGGGCTCGTCGGTGTTCGCGCTGTCGGAACACGGCGCGTCGAGCGCCGCGGCGCGCTGGATGGCGAACAAGGAGAACTCGTCGGATCAGATCGGCGGGATCAACATCAAGTCCGCCGACGCCACCGTCAACCGTGCGCTATTCGATATGTCGACCACCGCGCAGATCCGCGATTCGATGCGCTACGGCAACTTCGTGCTGAAGGAAATCGGCGGCATCAACAAGCTGCACAAAGGGTCGGTGGAACAGGCGGGGTTTGCCGTGCTGAAGGCGCCGGATATTCCGTCGATCCTCGTGGAAACGGCCTTCATCAGCAACCCGGACGAGGAGCGCCGCCTGAACGACGACGCGTATCGGGAGAAAATGGCCGATGCGATCATGACCGGCATCAAGCGCTATTTCGCGGCGAATCCGCCGCTGGCGAAGAGCCGCATGACCTGACGCTCAGCGACATGACACCGCGTCATGCCGGCAACAAACGAAACGGCCGCTCGATGCGGCCGTTTTTTCTGCTTCACGCTTGCGCGGCATTCAACGCGCCATTGAAATCCGCTGCATGACCCACCCGCCGAGCACATTCACCGCCAATCCCGCCATCACGAGCAGGGCGCCCGCGATCTGCGCGACGGACAACTGCTCGTCGAGAAACAGGGACGCCGAAGCCAGCCCGACAATCGGCACCAGCAGCGAGAACGGCGCCACCTGGCTTGCCGGGTAGCGCGACAACAGCCGGCTCCACAAGCCATAGCCGATCAGCGTGGCGATAAACGCGAGATAGACGATGGCGAAAATCGACGTCGCGCTGATGCCGGACAGCGCCGCGACGATCCGCTGCGGCCCTTCGAACGCGTACGACAGCGCCAGGAACGGCAACGGCGGAATCAGGCTGCCCCACACCACCAGCCCGACCAGATCGACCTTGCCGACCTTCTTCGTGACGATGTTGCCGAGCGCCCACGAACCCGCGGCGCACAGCGTGAGGACGAAACCGGCGAGCGTCATGGCATGGCCGCCCTGCACGCCGATGATCGCGAGGCCGCCCGCCGCGATCAGCAAACCGACGACGTTCGGCATGCGAAAGCGCTCATGCAGAAACAGCGCCGCGAAGATCAGCGTGAAGAAAGCCTGCGCCTGCAAGACGAGCGACGCGAGCCCCGCCGGCATGCCGACATACATGGCCGAGAACAGAAAAGCGAACTGCCCGAACGAAATCGTCGCGCCGTAAGCGAACAGCCAGCGCCACGGCATCTGCGGCCGCTTGACGAAAAACACCGCCGGCACGGCGGCGAGCGCGAAACGCAGCGCACCGAGCAGCATTGGCGGCACGCCATGCAGACCCACCTTGATCACGACGAAATTGACACCCCACGCCACCACGACGACGAGTGCGAGCAGTAAGTCCCTGGGCGACATCGCGGTCTCCATTTGATTGTTAGATCCGGAATTTTAACGGAGCCGGCAGCGCGAGGGACGGCACGCGTTACGGAATCCCGGAGGGAAGTGCGACGCAAACCGTCGGCGTTCCGGCCTCCGCAGTAGAATCGACCATTAAGCCAAAATCCGATTCCCCTTCCAGCCGAGCCTGCCCATGTCTTCCTCGATCAAAGCAGTCCTGAAACCGCATCTGCGCGACGTCGGCAGCCTCACTGTGCGGCGCGTGCTGCCGGCCATGGCCGCGCGCCTGATCGGCCCATTCATCTTTTTCGATCACATGGGACCCGCCACGCTGGAACCCGGCGTCGGGCTCGACGTGCGTCCGCATCCGCATATCGGCCTCGCCACCGTCACGTATCTGTTCGAAGGCTCGATCATGCATCGCGACAGCCTCGGCTCGGAGCAGAAGATCGTGCCGGGCGACGTCAACTGGATGACGGCTGGCCGCGGTATCGTCCATTCGGAGCGCACGCCGGCCGAAGACCGCGCGAGCGGCCTCGCCATGCACGGCATCCAGACCTGGGTCGCGCTGCCGCTCGACGACGAAGACATCGAACCGTCGTTCTCGCATCACGCGGCCGCGACGCTGCCGGTGGTCGAGCGCAACGGCGTCACGCTGCGCGTGATCGCGGGCGCCGCGTTCGGTGAAACCTCGCCTGTCGAGACTTTTTCCGGCACGCTGTATGTGGCCGCGGAGTTCGCCCCGGGCGGCGCCTTCGCGCTCGAACCGGAGCACGAGGAACGTGGTGTCTATCTGGTGGACGGCGATCTGGAGATCGACGGCACGCCGCTCGAAGCGGGCCAGATGGCCGTGCTCGCGCTCGATGAAACCGTCACGCTCGCCAGCACCCACGGCGCGCGCGTCATGCTGCTCGGCGGCGAGAAGCTGGATGGCGAGCGCTTTATCGAATGGAATTTCGTCGCCAGTTCGCGCGAGAAGATCGAAGCCGCGAAGCTGGCCTGGACCAACCAGGAAATGGGCAAGGTACCGGGCGAAACCGAATGGATTCCGCTGCCGGCGAGAAAATGAGCGCGTATCGATCAGTGCCGTGCCTCAGCGCAAACAGCAGCGAGCAACGCGCATTGAATTTGCCGCACTCGGCCCCACCTAGCCAACAAACCGTTTTATCACGAGGACGTAATGGACACCACTCTGGCCACTTTTGAACAGGACGTCATCACGGCGTCGACCCTGGCCCCTGTGCTGGTCGATTTCTGGGCGCCCTGGTGCGGCCCCTGCAAGACGCTCGGCCCGATGCTCGAGAAGCTCGAAGCCGAAGGCGCCGGCAAATGGAAGCTGGTGAAGGTGAACGTCGACGAGAACCAGGAACTGGCCGGGCACTTCCAGGTGCGCAGCATTCCGCACGTCATGGCATTCGCGGACGGCCAGCCGGTCGATCAATTCGTCGGCGTGCTGCCGGAAGGGCAGTTGCGCGAGTTTATCGAGCGCCTCGTGCCACAAGGCGCGGACGCGGCACGTGTTGAAGCGCAAACCGCGTTGGCCGAAGGCCGTCGTGAGGATGCGTATGACGCGCTGCAAGCCGCCCTCGCCTACGATCCCGGTTTCGACGAAGCGCGCATGGACCGCATTGAAATGCTGCTGGAAGACAACCGTATCGACGAAGCGCGCAACGAAGTCGACCTGCTGTCGCCGAAAACCACGCAAGGAATCGACGCCCGCTTCAACGCGATCAAGACCCGGCTCGACGCAGTGGACGCGGCTGCTGACCTGCCGCCTACAGATGCACTCGAAGCCGCCGTCGCAGCAAATCCGGACGATCTCGAAGCACGCTTCGATCTGGCTAGCGCGCTGATCGCCCGCCGCAAATACGAAGGCGCGCTCGAGCATTTGTTGGCGATCGTGCAACGCGACCGCACGTTCCGCGACGACATTGGCCGTAAGACCATGCTGTCCGTGTTCGACCTCGCCGCGCATCAGCCGGAGCTGGTGTCGCAATGGCGGCGCAAGCTGAGTGCGTTGTTGTTCTAACGTGTACTGTGTTCAGGTGCGGCGTGGTGCCGCGCCTGAATGCACTGTGGCATACCTTGCTCCAACCCGCCTGACCGCCTGAATACTCTAAAGCGGCGACGTTCTACCGCCTCAACCCTCCGCCTGCTTCGCCAATGCCCGCAACACATGCGCGGCCGCGGCAAAACCGAAGCTCGCCGTCACACACACGCTCGAGCCAAATCCCGCACAGTTCAAACCGACCGGTCCCGTATGACCCGGCGACGTCGTGACGTGCTCCGCGTCCTCGTCGATATCGCACACGGCGGCTTCTGGATAGATGAGCGGCTCATCGGAATACACCGCGCTGACCTTGAACTTCGCCTTCGGACCACGCGGAAAACCATGTTGCTTGCGCAGCTGCCCGCGTACTTTCGATAGCAACGGGTCCTGGATGGTCAACGCGAGATCGTCGATACGAATGCGCGTCGGATCCAGTTGGCCACCGGCACCGCCCACCGTAATCAGCGGCTGCTTCTGCTCGACACACCACGCGATCAACGCGGTCTTGGTGCGCACACTGTCGATCGCATCGATCACATAATCGAACCCACCGCCGAGCGTCGCCGCGAAATTGTCCGGCTCGACGAAGTCTTCGATCAGCCGCACGTCGCAGAACGGATTGATTGCCGCGATGCGTTCGGCCATTGCCTCGACTTTCGGTTTTCCGTAGTTACCGTCCAGTGCGTGGATCTGACGGTTCGTGTTGCTCTCGGCGACGTTGTCGAGATCGATCAAGGTCAGCGTGCCGACCGCGCTGCGCGCCAACGCCTCCGCGACCCACGAGCCCACTCCGCCGATACCGATCACCGCGACATGCGCCCCTTCGAACGCGGCGAGCGCCGGCGCACCGTACAAGCGGGCAATGCCGCCAAAGCGCCGCGCGCGGTCGGCGATTTCATTCCCGTCGAGGCTGGTAGTAAGATCGGAATGCGCGGTGATGCTGGACATGGTGGGAGGCTCGTTCAAAGCAGGCAAACACAAAGTGGTCACGCCGAAGCGTTCATAGCCCGTATTCTGCCTGATCGCGCTAATCCGCATGGCCGTACCAAGCTTGAGGCACGGATCATTAAAAACGTGGCCGCCTGAGATCTCCCCATAGCGCAGGGGGCCTTGACCTGGTCGCGCGCAAAAAATTCAAGCCTTGGCTATACTAATTGGACTGTAGCGTTCGCATAAGAACATGACCTCACTCGCCGAACTTCGAAAAAACTATTCGCTGGGTTCTTTGGACGTTGCCGATATCGACCGCAACCCGTTTCGTCAATTCGACACGTGGTTTCAACAAGCGGTAGACGCCCAACTGCCCGAGCCGAATACGATGACGCTGGCCACGGTGGATTCGCGCGGCCGGCCGTCGGCGCGCATCGTGCTGATCAAAGGGGTCGACGAACGCGGCTTTGTGTTCTTCACCAACTATGAAAGCCGCAAGGGCCGCGAGCTGGCTGCCAATCCCTACGCGAGCCTGCTCTTCTACTGGATCGAGCTCGAACGCCAGGTGCGCGTCGAAGGCCGCATCGTCAAAACGAGCCCTGAAGAAAGCGATACGTATTACCACTCGCGCCCGCTCGGTTCGCGCATCGGCGCGTGGGCATCCAATCAAAGTCAGGTAATTGAAAGCCGTTCGCAGCTCGAAACACGCGAACGCGAAATCAGCCTGCAATACGGCGACCAGCCGCCGCGCCCACCGCACTGGGGCGGTTATCGTTTGGTACCCGAAGCAATTGAATTCTGGCAGGGCCGACCGTCGCGTCTACACGACCGTTTGCTCTATACGCGGTCAAGCGAAAACAGCGACTGGCAACTCTCCCGCCTATCGCCTTGAATCGACATACAGCGCCGTATGCGCGTTGCCAACGCAGCAGCGCGACGGCCGGATTGCGCCTCGCGGCATAGGAGTAGCGTCGCAGTGGGCAGCGATCCACACAGGCTTTGCTTTAGTTCAACGGACACGGAGAAATCACATGTTCTGGGAGAAGAAGCTGGCGCAGTGGGTGGAAGACGTCAAAACCAAGGCTAACCTGCCAGCACGCCTTGTGCTGTGGGACGGCCAGCAACATGACTTCGGGCAGTTCGCCGCGCCTCAGGTCACGCTACACGTCAAAACTGCCACGGCGCTGCCGTATCTGCTCGAACCGAGCCTCGACAATCTCGGCGAGGCGTACGTTAAGGGCAAGATCGACATTGAAGGCAAACTGTCGGACATCATCAACATCGGCTATCAGCTGGCGCGCAACACGGTCACCAGCGCGAGCAAGCTGGCGCGCGTGCGGCGCTACTTCAATCATTCGAAGTCGTCGGACAAGAAGGCCATTCAGTACCACTACGATGTCTCGAACGAGTTCTACAAGCTGTGGCTCGACGAGAATATGGTGTACTCGTGTGCGTACTTCGAGAATGGCGATGAAGACCTCGCCACCGCGCAGATCAAGAAGATCGACCACATTCTCACCAAGATCCAGTTGCAACCGGGGCAGCGTCTGCTCGATATCGGCTGTGGGTGGGGCGCGCTCGTTCTGCGCGCGGCGCAGAAGTTCGGCGCGAAGTGTGTCGGCGTGACGCTGTCGCAGAATCAGTTCGATCTCGCCACGGCGCGCGTGAAAGCCGCAGGCCTGGAAAATCAGATCGAGATTCGTCTGCAGGATTACCGCGACGTTGACGGACAGTTCGACCGCATCACCAGCGTCGGCATGTTCGAGCATGTGGGCCGCAAAAATCTGCCGGGTTACTTCGAGAAGATTCGCGATCTGCTCGTCGATGACGGCGTCGCCATGAATCACGGCATCACGTCCAGCGATTCGGACAGCGGCGAAACCGCGCTAGGCGGCGGCGAATTCATCGACCGCTATGTGTTTCCCGACGGCGAGCTGCCGCATATCAGCCTCGCGCTTGAAGCCATGCAGCGCGGCGGCCTCGAAGCGGTTGACGTGGAAAGCCTGCGCCGTCACTATGCGCACACGCTGGACATCTGGGCAGAGAACTTCGAGGCGCATGCGGACGAAGCCCGCAAGCTGGTCGACGACGAAAAATTCCGCATCTGGCGCGTGTACCTCGCCGGTTGCGCGTACGCGTTCGAAACCGACGACGTCTCGATCTACCAGGTGGTGTGCCGCAAAGCCGGCCGCAGCGCAAAAACCTTGCCGTGGTCGCGCCGCTATATGTACGACAAAACGTTGTGATACGGTTGCGCCGCGGCGAGTCGCCGTCGCCGCGTGCCCGGTGCATGCATTGCATGAGCGGGGCGACGCGGCGCAAACCTTAAACAGCGGGTCGAACATCGATGGACCAGAGCGGGACGAGCGCAGTTGAACAGCCGGTGAGCGGCGAGCATGACGCGCAGGCGGACGCCGTCGTGCAGTTCGATCTGTTCGGGATGCCGGTGGAAACGCCGGCGGTATCATCGAAGGCGGATGCGGGTGCAAAGGCGCAGCGCGGGATTGCCGGAGCTGAAGCAGCTACCGGCGTCGCAGCGGGAAGCTCGGCGGCAACGCAGGCGCTCGCTGCCGTGGTTCAGGCTGAACGGGGTCGTGAGCCACGCACAAAGGCAAGCGGTGCCACTATGCTCTGGCAGGAAGACAATGCGCCGGTGCGATCTCAAACCGATACCGAGACCGCAGCCAACGCAGCGACCGCGACCAACAATACGCCGAAGAAACGCCGTACCCGCGACGTTCTCGCCGCCCCGCCCTCTCCCGAACTCCTGGCGCTCGCCGCCGACTTGCCGCCACAGGTGCACCTCGGTACATCGACATGGTCGTTTCCGGGCTGGAACGGCATCGTGTACGGCGACGACTACAGCAATAGCAAACTCTCGCGCGAAGGTCTGACAGCTTATGGCGCGCATCCGCTGCTCAGAACGGTCAGCATCGACCGGTCGTTTTACCAGGCGCTCACTGTCACCGAATACTTGCGCTACGCGCAGCAAGTGCCGGCGCACTTCCGCTTCATCGTCAAAGCGCCGATGACGATCACAGACGCCACCGTGCGCGCCGAACGCGGCGAGCCGGTCTCGCTGAACCCCTGCTTCCTGAACGCACAAATAGCGATCGACGAATTCGTCACGCCATGCCTCGAAGGCCTCGGCGCGAAAGCCGGCGCGCTGGTGTTCCAGCTCTCGCCGTTGCCCGACCAGATGCTCGCGCAACCGGCGGTGTTCATCGAACGCCTCGCCGAATTTCTGTTGGCGTTGCCCAGGCTGCCTGACGGCACGTGCTACGCGATCGAAATCCGCGATGCGAGTTTGCTCACGCCGCGCTTCATCCGCACGCTGAAAACGGCGGGCGTAAGGTATTGCGTGGGGATTCATGCGCGCATGCCGGACCCGCTGCGTCAGGCGGCGGCGCTCGCGCTGCTGGACGGCGAACCGGCCGGTCCGCTGATCGTGCGCTGGAGTTTGCACGGCGGCTTCAAATACGAGCAGGCAAAGGCCAAGTACGAGCCGTTCAACCAACTGGTCGACCAAGACCCGTCGACCCGCGCCGCGCTCGCCGAACTGGCCGCGCGC
This sequence comes from Paraburkholderia sp., assembly GCF_034668105.1. Lineage (GTDB taxonomy): Bacteria > Pseudomonadota > Gammaproteobacteria > Burkholderiales > Burkholderiaceae > Paraburkholderia. Next base: position 5,778 of record NZ_JAXDPY010000213.1, on the reverse strand, counting down.
TATGCGCTGGCCGGCCAGCCGGTGGTGATCGCGATCAATAACAAGGCGGAAGGCTCGGCGCCGTTAAGCTGCGTGGAACTGGCAAGGGCGATTATTGAAGCGTATGCGCGGCTTGCTCACGAACACGAACACGAGCATCAGCAAGAGCCGCCGTTGCCAGATGACGGCAGGTAGAAGGAAGACGGCGAAGGCTACGAACGCGACGAGCCGGCCTAGGCCTCGCCGCGCCCAACCGCAAACCACTCAGCTTGCCTTGATCCGATGCGCAAACTTCTGACGAAACTTCGCGACCTTCGGCGCCACCACGAACGAGCAGTACCCTTGATTCGGATGCTGCGCGAAATAATTCTGGTGATACGCTTCGGCCGGCCAGTAGTTGCCGTCGAGCGGCAGCACCTGGGTGACGATCTGGCCGTCGTAAATCTGCTGTTCGCCGATCTCGCGAATCGCCTGTAACGCCGATTCACGCTGGGCATCGGAATGCGTGAAAATCACCGAGCGGTATTGCGTGCCCACGTCGTTGCCCTGCCGGTTCAACTGGGTCGGATCGTGGATCGCGAAAAAAATATCGAGAATCTCGCGATAGCTGATCTTCGCCGGATCGAAGTCGACATTCACGACTTCCGCGTGACCCGTCACCCCATCGCACACCTGTTCATAGGTCGGCCGTTCGGTCTGGCCACCCGCATAGCCCGACTCCACCGAGTTCACGCCTTCGACGCCCAGATACACCGCTTCGAGGCACCAGAAACACCCGCCACCGAGGGTGGCGACTTCGCCTGTCTGACTCATGCTGCTTGCTCCTTGATACTGATAGTCGGCGGACGCCGGTTCCGCTAAACAGCAACACACATTCCGCAACCGGGACTTTCCAGCTTAGCGGTTTTTCCACTAGCCGGCAGGGGTCGCGGCCAGTCCACCGCGATTGCAGTTAAAATTGGGACAAATCGACGATTTTCACTATGACTTTCGAATCATTTGTTTCCAACCGCACGCGCGATGAGTTCAGCCAGGGGTTCAACTGGCTCGGCTCCGGGACTTCCGCCCAATGAAGCGCGCCAGCCCGCCCAATTTCGACCAGCTCGCCTTCAAACAGGCGCTTAGTCAATTCGCCACCGGCGTCACCGTCATTACAACGCGTGCAGCGTCCGGCCAATTGATCGGCATTACGGCCAGCTCGTTCAATTCGGTTTCGCTCAATCCGCCGCTGGTGCTGTGGAGTCTCGCTAGCCGCTCGGCGTCGATGTCGGTGTTCCGGACGAATAGCCACTACGTGGTCAACGTGCTGGCCGCGTCGCAACTCGATCTGTGCAAACGCTTTGCCACTGTGAAGGGCGACCGTTTCGAAGGTGTGTCGCACGCCGAGGGCGACACCGGCATGCCGGTGCTCGACGGTGCGCTGGCCTGGTTCGAATGCCATAACCGCAGTCGCTATGAAGAAGGCGACCACGTGATTTTCGTCGGTGAAGTGGAGCGCTGCGGCGTTCACGAGAATGCCGCGGACATCGCGCCGCTGGTCTTTCAGAACGGTCTGTTCCACGGACTCAAACCGCTCTGAACGCGGCGCGGCGCCGGCGTTTTGACAGCGCCCGCAAGCACAGCCAGAAACTGCGCTGTGCAACGCGCCAACGTACAAGCCAACGCAAGCCGACCCGCCGCTCGCAGTCAGTTATGCGATGCGCTGTGGCCGCTGGTTTTCGTCACTAGCGCAACCGGCACGCCGGAATCTTCCTTTAGCGTTTGCAGCACGATATTCGAACGAATATCCATCACGCCTGGCGCCTTATAGAGGCGTTGCAGCACGAAATCCGAATAGTGTTTGAGATTGTGGGCGAGCACCCGCAGCAGATAATGGGTTTCGCCGGTCACGACAAATGCGCCGACTACTTCCGGCCAATCCCGCACCGCTTCCGCAAAACGCTCGTGCCAGTTCTCCTGGTCGTTGCGCATGGACACCTGCACGAACGCTTCCAGTTCGAAGCCCAGCACTTCGCGGTTCAGACACGCGCGGTAATGTTCGATGACGCCCTGCTCTTCGAGCAGGCGCAGGCGTCGTAGACAGGCCGACGGCGAAAGCGAAATACGCTCCGCCAGGTCGAGATTGCTGATCCGTCCTTCTTGCTGAAGCACCGTCAACATACGGCAATCGGTGGCGTCGAGCGAGATCGCGTTCATATTCGGTCTCCCTTTCCCATTTGAATCAAATTATGTTCCAAGACAGGGCTTAGAAGGAGATTTTTTCGCAATCACATTTCGCCGCAGGCCACCTATCATTCCCGGATAGAGACAATCTGCCGATGGAGACATGGACACACTCTGGGACATCACCCCCGCCGTCGATACCTCGACGCCCGTCTGGCCCGGCGATACGCCGGTGGGCATAGAACGCGTGTGGCGCATGGAGGCGGGCTCGCCCGTCAACGTCGCACGGCTGACGCTGTCGCCCCACACCGGCGCCCACACCGATGCCCCGCTTCACTACGATGCCGACGGCGCGGCAATCGGTCTGGTGCCGCTCGAAGCGTACCTCGGACGCTGCCGCGTCATTCATTGCATCGGCGCTTCGCCTGTTGTGACGCCACAACACCTGATCGGCGCGCTCGACGACCTGCCACCCCGAGTCTTACTAAGAACTTACGAAAACGCGCCGACTGCGGCATGGGACAGCGCGTTCTGCGCAGTGGCGCCCGAAACGATCGATCTGCTCGCGGCCAACGGTGTGAAACTGATCGGCATCGACACGCCCTCCCTCGACCCGCAGGAATCGAAGACGATGGACGCGCACCACCGGATTCGCGCACATCGCATGGCGATCCTCGAAGGCATCGTGCTGGACGCTGTCGCACCCGGCGACTACGAACTGATCGCGCTGCCGCTCAAGCTGACCACGCTCGACGCGAGCCCCGTGCGTGCCATATTGCGCGCGCTGCCCGAATCCCGCTGACGGCTGACGACCCATGGCCCATGGCCGCTCCTCAGCAAACTGCATCACACATTCACCGCATCCACCGAATTCCTCGATCTGACTGACAGGACCATCATGAACACCCGTGAAGAAGCCTTGGCGCTGGATAGCACCGACCCGCTCGCGCCGCTGCGCGACCGGTTCGCGCTCTCATCGACCACCATCTACCTCGACGGCAATTCGCTGGGTGCGCCGCCGGCCGCCGCCGCGCAACGCGCGCAAACCGTCATCGCCGCCGAGTGGGGCGAAGGCCTGATCCGCAGCTGGAACAATGCCGGCTGGTTCGAACTGCCGCGCCGGCTCGGCAACAAGCTAGCGCCGCTGATCGGTGCGGCGGACAACGAAGTGGTTGTCACCGATACGATTTCGATCAACCTCTTCAAGCTGCTCTCCGCCGCTGTGCGGGTGGCGAATGCGCGCGATCCGAAGCGTCGCGTGATCGTCTCCGAGCGTTCGAATTTCCCGACCGATCTGTACATCGCACAAGGGCTGATCGAACAGCTCGACCGTGGGTATGAATTGCGCCTCGTCGACGATCCGTCCGAGCTGCCTGCCGCGATCGGCGACGACACCGCGATCGTGATGATCACGCATGTGAACTACCGCACCGGCTATATGCACGACATGGCCGCGCTGACCAGGCTGATCCACGACAAGGGCGCGCTCGCGCTGTGGGACCTTGCGCATTCGGCGGGTGCGGTGCCGGTCGATCTCAATGGCGTCGACGCGGATTACGCGGTGGGCTGCACGTATAAATATCTGAATGGCGGTCCGGGTTCGCCGGCATTCGTATGGGTGCCCAAGCGCCATCAAAACGATTTCTCGCAACCGTTGTCCGGATGGTGGGGTCATCGCGCGCCGTTCAAAATGGATCCCGCGTATCAGCCCGATGACGGCATTGGCCGGTTTTTGTGCGGCACGCAGCCGATGGTGTCGATGTCGATGGTCGAATGCGGGCTCGACGTGTTCCTGCAAACCGATATGCAGACGATCCGCACGAAGTCGCTGGCACTGACCGACTTGTTTATCGAACTGGTCGAGGCGCGTTGCAGCGAGTTTCCGCTGACACTCGTGACGCCTCGAGAGCATGCGCAGCGTGGTTCGCATGCGAGCTTCGAGCATCCGCATGGTTATGAAGTCATGCAGGCGTTGATCGCGCGTGGCGTGATCGGTGATTATCGCGAGCCGCGTGTGTTGCGGTTTGGCTTTACGCCGCTGTATACGCGTTTTGTCGATGTGTGGGATGCGGTGGAGACGTTGCGCGAGGTGCTGGCGCAAGAGACCTGGCGGGCGCCTGAGTTTGCCGCTCGCGGCGCTGTGACCTGAGGAGCACGCGATGACCGATCACATGCAAACCCCGGGTCTGCCGGAAGAGAAGCTGGCGCAGGGGTGTCCGTTTGGGTATGGGAGTGGGGCTGCTCCGGGAGGGTCGGCTGGGTCCGCTGCATCCCCTGCTCCCTCGGCTTCCGATTCCGGCGATGGCTGGCACGACGCGCAACTCGATTTTTCGGAGTCGATGAGTTACGGCGATTATCTGTCGCTGGGGACGGTGTTGGATGCGCAGCATCCTTTGTCGCCGGATCACAACGAGATGCTGTTCATCATTCAGCATCAAACAAGCGAGTTGTGGATGAAGCTCGCGTTGTACGAGTTGCGCGCGGCGCTGAAGGCGGTGCATCGCGATGAGTTGCCGCCGGCGTTCAAGATGCTCGCGCGCGTGTCGCGAATCATGGAGCAATTGGTTCAGGCATGGAGCGTTCTCGCGACGATGACGCCGTCCGAGTACACGGCGATGCGGCCTTATCTGGGTAGCTCTTCCGGGTTCCAGTCTTATCAGTATCGGCAGATCGAGTTTCTGCTCGGCAATAAGAATGAGCAGATGCTCAAGCCGCATGCGCATCGGCCGGATGTGCTTGCCGAGGTGACGGCTTCGCTGCAAGCGCCTTCCTTCTATGATGAAGTTGTGCGGTTACTCGCTCGGCGTGGGTTTGAGATTTCACCGTCGAGGTTGGAGCGGGATTGGACGCAGCCTACTACTCACGATGCTTCGGTTGAGGCTGCGTGGTTGGAGGTGTATCGCAATCCTTCGCAGCATTGGGAGTTGTATGAGATGGCGGAGGAGTTGGTCGATCTCGAGGATGCGTTTCGGCAGTGGCGGTTTCGGCATGTGACGACGGTCGAGCGGATTATTGGGTTCAAGCAAGGTACAGGCGGGACGAGTGGCGCGCCTTATCTGCGGAAGATGCTGGATGTGGTTTTGTTTCCTGAGCTTTGGCATGTGAGGACGATGCTTTAGATGTCTTTGTGTGGTCGTCGGTGTGCGATGCGTTGATCGTGGTTGGGTGGTGAGTCGATGCCACATTGACCCGAATGTAAAGATTGGTCATAGCTCGCGCATTTAGCCTGTGTGGTTGATCGTCTCGAAAAACGGGTGATTTAGTTTTCTGTTTGCCGTGAGAGAAAGCGGCCGGGTGTGAGAGCCCGAACGGTAGTTCGCATAACCTGCATTTGTGGGTTGTGTGCTTGCTTCAGCACGTCCATTCAGAGGGCGGGCCGCAGTGAGTGGGTCGAAAGGCCCGCCGGTTTGAACTACCGCCGGTCTCTCAAACTCGCTACGTGCCCGCTCACCCCATCTGTTTGTTGGCGAGTGTTCGGGAAGTTCAGGAACACACCGGAAATCGCACCATGAGCAAACCCATTAAGAAGAATCAAACAGCATCACGCCCGCCTGTTGATGCGCTTCAGTATGAAAAACTCGCCCTGTCGGCGTTTGGCGCATGCGACCGGCAAATCCGGCAGCTTGAAACGCTGAT